>JAPWUQ010000106.1 GCA_028275445.1 Anaerolineae bacterium | reverse complement strand
CCCTCCACCCTGCACCTGTACATCGGGCAGGAGGCGGTGGCCGCCGGCGTCTGCGCGCATCTGCGTCCCGATGATTATCTCTTCAGCACCCACCGCCCCCACGGCCATGCCATCGCCAAAGGCGTGGCGCCGCGCGCCATTATGGCGGAGCTGTACGGCAAGGTCACGGGTTGCTGTAAGGGCAAGGGGGGATCCATGCATGTGGGGGATGTGCGGGTGGGCATGTTCCCCGCGGTGGCCATCGTCGGCGCCAACGCCCCGCTGGCCGCCGGCGCCGCCCTGGCCGCCAAATGGCTGGACAAGGACCGCGTCAGTGTCTGCTTCTTCGGCGAAGGCGCCGCCAACGAGGGCGCGGTGCACGAGGCCATGAACATGGCCGCCATCTGGGACCTGCCGGTGGTCTACGTGTGCGAGAACAACCTGTACGCCGCCTCCACCCCCTTCTCCAAGGCCTTTAAGATTCAGAACGTCGCCGACCGGGCGGCCGCCTACGGCATGCCGGGGGTCATCGTGGATGGCAATGACGTCGAAGCGGTCTACCGGGTCGCCGGCGAGGCCATCGCCCGCGCCCGCCGGCGCGAGGGGCCGACGCTGATCGAGGCCAAGACCTACCGGCTGTGCGGACATTCCCGCAGTGACCCGCGCACCTACCGCTCGCGCGAGGAAGAGGAAGAATGGGCCAAGCGCGACCCCATCCCGCGGCTGGCCGGCCGGCTGAAGGAACTGGGCCTGGCCACCGATGAAACCCTGGAGCGCATCGAACAGGAGGTCCAGGCCCTCATTGACGACGCGGTGCGCTTCGCCGAGGAAAGTCCCCTGCCCGACCCGGAGGACACCCTCAAACACGTATTCTGGTCGGAGGAGGGATAAGCCATGGCGCTGATGACCATTGCGGAAGCCCTGCGACAGGCCATTCGGGAGGAAATGCGGCGCGACCCGCGCGTCTTCTGCATCGGCGAGGACATCGGCATCCCCGGCGGATTTGGGGGCGCCTTCACCGTTACCCTGGGCCTCTCTGAGGAATTCGGGCATGAGCGCATTCTGGACACCCCCATCTCGGAAACTGGGCTGATCGGCGTGGCCATCGGCGCCGCCATGGCCGGCCTGCGCCCCATCGCCGACGTGCAGTACGGCGACTTCCTCTTCTGCGCCATGGACCAGATCGCCAATCAGGCCGCCAAGATGACCTATATGTCCGGCGGCACGGTCAAGGTCCCCCTGGTCCTGCGCGCCCCCGTGGGGGCGACCGGCCGCGGCGCCCAACATGCCCAAAGCCTGGAGGCCTTTTTCACCCACATACCGGGCCTGAAAGTGGTGGCGCCGGCCACCGCCTACGACGCCAAAGGCCTGCTGAAAAGCGCGGTGCGCGACGATAATCCCGTCATCATCTTTGAGCACAAACTGCTCTACGGCAGTAAGGGGCCGCGCGCCGAGCGCGGTGCCCTCAGCCCGGTGGGAGAAGTGCCCGAGGAGGAATACCTGGTGCCCATCGGCAAGGGCATCATCCGACGCGAGGGCAAGGACGTCACCATCGTCGGCAAACTGCTCACCGTGTACCGCGCGCTGGAAGCCGCCGAGCAACTGGCGAAGGAAGGCATCGAGGCGGAGGTGATCGACCCCCGCACGCTGGTGCCGCTGGACAAAGAGCTGATCCTTGACTCCGTGCGCAAGACCGGCCGGCTGGTCATCGTCGAGGAGGACAACTATACCGGCGGATGGGGAGCGGACGTGGCCGCCATGGTCGCCGCCGAAGCCTTTTTCTGGCTGGACGCGCCTATCGTGCGCGTCAGCGCGCCGGACACTCCCCCGCCCTTCTCGCCGCCGATGGAGCAGTTCTATGTCCCCAGCGCGGAGCGCGTTGTCCAGGCTGTGAAGTCCATACTCTGAGGGAATCCCATGGCAACGGATGTGCTCGTCCCACCCCTGGGCCAGACCGTGGATACTGTCACCCTGGTGACCTGGTACAAGCGCGAGGGAGAGGCGGTGACCCAGGGCGAAAAGCTGTACGCCATCGAGACCGATAAAGCCACGCTGGACATCGAGGCGCCGGCCTCCGGCATCCTGCGCCATATCGCCGCCCAGCCCGGCCAAAAGGTGCGCGTGCTTTCCCCCATCGCCCGTATCCTCGCGCCTGGGGAAGAAGCAGAGGCCGTGCCGGCTCCAGCACCGCCGCCGGCGGCGCCTGCCGGCGCGCCCGTGCCGCCCACGCCTGCCCCCGCGACGGCGGCGAAACCGCCCACCACCCCGCCGGCCGGCCGGATATTCATCTCGCCGCGCGCCCGCCGGCTGGCGGAAGAACACAACGTCCCCTGGCAAACCCTGCAGGGCACCGGCCCCCAGGGCGCCATCGTCGAGCGGGACGTGCGGGCGTACCTGCAGTCCCAGGCGGCGGTGAAAGCTCCCCCTGTCACCACAGGGCCGGCCATTACCCCGCCGACGATCGCCGTCATGCAGACCATCCCGCTGGAAGGCCCGCGGGCGGTCATCGCCCAGCGCATGCTCGAAAGCCGGCAGACCACCGCCCCGGTCACGCTGATGTCCGAGGCCGACGCCACCGCGCTGGTGGAACTGCGCCGGCAGTTCCATGAAGCCGGCATCCCCGTCAGCTACAATGATATTTTCCTGTATATTGCCGGCCGCGCCCTGCGCCAGTTCCCGCGCCTGAACGCCTCGCTGGAAGGAGAAACCATCCGGCTCTGGGATGAGGTGCACATCGGCCTGGCGGTGGACACGGAGCGCGGCCTGCTGGTGCCGGTGGTGCGGGACGTCGACCGCAAGCGGCTGGCGGATATCGCCCGCGAAACCCAGCGCTTGATCGAGCGGGCGCGCGCCGGCCAGCTCACCCCCGAAGAGATGAGCGGCGGTACATTCACCATCACCAACCTGGGCATGTACGACGTGGACGCCTTTACCCCCATCATCCATCTGCCGCAGTGTGCTGTGTTGGGCATCGGCCGCATCGTCGAGCGGCCGGCGGTGTTTCAGGGAATGATCGCCGTGCGCCATCGCGTCTGGCTGAGCCTGACCTTCGACCACCGCCTGATAGACGGCGCGCCGGCCGCCCAATTCCTCCAGCGCATCATCCAGTGGGTGGAAATGCCGCACCTCTTGCTGATATGATGGCGAAAACCGAGAAGGAGGACACAGCATGACAGCACAGACCTATCTGGCGTTCGACATCGGGGCGGAAAGCGGACGGGCGATGCTGGCATCCTTCGACGGCGGCCGGCTCTCCCTCTCCGAACTGCATCGCTTCCCCAACGGCCCGGTGCGTCTCCCTGACGGCCTGCACTGGGACATCCTGCGCATCTGGAGCGATGTCAAGAATGCCATTGGCATGGCCTTCCGCGACACGGAATCCCCGCCGGCCAGCCTGGGCATTGATACCTGGGCGGTGGACTTTGGCCTGCTGGACCGCACCGGCGCGCTCATCGGCAACCCCTACCACTACCGCGATAGCCGCACCGACGGGATGATCGAGGAGGCCTGCCGGCGCGTGCCTCGCGCCGAGATCTTCGAACAGACCGGCATCCAGTTCCTTCAGCTCAACACCCTTTACCAGCTCCTGGCGATGGTGGTAGCCCAGTCGCCGGCGCTTGAAATCGCCCACACCTTCCTGACCATCCCGGATTTATTGAATTACTGGCTGACGGGCCAGAAATTCTGCGAGTTCACCAACGCCACCACCACGCAGTTCTACAACCCGCGCCAGGGGGACTGGGCCTGGGACCTGCTGGAACGCATGGGCATCCCGAAGCACATCTTCCCACCCATCATCCCGCCCGGCACCAATCTGGGCAAGCTGACGCCGGCGGTGCGGGAGGAGCTGGGCATCAGTGAGGGGCGGTGCCCGCAGGTGATCGCGCCGGCCTGCCATGACACCGGTTCCGCCGTCGCCGCTGTGCCGGCGGTAGAATCCCGTTTCGTCTGGATCAGCTCCGGCACCTGGTCGGTCATGGGCACCGAAGCGCCGCACCCCATCATCACCCCCGACAGCCTGCGCAACAACTTCACCAATGAGGGCGGGGTCGCCGGCACCTTCCGTTTCTCCAAAAACGTCATGGGCCTGTGGCTGGTGCAGGAATGCCGGCGCACCTGGGCACAGCAGGGCGAGGCGTACTCCTACGACGAGCTGGTGAAGATGGCCAGCCAGGCGCCGGCCTTCCTGGCGGTCATTGACCCCGACTATCCGGAATTCTTCAAGCCCGGCGACATGCCGGAGCGCATCCGCCGCTTCTGCAAGCTGACCGGCCAGCCTGTGCCGGAGGACAAAGGGGCCGTCGTGCGCTGTGCGCTGGAGGGCATTGCGCTCAAGTACCGCTGGGTGCTGGAGCGGCTGGAGGAGATGCTGGGGTATCACCTGGAGCCGGTGTACATCGTGGGGGGCGGCACGCAGAACCGCCTGCTCTCGCAGTTCACCGCGGACGCCCTGCGCCGGCAGGTGTATACTGGCCCCATCGAGGCCACCGCGCTGGGCAACATCATGATGCAGATGATCGCCATGGGGGCACTGCACAATGTGGCGGAGGGACGCGAGCTGATCCGCAAGTCCTTCCCCCTGTCCGTCTATGAGCCGGCGCAGACCGCCGGCTGGGATGAAGCGTACGACAAGCTGTGTGCCATTATGGCGCGCTATCCGTTGGAGGCCGGCGGCTGACGCGTGCCGGCAGTGCCGGCATCTGCACACAAAAGAGGGAGCACCGGCCCATATTTGTCCCGCAAAATGTTGCGCAGGCTCTTGACAAATAAGCAAAAATCTGCTATGCTATAAATAGCAAAATCCAACAACGCTCCGTCAATTTTCGACAATCGCGCGCAATCAGAACTCTGCGGGACGGTTGCGGTGCTCCCTCTCGAACGGCAGGCAAGCATCTTACAATTACTGCGCCAGACACCGGGCATCACGGTGAGTGAGTTGGCCCAGATGCTACGCGTATCGGAGGGCACGATTCGCAACGACCTGAAGGCGCTGGAGAGCGCCGGCAAGATCCAGCGCGTGCGCGGCGGCGCCATCGTCCCCGACCACCACACCTTCATCAGCCCCACATTTGCGGCTCGCGCTCGCACGAACGTGCGCGCCAAAGAATGCATCGCCCGCTGGGCGGCGGAACTGGTGGAAGACGGCGACTCGATTATGCTCGACGCCAGCACCACCGTCTATGCCATGGTCCCATACCTGCAGAAGCGCAAAAACCTGACGGTTATCACCAACGGCATAGAGATCGCCCTCGCTCTGGCCAAAAACCTCTCTCACACGGTCATCCTCATCGGCGGCAAGGTGCGGCCCGATGGCACATCGGTCGGCGGCAGTCTGGGCGAGCAAATCGTGCGCAACCTCCATGCCCGCACTGCCTTCGTCTCCTGCACGGGATTCTCGGTGTCCGCCGGCCTCACCGAAGTAGACCTGCCCGAGATCGAACTCAAGCGGTTGATGATCCAGAGCGCGGACCGGGTGATAGCGCTGATAGACTCCAGCAAATTCGGACGGGTTGACCTCACCTCGTTCGCCACCATCGAGCAGATCGCCCATATCTTCACCGATGACCAGATCGCCCCCGCCTACATCGAAGAACTGCGCCAAACCCCGGTCCAGCTCACGGTGTGCAGTGAGGAGAACGCCTCCACCTACCCACCCAGCCGGCATCCGCCCAGACCGAAGCGCTACAAGATCGGCTTCGCCAACCTCAGCGACGCCCTGCCCTTCGCCGCTGATGTGCGCCGCGGCCTGGAGCGGGCTATCCAGACAGCTCCCGATATGGAGTTGATCGCCCGCGACAATCAGATGGACACCGAGGTGGCCCTGCGCGTCGCGGACGAGCTGATCGCCGCCGGCGTCCACCTGGTCATCGAATACCACCTGGACGAGCATGCCGGCCCCCAGCTCATGGACAAGTTCCAGCGCGCCGGCATCCCCGTCATCGCCGTGGACATCCCCATGGTGGGCGCCACCTTCTTCGGCGTGGATAACTACCGCGCCGGCCATCTGGCCGGCCTGGCCCTCGGGGAGTGGATCCTCCGCCACTGGCAGGGCCATGTGGAGCAGGTGATCATGCTCGAGGAGCCGCGCGCCGGCAAACTGCCCGCCGCCCGCATGCAGGGACAGCTCGACGGCCTGCAGAAAATCCTCGGGCCACTGCCGGCGGAGCGCATCCGCAGCATCAACTGCGGCAATAACTGCCGCATGAGCGAAGAACAAATATACCGGCTCCTTCAGGAAATGCCGTCCGTCCACCGCATCGCCGTGCTGTGCTTCAACGATGAGGCGGCATTAGGAGCGGTGCGGGCGGCCCGCAAACTGGGGCGCGAGGAGGACCTGGTGGTGGTAGGACAGGGCGCCGACCGGCAGGTGCGCCAGGAGATACGGGACCCGCAGTCGCGCATCATCGGCTCCACCGCCTACTGGCCCGAGCGCTACGGCCCCAAGCTGATCGAGATCGCCGGCAAAATCCTCGCCGGCCAGCCGGTCCCGCCGGCCATTTTCAACGAGCACGTGTTTATCTCGCGCGACAACATCAACCTGTACTACCCGCAGGACGTTGATTCTGCCGTGTACGAATTACCTATTGCCCAAGAGGAAATGCCATGACGGAACCGATTCTCGAACTGCTGCATATCTCCAAGCGATTCGACATGACCCAGGCGCTGGATGACGTCTCCCTGGCCATCTACCCTGGGGAAATCCATGCGCTGGTGGGGGAAAACGGCGCCGGCAAATCCACCCTCATCAAAATCGCCACCGGCGTCCACCAGCCGGACACGGGCGAGATCCGGGTGCAGGGCCGGCCGGTGGTCATCCATAACTCACAAGAGGCCCAGGCGCTCGGCATCGCCGCCATCTACCAGGAGCCCATGATCTTCCCGGACCTGAACGTGGCGGAGAACATCTTTATCAGCCACCGCTCCCGCGGCCCCTTCGTCCGCTGGAACCAAATGTATAAGGACGCCGAGGAAATCCTGGCCAAGCTTGGCGTGGTGATGGACGTGCGCCAGTCCGCCCAGGGCCTGACCGTGGCGCAACAGCAGACCGTCGAAATCGCCCGCGCCATCTCCCTGGACGTGCGCGTCCTCATCATGGACGAGCCCACCTCCGCCCTCTCCCTGCACGAGGTCCAGCAGTTGTTCAAGCTGGTGCGCTCCCTGCGCGATCGCGGCATCGCCGTGCTGTTCATCGGCCACCGGCTGGAAGAGGTGTTCGAGATCGCCGACCGCATCACGGTGCTCCGGGACGGCAAGCTCATCTCCTCCCGGCCGCGCAGTGAGGTCACGGTGGAACAGGTAATTCGCGACATGGTGGGCCGCGAGGTGGAGGAGTTCTTCGCTAAAAGCTCCGTCCAGCACGGCGAAGTGGTGCTGTCGGTGCGGGGATTGACCAAACAGAACGTCTTTTACGACGTTAATTTCGACCTGCGGCGGGGAGAGGTGCTGGGCTTCGCCGGCCTGGTCGGCTCCCACCGCACGGACGTCGCCCTGGCGCTGTTCGGCATTGAGCCAGCCGACGCCGGCGAAATCACCATTGACGGCAAATCCGTCCGCATCCGCTCCCCTCAGCAGGCCATGGAGCTGGGCATCGCCTATGTCACCGAGGACCGCCGCAAGTACGGCCTGGTGATGCCTATGCCTATTTGCGCCAACATTACCCTGCCAACCCTGCCCCAATTCCTGAACGGCCTGGGGCTGATTCAGCGCCAGAAAGAGATCGAGGTAGCGGAACAATTCCGCCAGCGTCTGAACATCATGACCCCCTCGGTCCTGAACACCGTGGAGCGCCTCTCCGGCGGGAACCAGCAGAAAGTGCTCCTCTGCAAATGGCTGAACGTCCAGCCCAAGGTGCTGATCCTGGATGAGCCGACCCGCGGTATTGACGTGGGGGCCAAGGTGGAAGTGCACCATATGATCAATGACCTGGCCGCCCAGGGGATCGGCATCATCCTGATCTCGTCGGACCTGCCGGAAGTGCTGGCGATGAGCGACCGCATCCTGGTGATGCATGAAGGCCGGCAGATGGGCATTTACACACGCGAAGAAGCCACACAGGAAAAAATCATGGCCGCCGCCATGGGTCATCCCGAAGCGATTCTGGAGAGACAGGCATGAAATTCATCACCCGCATCCTTCGGCCCGAACAAGTTCGCGAGCTGGTCACCCTGTTCCTGATCGTTATCATTGTGTTGGGTTTCGGCACCCTTCTTACGGATTACTATACCGGGCGCACCTTCGTGCGCGTCTCGACCAGCATTGCCATCATCGCGGTGGTCGCTATGGCCCAGACGCTGGTGGCCATCACGCGCAACATTGACCTGTCGCTGGGAGCCATTGTCGGGTTCTGCGCCTTTTTCCTGGGCGTCCAGCTTTCGTATCACCATGAGATAGGCCCGGTGCCGGCCGCGCTCATCGCCATCGCGATAGGGACCGCCATGGGAATGATCAACGGTCTCATCATCGCCTATGGGCGGGTGCCGGCCATCATCACCACCATCGGCACCATGGCCATCTACCGCACCGCCATTGTGCTCTACTCCGCCCCCGAAGGCGGCATCGTCTCCGCCCACCGCTTACCGATGTGGGCGCGCCAGTTCGCGAGCTGGAGCATCTTCAAAGTCGGCGACCTGGACTTCCGCGTCATGGTGGGCATTGCTATCGCGGTGGTCATCCTCATCCAGCTCATGCTGACATACCTGCCCTACGGCCGCCGGCTGTACGCCATCGGATCCAACCCGGAAGCGGCGCGCATCGCCGGCTTCCCCGCTCAGCGCATCGTCTTCATCGCCTACCTCATCGGCGGCGCGCTGGCCGGCCTGGGCGGCTATCTCTTCCTGCTCCAGTACGGCAACCTGATGGTGCTGGCCGGCGTGGGTTTGGAATTTGACGCGGTGGCCGCGGCCGTGGTGGGCGGCGTGAACATTTTCGGCGGGACCGGGACCGCCATCGGTGCCTTCCTGGGCGCGACGCTTATCGGCACCCTGGACTACAGCCTGCGGCGCTGGCCGGCCATCAGCGAGTTCTGGCGCAACGCCATCCTCGGCCTCCTCATCCTGCTGGCCGTCGCCACCGACAGCGCCATCATGGCCCGTCTGCGCCTGATCTGGGCTCGCGCCGCGGCCGCCAGGACCGCTGAAATGGCGGAAGCAAAGGCCCGCTCAATGCCGCAGGCGTGATGGGGAACGAGCATATGGCACAGCCCATGCTGGCACACAATAACCAGAGGAGGAAGAATTCCATGCTGAGCACTCGTCTCGCATCCCTGCGTCGGATGCAGTTCCTGCGCTCATGGGAGGCCATCCTTTTCGTCCTGTTTCTGATCACCCTATTCTATAATTCGGCGCGCGCGCCGGCGTACCTGACGGTGGAAAACCAGATCAACGTCTTCTACCTCTACGCCGAGAAGATCATCGTGGCGCTGATCATGACCTTTATCATCATCAACGGGGAAATTGACCTGTCGGTCTCATCGGTGATGGGCCTTGCCGCCGGCGTCCTTGGCCGCCTGATCGAGCTGGGCTATCCAGGAGAACTCGCCCTCGCGGCGGCGCTGGTCACCGGCCTTCTCTGCGGCCTGTGGAACGGCTTGTGGATCGCCTACGGCCGGCTCTCCTCCCTCATCGTCACCCTGGCCGGCATGATCATGTTCCGCGGCCTGGTATGGGTGCTGGTAGAGGACCGCTCCATCACCACCTTCCCCGATTGGATCAACAACATGGGCCAGCGTCCCATCCTGGGTCCATTCCCGCTGTCCCTGCTGATCTTCTTCTTCCTGCTCATCATTGCCTATATCGTCTTAC
>JAPWUQ010000105.1 GCA_028275445.1 Anaerolineae bacterium | reverse complement strand
ATGGTGAGCAGGGCCGGCCGGCGGGTGACGAGGCCAATGAGGATGAGCACCAGCGCCAGCACGACCCAGGCCTCGGTATACTGGGTGGTCTTGGTGCGGTCAACAACCACCCGACGTCCAAATCCAAAGGGGCTTTCCATGCCTGTTCCGCCGGCTATCCTTCCACCGGCACCGGGACTGCATCCACGATTTCCTGGAGCACCTCGGCCGGCGTACGCCCGCGCAGGCGCACCCGCTGACTGATGATGATGCGGTGGGTCAGGACATGCGGGACCAGGGTCTTCACGTCGTCGGGGATGACGAAATGCCGGCCGCGCAGAGCCGCCAGCGCCTGCGCTGTATGAAAAAGGGCCAGCGTGCCGCGCGGGCTGACGCCCAGCGATACTGCCTCGTGCTCCCGGGTGGCGCGCACCACCCGCACCATATATTCCCGCACCGAATCCTCCACGTGCACCTGGCGCACCGCTGTCTGCGCCTCCAGCACCTGCTCTGCCGTGGCCACTGGCGTCAACTGCTCCAACGGGTCCTCCCGCTCGAAGCGCTGCAGGATGGCATTCTCCTCCTGTTCGTCGGGATAGCCCAGCGCGATGCGCATCAGGAAGCGGTCCACCTGGGCCTCCGGAAGCGGGAAGGTGCCTTCCAGCTCGATGGGGTTCTGGGTCGCCAGTACCATAAAAGGTCGCGGCAGGGCATAGGTCTGGCCGTCAATGGTGACCTGGCGCTCCTGCATGGCCTCCAGCAGGGCGCTCTGGGTGCGCGGGGTGGCGCGGTTGATCTCGTCCGCCAGGACGATCTGGGCGAAAACGGGGCCGGCGCGAAACTCGAAGTTCTGCGTCCGCTGGTTGAAGAACGAAATACCCGTTACATCCGAGGGCAGAAGGTCCGGGGTGAACTGAATGCGGCTGAACTGACAGTCCAGCGAGCGCGCCAGCGCCTTGGCCAGCGTGGTCTTGCCGATGCCCGGCACATCCTCGATGAGCAGGTGTCCCTCGCACAGCAGGGCGATCAGGGCCAGCTCAACAACCTCTTCTTTCCCGACGATGACGCGTCCGACGTTCTCTTTGACCTGTTCCGCCAGGGATTGAACCTCTTTGATTTCCATGAAGTGTTACGCCTGTTCGCAAGAGATGGACCATCTTGAGGACAGTATAACCTGCCGGCGGGAATTGTCAAAGCTTTCTATCCCTGAGGCAGTGAGAAGTCATCCCTACAGCGTCCTCTCGGTTGGATTCATGGGTCAGTGTGCTTCCAGGACGCACCATTCCAGCGTGGTCTCCGCCGCCGGCAGGGCATCAATGCCGGCCCCTTCCAGCAGGACCGATGGGGGTGTCGGGCGAGCGAGCCCTTTCCAGGATGCCGCCACCTGTATCGTCCAGCCGGCCTCCCGGAACTGCCGGAGCGCCGGCTCCCGATAGGCCATCTGCGTCAGCCCAAGCTCGTGGATGAGCGCCCCGTTCGCCGCGTCCTCTTCCGGGAAGAAGAAGGTCAGCACCACGAGGGTGCCGGAGACGACCCGCCGGAGCTCCCGTAGGAGCTCTCCTGGCTCCCGGATGTTCAGGAGACCCTGGTAGGTGGTCATCGTATGGACTGCGCCGTGGCGGAAAGGAGTGCGGCGGGCATCCAAGGCGAGGAGGCTGATGCGGTCCTCCAGACCGAGGAAGGAGAAGCGCCGGCGGTCGCGGCGCAGGACGCGCGGGCTGAAGTCGGTAGCGACAATGGGACGGTTCAGCCGGCGCGCCATGCGCTCCATGAAGTGCCCCATGCCTGAGGCCAGGTCCACCACCGGCGCAGTATCTGCGGCAAGGAGCTGAAGGGCAAACTCGATCTGGCGCTCGGAACATTCCATGTATTCCCTGGTGTACAGGCCGGCCCTGGCTGTATCGGCAGCCTCCCGGGCCTTGGCGAACTCGCTCCGCTCATCGAGGATCATGGAGCGGAAGAACTGGTCCGCCGGCGCAAGCTCTTTCAGCGGGGTTTCCAGCAGTTGACGCTCGATATCCGGATGCTCGCGCAGGTAGGTGGAAAGCCGGCTTTCCACCTCCTCCCATAGGTCCTGGCGCGGCAGGTCCGGCGTCAGGAACACCCCGATGCCCTCCTGCACAGGGTATCTGGCGCCGCAGTCCGGGCATTCCGCCGTGCCGCTCACAATGGTATTCCCCTGACGTTCCGCAACTTCCCATACCAGCCCGCCGTGACACGCCGGGCAGACCAGCATTTCGATCAGGTAATCGTGCATGCTGCCTCCCCCTTTCTGTGCGCAGACAGGTACTGAGGGCGATCAGGAACTACCGCCGGCCAGAGCTTACCGGATATGCGGGACGCTGTCAACAACGCAAGATGACTTGTCGCGCCCCGCCGGCTGTGCTAGAATCATTTGCGAACCGAAGCAATTCTGCGAGAGGGGCGGCTCATCATGTCCAAATTCTCGCCCAGATTACGGATGACCGCCGGCATCCTCACCGGCATCGCCAGTACTGCGCTCCTGGCTCTGTTCCTGCCGGCCTTCCTGGCGGCGCGCAAGCTCATCCGCCGGCCGGCGCCCGACCCGCCGGCGGACCCCGCCGCGCTGGGCCTGCCCCACGAGGAGGTAAGCTTCCAGACCGAGGACGGCCTGACCCTGCGCGGCTGGTTCATCCCCGCGCCGGCGCCGGCACGCGGCACCATCATCTTCTGCCACGGCCACAGCGGGAGTATGGACGGGGACCTGGGCTACGTGCCGGCGTTCCACCAGCACGGCTATGGCGTGCTGATGTTCGACTTCCGCGGCCACGGCCGCAGTGACGGAGCGCGCGTCTCCATGGGGTACCATGAGCGCAACGATGTGCTCGCCGCCATCCGCTTCCTGGAAGGCCGGGGCATCCACGCAGTGGGCCTGCTGGGCTTCTCCATGGGCGGCGCGACCGCCATCGCCTCCGCGCCGTTGTCGCCGGCGGTCAAGGCCGTGGTGACCGACAGCGCCTTCGCCACGCTGGATACCACCGTCGCCGGCGGACTGCGCGCCCAGGGCGTCCCCGAGCCGATCCCCCGATTGGTGGGTAGGCTGGCGGTGAAGGTCGCCGACCTGCTTCTAGCCTGCCGGCTGGAGGACGCGTATCCTATCCGCTGGGTGAGCCAGGTAGCGCCGCGCGGCCTGTTCATCATCCACGGCGAGGACGATATCTATGTGCCGGCGTCGGATGCCCGCCGGCTGTACGAGCTGGCCGGCGAGCCCAAAGAGCTATGGCTTGTGCCGGGCGCCGGCCATCGGGAGATTGACCGGACTGCTCCAGAGGAATACCTGCCGAGGATCCTGGCCTTCTTCGACCGCTTTTTCCCAGATAGGGGAGGGGATACCGCATGAGACCCAGGAATTGGCTCGTGCCGGCGCTGGCCCTGTGCCTGGCGGTCCTGCTGGCCGCCTGCATGACGGCGCCGTCAGGAGAGGAGCTGGTGCTGGAAGGCCCGGTGGAGATGGGAATGAAGGTCGGCGAGCGCCTGCCCGGCACGCCGGTGGAACTGCTCTCCATCACCGACGGCACGGCCAGGGTCAGCATCGCCGGCGCGCTCGCTGAGAAGAAGGTGGGCGATTCCCTCGATTGGAGCGGGACTGTGCGTGAGGGCGTGGAGCTGAAGCTGGCACTGCGCATCATCTGGATAGAGGAAGATGAACTGCGCACCGCCGGCACTGCCCGCCTCCGCATCCGTCAGCCGGCCCCTGTCCCCCAGACCATTGTCAATGAGCCGCCCGTCCACTACGCCCTGCCCATGACTGCCGCCGTCAAACGCTATCAGCCGGTGCCCGGCACCACTATCACCTACCTGGGCAAGGACCCCGACAAGGGCGCGGTGTTCGGCGGGGTCGCCGGCTATCCGTACCGCAAGGTTGCCGACTCCCTGACCTGGGAGGGGCAACTGCGCGAAGGGGTGCTGGCGCGCCACGAACTGCGCGTCATCTTGTTCACGGATGACCAGGCCCAGGTCGGCGGCATCGTGCATGTGTACATTGCCCCAGAATGACCTGGCCATGACGGAACATCAACCCCCCGCCGCGGTTCTGCGCCCCAAGGATTACTTTTTCATCAACTGCTACTGGTTCGGGCTGACCTTCCTCTGGAACGGACTGCATACCATTATTCTGCCGGCAGTGCTCCTGGAGTTCGTGCCGGAGCACCACAAGGCGACCGCGCTCGGCATGATGACCTTTGCCGGCCTGATCCTGGCCATGCTGATTCAGCCGCTCAGCGGGGCGCTCTCGGACGCTACGACCACCCCATGGGGCCGGCGCCGGCCCTGGATCGCAGTCGGCGCCGCCGGCGCGCTCCTCAGCCTGCTCGCCATCAGCCTCAGCGAAAGCTTTCTCTTCCTGACCATCAGCTACGTGCTTCTGCAGTGCACCTCCAACCTGGCCCACGGCCCTCTGCAGGGGCTGATCCCTGACCTGGTGCCGCCGGCCCGACACGGTACCGCTTCCGGAGCGAAAAATATCCTGGACCTGGCCGGCTTCATCGCTGGCGCCATGACCGCCGGCTATTTCGTGGATCGCGGCCAGAGCCGGCTGGCGCTCGCCGTCATCGCCGGCGTCCTGCTCACCATGTTGATCTGCACCTTGCTCGGGGTGCGGGAACCGCCGGCGCGGGGCGAGCACCTGCCGCTCCAGCAACTGCTCCGCCGGGCGCTCCGCCGCGCCTATTATTTCGATGTCCGCCGCTACCCCGCCTATGCCTACCTCCTGGCCGCGCGGTTCTGCATCCTGGTCGGCATTTACGGCGTGCAGAGCTTTGGCCAGTACTTTATCCGCGATGTGCTTCGCTCTCCCAATCCCGCCGGCGCGACGGCAGGGCTGATGACCACCATCGGGATAGGGGTTGCCCTGCTGGTGTTTCCTTCCGGCTATCTCTCCGACCGGCTGGGCCGGCGCTGGTGGAACATTATCGCGGCGGTATTGTGCGGGCTGGGGGTGTTACTGCTCCTGCGGGTCCAGACCATGGGGGATGTATATCTGGCCGGCGCCGTCCTGGGGGCCGGCTTGGGCTCCTTCCTCAGCGTGAACTGGGCGCTGGCCACCGACCTGGTCCCGCCGGAGGAAGCGGGGAAATACCTGGGGCTGTCGAACTTTGCTACCGCCGGCGCCGGGGCCACGGCGCGCTTAGCCGGCCCCCTGGTGGACGTCTTCAACCTGCGTGCGGCGGGGGCCGGCTATCACGCGCTGTTCATGCTGTCCGGCGTGGTCATCCTCTTCGGCGCCTTCCTGATCTGGTGGAAGGTGCCGGAGACCCGATCGGCCGGCCGTTTGCCGGCGCATTAAACGTTGTCCGGCTCGGTGACGGTCCGCTCAGGCTTGTTGCGCCGGCCGACGTGGCGGTAGATGTACCAGCCGATGCCGGCCAGGATGATGATGGCGATGGGGATGTCAAAGGGCCGCATGATGGCCCGGATCTGCTCCCAGTTCTCCCCGAAAATCCGACCGGCCACTGCCAGAGCCGCACACCATGTGAACGAGCCGACGAAGGTCAGCACACTGAAGCGGGCGAAGCTCATTTTCACCACGCCGGCGGGGAAGGAGATAAACGTGCGCACGATAGGCAGGAGGCGGGAGATAAAGGCCGCCCAATCTCCCCAGCGGGCGAACCAGCGGTCGGCGCGCTCCAGGTCCTCTTCATGGACGAAGATATACTTGCCGTAGCGTTCCAGCAGGGGCCGGCCCCCGTAGGCGCCCAGCGCGTACGAGATGACGGAGCCAAGGGTACAGCCCAGCGCGCCGAACAGACCGCCGTGCCAGGCGGCTTCCCAGATGCTGTCGGTGAGCATCCAGCCGGCCAGCGGCATGGTGACCTCGCTGGGGATGGGGATGTTGGCACTCTCCAGCGCCATGATGACCACGACGCCGGCCCAGCCAATGGAGTTCAGCAGGGTATCCAGGAACGCGACCAGTTGATGCTCGAATGCTTCCATCTACCTCCCTCATACGCTGTTTCCCCGCATCCTACCATAGAGTGTTCGTTTGGACAAATTACCCCTGCGCTGTCCTGTGGTATAATAATGCCGGCACGCCGGCCAGCTTTCCCAAAAGGAGGCTCCGATGGACCTATCCCATCCCCATCCCCGCGTGACAGCCGCCCCACGCTGGATGCTGTGTGTGCTGGTCACTGCCCTGCTGGTGTGGGGATTTTGCGCCGGCCTGTGGTGGCGCCCGCCGGCCCAACGCGCCCTGGCCGCACCCGACACGGTCACCATCACCCTCGCCCCCACCGCCCTGGCCGGCATTGCCGAGGGCAGTCCGACCCAGTCCTTCTCCCCGGCCGCTGGCGGGGCCATGACCATTGGCTGGAGCTACCGCGCCAGCGTCGGCCGGCGCGCCGGCCTGCTGTGGTTCGACCTGAGCGGCCTCCCCGCCGGCGTAGTGCCGCTCAGGGCGGTGGTCAAGGCCGACATCGCCGGGCACAGCGGCCTGGCCACGATGATCGCGCACCTCTCCAGACTGCGCGCGGGCTGGCAGGCCGGCCGGCCCACATGGAAGAATAGGCCGCCGGCACTCCCCGGACAGGCGCAGGCGGTGCTGGGCACCGAGGGCACCGCGGCATGGGACATCACCCCGTGGGTCGCTGACTGGCTGGCGCACCCAGAGGAGGATCACGGCCTGCTGGTGGACAGCTTCGCCGATTTTCCCGAGGCGAACGAGCGGACGCTGGCCGGCTGGCGGCTGGAGCTGACCCTGCCGGCGGATGAGCTTGTCCTGCACGTGGAGACTGACCCGCCGGCCGTGTCGCCCGGGGGTACGCTGGTCTACCGCATCCGTATGGAGAACGCCGGCACGACGACGGCAAATGCCCTGCATCTGACCGCGGAACTGCCGGCACAGGCGCGCTTCCTGTCCTGCAGTGATGGCTGTGCGCCCCACGGCAGTAGCTATTCCTGGGACCTGCCGGCGCTGGAGCCCGGCCGCTCCCGGACCGTCTTGCTGACCGTATCGGCCGCCGCCAGCGCACGCGCCGGCGAGGTCCTGCTCCTGCACCTGCGCCTTGCTTCCTTTGCCTCCCCATCTTCGACGACGCTGGCGGTGCAGACCCCGCTGGTCCCGCCGGCGGGGACGCCGGCCCCGACCCCCGGCCCCACCCCTACGCCAGGCCCATGTATGGAACGGGTGACGAACGGCGGATTCGAGGAATTCACCGCCGGCTGGACGCTGGCCGGCGATGCCCCCCCGTTCGTCATGCCGACGGAGCGGCATTCCGGCTTCTTCAGCCTCCTGCTGGGTGGGCTGGGGATGGAGCAAAGCCCGACCGAGAGCATTGCCTGGCAAAGGGTGCGGATCCCATCCGATGCGGTGCGCTCCCGCCTGTCCTTCTGGTATCTGCTCTCCCGGCCGGCCAGCGAGGAGGGGTATGACTGGTTCACGCTGGAAGCAACCGATGCCGCCGGCCGCATCCTGGAACAGATTTCGCCGGCGCCCCGCTCTGGCTGGGCGGAGGCCGGCCTGGACCTGAGCGCGTACCGGGGGCAAATCCTGTACCTGCGCTTCCGCGTGCATAACGACGGCAATGCCGGCGCGGCGCGTGTCTATCTGGATGACGTCTCGCTGTGCGTGGAGCGGCCGGCAGGACCCGAGCCGGCGCCCACCCCTTATCCAGGCCTGTGCAGTCCACGCGGCGATGCGTCGGATTACGCGCCGGCCGGCCTGCCGGATTTCAGCGCTCGGCAGGAGGACTGGGCGATATGGTACCCCGCGGAGGTGTGGGCGTATGACGGGCCGGCGGCGCTGGCGGACGTCCTGTGGTGGCTGGATTCCCGCCTGGAAGAGGCTGACCAGCCCCCGCCGGCGGTGGCGGACAGCTTCCCGCTGGTGACCGCCTACGGTGCCTGGGACGATCACGACCCTCGCAATGCGGTTCCTTTTATCGTGGACCTGGCCGGCCGCATGGATACGAACGGCCTGCACTCTGGTGATGGGCACCTGGGCACCCGTCCGGAAGATATGGTGGGCGCCCTGCAGAAATACCTGCAGGAGCGCGGGCTGGCCGGCTCTTTCGAGGTGGAGTGGATGGCGGCTCCCGGGTTCGAGGATGTGCGGGAAGAGGTGCGCGCCGGCGCCGGCGTGGTGCTACTGCTCGGTTTCTGGCAGTGGGATGCGTATACCGGCGAATGGAGCCGCGTCGGCGGGCGCTATCTGGGCGCCGCCGGCGTGCTCTGCGAGGAGGATGCCCTGCTGGTCAGCGATCCCCTGCGGGATGGACGGGAGGCAGGGTTCGCCGGCGAGGTCCTGCCGATCGAGGATCATCCGCACAACACAGATCAGCCGGAAGCGGTGCACAATGACGCGGCGTTCGTCTCCCATGACCTGTACCACGTCCTGCACCAGCCGGCTGGGTGGGGATTGGCGGGATATGTGGATTATATACCCGATATCGCCGTCTCCCTGGGCGCCAACCCTGCCGCGGGCCAGCCCCAGGCGTCCCTGGCGCCCAACGCTGTCGTGACCACCCGGGTAGAAGGTGCGCTGGTAGTGCGGCCGGCGCCCTCCACGGCGGCGCAGGCTTTTCCTGCTCCGGTGCCGCAATCGGCGCAGGAGACGGCGTCGCTGACGGTGGCGTTCGACACGCAGGGCCCGTCCACGCTCTGGCCCAGGCCCCTGCTGGTGATAATGGCCGGCGGGCCGGCACTGCCGGTGGAAGCCCTGGCGTCCGCACAGACCGATGCCGCCGGCCAGGCCCTTCTGCCCCTGCAGGTCCGGCCCGGCGCGTGGATGCTGACCGCCTTTGTGCCGGGAAGCCTGGCCCTGATGACGCCGCTCCGCTTACAGCCGGGCGGCAACCGCTGGGACGCCGGCGTCCCCGTGTGGGGGGATATCAACGCCGACCAGCGCGTCGGGGCCGATGACCTGTCGCGTCTCATCGCCGCCTGGGGGAGCCGCTCCGGCGAGCCGGCGTTTGACCCGCCGGCGGATCTGGATCGCGACGGCGAGATCGGGCAGGGGGATTGGGACCTGCTGGTGCCGAACCTGGGGCGAGGGGGGCCGGCCGCCGCTCTGCCGGGGTCTTTCTCGGCCCTGCGCTGGACACCCGCATCGGCCGCGGGGGGAGATTGGCTTGCCTTATCGCTGTTGCCCTCCGACACCAAGACCGTCGCCGGCGACATTGTCCCGGTGACCCTGCAGGCGATCGCCTTCGGCAGTTCACCGGATGTCGTAGCGGTGCATCTGGACTATGACCCGAACGTCCTGCAAATTGTGGACGAAGCCGGCGCGCCGGCGGAGCGCATTCAGCCGGCGGAGGGCATGGATACGGTATTGGTGAATCGGGTGGACAACTACGCCGGCCGGGTGGACTTCATCGCCGCGCAGAGAGGGGCAGGTGGGGGCGGGTGCCTCATGGACCTGGCCCGCTTCCATCTCCGCGCCCGTGCGCCGGCACGCGAGGCGTGGCTGAGGTTCAGCACGGCAGGAAACCGGCGGAGCAGCGCCGCGGCCGGGGGACAGGCGCTGGGTGTAAGCTTCAGCGCTCTGCGCGCGGAAATCAGCGGTGGGCGGGTGGCCCTGCCCCTGTTGTGCCGGCGCTGAAGCGGGATCAGCGGCGCGCCCCGCGGATCACCAGGCTTTTGTACACGAACCAGACTATCACACAGATGGCCGCCACGATGGCTGTCTGGATCAGGCTGGGGATCAGGGCCTTGGAGATCCAGTTTGCGCCCAGCCCGCGCGCCACGATAAAGGGCAGGGAGAAGGAGATAGCCCAGGCAATGGGTGGGATGGCCATCAGGCCGAAGCGGACGATGTTCAGCCGCCGGCGCACCGCTTCATCCAGTTCCTGCTCCGA
>JAPWUQ010000104.1 GCA_028275445.1 Anaerolineae bacterium | reverse complement strand
CGGCGGCCCCGTATTCCCCGTTCCCTCCCCTATCGTTAGCACTCGAAATTAGAGAGTGCTAACGGCGGCCCTCGAAATTTGACAAGATGGCGGAATTTGAGTATGATAGCGCCTTGGAATTAGCACTCTGCGTTGAAGAGTGCTATTCACTAGACACGAGCGCACCATTCGAGATCTTACAGCCAAAGGAGGTGGTAGAAATGGCAGCAGTCAATCTCAAACCGCTGGCGGACCGCATCGTGGTGAAGCCGCTGGAGCAGGAAGAGCGGACCCCGGGCGGCATTATCCTGCCGGAGACGGCCAAGGAGAAGCCGCAGGAGGGCGAGGTGCTGGCAGTGGGCCCCGGGCGCATGGGCGAGGACAACAAGCGCATCCCCATGGAAGTCAAGGTCGGCGATATCGTGCTGTTCGCCAAGTACGCCGGCACCGAGGTCAAGATCAGGGACGAGAAGTACCTGATCCTCAAGGAAAGCGACGTGCTGGCGATCGTGGAGAAGTAATTCCCCGTTTTCTCTCAAAACCATTTTCACGCACATACACCACATAAGGAGGGTATGACATATGGCTAAGCAGTTGGTATTCGCCGACGAAGCTCGCCGAAACCTGAAGATCGGAATTGACACCCTGGCCAACGCCGTGAAGACCACCCTGGGTCCCAAGGGCCGCAACGTCGCGCTGGACAAGAAATGGGGTTCTCCGACCATCACCCACGACGGCGTGACGGTGGCCAAAGAGATTGAACTGCAGGATCCGTATCAGAACATGGGTGCCCAGCTTCTGAAGGAAGCGGCCACCAAGACCAACGATGTCGCCGGCGACGGCACCACCACCGCCACGGTCCTGGCGCAGGCCATCGTGAACGAGGGCCTGAAGAACCTGGCCGCCGGCGCTAACCCCATGCTCCTCAAGCGCGGTATTGAGGCGGCCACCGAGGCCGTGGTCAAGGCCATCAAGGAAATGAGCATCCCCGTCACCACCAAGCAGGAAATCGCCAACGTGGCGGCCATCTCCTCCGCTGATAAAGAGATCGGCGACCTCATCGCCGAAGTGATGGACAAGGTCGGCAAGGACGGCGTCATCACCGTCGAGGAGTCCAAGGGCCTCGAGTTCGAGACCGAGTACGTCGAAGGCATGCAGTTCGACCGCGGCTACATCTCGCCCTATTTCATCACCAATCCTGAGGCGATGGTCGCCGAGCTGGAAGACCCCTTCATCCTGATCACCGACAAGAAGGTCTCGGCCGCCACCGATATCGTGCCCATCCTGGAGAAGCTGGTGCAGATCGGCAAGCGCGATCTGGTCGTCATCGCCGAGGATGTGGACGGCGAAGCGCTGGCCACGCTGGTGCTGAACAAACTGCGGGGCCTGCTGAACGTTGTGGCGGTCAAGGCGCCTGGCTTCGGTGATCGCCGCAAGGCCATGCTCCAGGATATCGCCATCCTGACCGGCGGCACGGTCATCACCGAGGAAATGGGCCGCAAGCTGGAGACCGCCCAGATCAGCGACCTGGGTCGCGCCGATAAGGTGCGCGTCACCAAGGAAGAGACCACCATCGTCGGCGGCAAGGGCGATGAGAAGATGATCAAGGCGCGCATCGAGCAGATCAAGGCGGAGATCGAGCAGTCCACCTCCGACTATGATCGCGAGAAACTGCAGGAGCGCCTGGCGAAGCTCGCCGGCGGTGTGGCGGTCATCCGCGTGGGTGCCGCGACCGAGACCGAGCTGAAGGAAAAGAAGCATCGCGTCGAGGACGCGCTGTCGGCGACCCGCGCCGCGGTGGAAGAGGGCATCGTCCCGGGCGGCGGTGTGGCCCTGCTGAACGCCATCCCGGCGCTGGACAACGTCAAGATGCAGTATCCGGATGAGCAGACCGGCGTGCTGATCGTGCGCCGCGCCCTCGAAGAGCCTATGCGCATGATCGCGGAGAACGCCGGCATGGACGGCGCCGTGGTCGTGGAAGAAGTGCGCCGGCTCCAGCGGGAGAAGAACAACCCGCGCATCGGCTATGACGTCATCGCCAACGAGTACACCGATATGGTGGAGCGCGGCATCATCGACCCGGCCAAGGTGACGCGCTCGGCCGTCGAGAACGCCGCCAGCATCGCCGCCATGATCCTGACCACCGAGGCGCTCATCACCGACATCCCCGAGAAAGAGAAGGCGAGCACGCCGACGCCGCCGGAGTATTAATACCACCTTCCGAACCCAATCCAGGCCCCTCCCCACGGAGGGGCCTGCTGTTTTACACCGCCGCGCGCTGTCCCGTACCGTCCCTGCCGGCCTGGATGCTCGCCCGTGTTTCTGGCGCTCCCGGTTTGCCTTTCGGATGCACATCGGGTATGATGCATGCGGTTGGTTGTCCGAGCCATATCTTCCCCTCTCCCCCGGGCAGGGCTACATACGTTGTGCAAAGGAGGCAGGACATTGGATCAGACCGAACTGCTGCTCAAACGGCTGACGGAAGTGCCTGGTGTGCCGGGCTACGAGCATGAGGTGCGCCGGCTGATTCGCGAGGCACTGCCGCCGGCGGCCACTGTGGAACAGGACAAGATCGGCAGTCTGGTGGCGCGGCTGGAGGGAAGCGCGCCGGCGCCCCGGCTGATGCTGGCCGCCCACATGGACGAAGTCGGTTTCATGGTGCGCCACATCACCGACGAGGGCTTTATCAAGTTTGTCCCCTTGGGCGGCTGGTGGGATCAGGTGCTCCTCGCCCAGCGCGTCATCATCAAGACCCATAAGGGCGACGTCCCGGGCGTCATCGGGGCCAAACCGCCTCACATCCTGCCGAAAGAAGAGCGCGATAAGCTGGTGGAAAAGCGCGATATGTACATTGACATCGGGGCTACCTCGCGGCAGGAAGTGGAGGAGGCCGGCGTGCGCCTGGGAGACCCGATCGTGCCCGTCAGTGACTTCACCATGCTCTCGGTCCCCAAGGCCTATCTGGGCAAGGCCTGGGATGATCGGATCGGGTGTGCGCTGATGGTGCAGGCGCTGGAGCGGCTGGCCGGCGAGCCGCACCCCAACACGGTCTACGCCGCGGCAACGGTCATGGAGGAGGTGGGACTGCGCGGCGCCAGGACCTCCGTCGCCCTGGTGGAGCCAGATGCGGCCATCATCCTGGAGTCGGACATCGCCGGCGATGTGCCGGGCATCAAACCCGAGGAATCCTCCATCAAACTGGGCAAAGGCCCCAGCCTCATGCTCTACGATGCCATGATGATCCCCAACCTGAAGTTCCGCGACCTGGTCATTGACACCGCCAGGGAGCTGAACATCCCCCTCCAGCTTTCCACCATGGAGGGCGGTGCCACCGACGGCGGATACATCCATGTATATCGAACGGGCGTGCCGACGGTGGTCATCGGTGTGCCGGCGCGCCACATTCACAGCCACGTGGGCATCATCCACCGGGATGATTACGACCATGCCCTGGAGCTGGTGGTGGCGCTGGCCAAACGGCTGGACGCGGACACGGTGGCAGGCTTCCTGCCATGAGCAGGCCGGCGGGCTGTCCCTTTCCGGGACAGCCCGCCTTTCACTTCGTGATATAGCACGCGAACCCGCCTGTCTCATATTTGCGCGAACGACTGCATTTCGATATAATGTATGCAATCGTGCGGCGCAGGCACGAGTTCATCTTCCGCACGGTGCCAGCATATTCTACGGGAGGAACCGACATCGTGTCGAGATTACTATCCCGCAAAGTACTGCTCCCGGCGTTAGGCATCATCGCCTTGATCGTTGTCCTCTCTCTGCTTATCCCTCCGGTGGTCCTGCCGGCTATCGAGATCGCTCCTGAAGTCGTCTTTCACCTGTTCGGCTTCCCGGTCACCAACACCCTGATTGCCAGTTGGATCTCCGTGATCACCCTGGTGTTGCTGGCCTATTTCGCCACGCGGCGCATGAGCCTGGTGCCGAAGGGCCTGCAGAACGTCATGGAATGGGTGCTGGAGCTGATCTACGGGCTGGTGGAGAGCGTCGCCGGCCCCAAGTGGGCGCCGAAATTCTTCCCCATCGTGACCACCATCTTCCTGTACATCATTATCTCCAACTGGACCGGCATCCTGCCTTTCTACGGGAGCATCGGCTGGCTGGAAAAGGCCCATGAGGGCGTCACCGGCTATCAGATCCGGGAAATCTCCGAGGGCCTCGCCCTGATCCTCCGTCAGCCGGCGGAGGAAGGCCACGGCTATATCCTGGTGCCGTTCCTGCGCTCCGCCGCCACGGATGTGAACATGCCGCTGGCCCTGGCGCTGACATCGGTGTTCCTGACCCAGTATTTCGGCATCCGGGCCCTCGGCCCGCGCTATTTCAGCAAGTTCATCCATGTGGATTTCCGCCACGGCGTGTTCGAGGGCTTTGTCAACATGTTCGTGGGCCTGCTGGAGCTGGTGAGCGAGTTCGCCAAGATCATCTCCTTCACCTTCCGTCTATTTGGCAACATTTTCGCCGGCGAGGTCCTGCTGGGAGTGCTGGCATTCCTGATTCCCTACATCGTCTCACTGCCTTTCTATGGGCTGGAGCTGTTCGTGGGCTTCGTGCAGGCCCTGGTCTTCATGATGTTGAGCGTCGTCTTCTTCACCCTGGCCACCCTGGGGCATGGGGAAGGCGAACATGCGGAATAATGCCGGCGCCGGCGGAAGGCCCGGCAATTGCGTTTTCACCCTGAACCAATCAGCACATTGACAGGAGGCATTGAGGAACCATGGACCTTCAGACAGCGAAGCAGTTCGCGGCGGCAATCGCCATCGGCCTGGGCGCCATCGGGCCGGCCTTGGGCATCGGAATGTTAGGTGCCAAGGCCATGGAAGCCATCGGGCGCAATCCCGAGGCCTCCGGCGAGGTGCGCAACAACATGATCCTGGCCATCGTGTTCGCGGAAGCGATCGCCATTTATGCCCTGGTGGTGGCTCTGATCATCAAATTCGTGTAATACCAGGATGGGAGAAGTGACGCCGGCCGGCCGCCGGCTTCTATCATTCTGATCTCGCCTGCGTATGCACCTGGGAGGAGATACCGTTGGAAAAACTCGGGATCAATCTCGGCTTGCTGGTCTCCCAGATTTTCAATTATACCCTGCTCCTCGTCGTCCTGTACTTCCTGCTCTACAAGCCGGTCCTGCGGATGTTCGAGGAGCGCAAGGCGCGCATCCGCAAGGGGCTGGAGGACGCCGAGGAAGCGGCGCGCCGGCGCGCGGAAGCCGAGCAGGAATATGAGCGCATCGTGGACGAGGCCCGGCGCGAGGGCCAGCGCATCATCGCCCAGGCCACCGAGACGAGCCAGCGCGTGGCCGCCGAAATACGGGCGAAGGCCGAGGCGGAAGCGGAGGAAATCCGCAAGCGCGCTCGCGAGGAGGCCGAGCGCATGCGCGAGCAGATGGCACAGGAACTGCGCCGCGAGGTGGGTGACCTGTCGGTGGCCATCGCGCGCCGGCTCATCGGCACCACGTTGGATGAGGAGACTCAGCGCAAGCTGATTGAGAAATTCCTGGCAGAGACAGAGGCGCTGTCGTGAGACGCGAAGAACTGCCCTTGCACTATGCCCAAACGTTATATGAGATGGCGCTCGAGGAATGGGCATCCTGGCTGAAGAGCGTCCAGCAGGCCCTGACCGAGAACCGGGCGCTGGCGGATTTTCTGGCCAGCGATGAGGCCTCGCCGGCGGAAAAGTACCAGCGCCTGCAGGCGGTGGTGCCGCAGGGAGCCAGCGAAAAGTTCCGCCGCTTCCTGGGCTTCCTGCTGGACAAGGGCCATCTGCCCATGTTGCCCGACGTCACGGCCGCCTTCGAGCGCCTGATGACGCGCGGCCGCGTGCGGGAGGTCGCTCACGTCACCAGCGCGGTGGAGCTGAGCGAGGAAGAGCGCGAGCGCATCGCCGCCCTCATCCGCCGGCGCTTTGGGGCCGACGTGGACTGCGAGTTCCATGTGGACCCCTCCCTGCTGGGCGGCTTGCATATCCGGGTGGGCGACACCGTCATTGACGGCACGCTCGCCAGCCAGCTCGAACGCCTGCGCGAGCAACTGCTTTCCTCCTGACGGCGCGGCCGGCCATCGGTTTATGTCCTGAATCATCGGCAAGGGAGGTACATGCGTGGCCCTGCAAGCAAGGGATATCGTTGAAGCGCTCAAAAAGCAAATCGAGACGTTCCAGGCACCCATCGAGGCAGTGGATGTCGGCACCGTCATCGAGGTGGGCGACGGCATCGCGCGCATCTCGGGCCTCTCCGGCGCCATGGCCAACGAACTGCTGGAGTTCCCCGAGGGTGTGTACGGCCTGGCGCTGAACCTGGAGGTGGACAACGTCGGCGCCGTCATCCTCGGCGACTTCACCAAAATTCAGGAAGGGGACCTGGTGCGCTGTACCGGGCGCATCGTGTCCGTGCCGGTGGGCGAGGGGCTGTTGGGGCGCGTGGTCAACGCCCTGGGCCAGCCGATCGACGGCAAAGGCCCCATTGAGCCGGCCGACTACTACCCGGTCGAGCGCATCGCGCCCAACGTGGTGGCCCGCGAACCGGTCAAGCACCCTGTGCAGACGGGCATCAAGGCCATTGACTCCATGATCCCCATCGGGCGCGGCCAGCGCGAGCTGATCATCGGCGACCGGCAGACGGGCAAGACCGCCATCGCCATTGACACCATCATCAACCAGCGGGACAAGGACCTGTACTGCATTTACGTCGCCATCGGCCAGAAGCGCTCCAGCGTCGCCCAGGTGGTGGCCACGCTGGAGAAATTCGGGGCCATGAAGCACACCATTGTGGTGGCGGCGACCGCTTCGGAGCCGGCGGCCCTGCAGTATATCGCGCCCTATGCCGGCTGTGCCATGGGCGAATACTTCATGCACCAGGGCAAAGAGGCGCTTATCATCTACGATGACCTGACCAAGCACGCCTGGGCCTACCGCCAGATTTCCCTGCTCCTGCGCCGGCCGCCCGGACGCGAGGCCTATCCCGGCGACGTCTTCTACCTGCACTCGCGCCTTCTGGAGCGCGCCGCCAAGCTGAACGCCGCCCACGGCGGCGGAAGCCTGACCGCCCTGCCCATTATCGAGACGCAGGCCGGCGACGTCTCCGCCTACATCCCGACCAACGTCATCTCCATCACCGACGGCCAGATTTACCTGGAGACCGACCTGTTCAACGCCGGCATCCGGCCGGCCATCAACGTCGGCATCTCCGTCTCGCGCGTGGGCGGCGCCGCCCAGACCAAGGCCATGCGCCAGGTGGCCGGCCGACTGCGCCTGGAAATGGCCCAGTACCGCGAGCTGGAATCCTTCGCCCAGTTCGGCTCCGAGCTGGACAAGGCCACCCAGATGCAGTTGGAGCGCGGCAAGCGCCTGACCGAAGTGCTGAAACAGCCGCAGTACCAGCCCATGTCGCTGGAGCATCAGGTCATGATCCTGTATGCCGCCACGCACGACTACCTGGATGATATCCCGGTGGACAAGGTGCGGCAGTTCGAAGAGGAGTTCCTGCGGTTTATGGATGCCAGCCATCCGGAAGTGGGCGCCATGATCGCCAGGGAGAAGGCGCTCACGGAGGATATCGAGCAGGCCCTGCGGCTGGCCATTGAAGAATTCCGCGCCACCATCAGCTATCGCATGACGAGCTGAGGCGCGCGGGACAGCGGGAGCGGACATCCTTGGCAACGCTGAGAGAAATACGCCGGCGCATCCGCAGTGTGCGCAATATCGCCAAGGTGACCCGGGCCATGGAGATGGTGGCCGCGGCCAAGATGCGGCGCGCCCAGAGCCGCACCCTGGCCACGCGCCCCTACGCCGAGAAGGCCTGGGAGGTGCTGGTGCATCTGGCCCTGCAGCGCACAGCCTCGGAAGCCATGCACCCCCTGCTGGCATCCCACCCCGGAGAGTGCATCGGCCTGGTGGTGGTGACCAGCAATAAGGGCCTGTGCGGCGGATACAACCACAACGTCATCAACCTGGCCTGTGAGTTCATCGAGCATGCACCCATGCCGGTGGAAGTGATCACGGTGGGACGGGTGGGCCGGCGCGCCATGCTGAGGGCCGGCTACCACATCCGCGCGGTGTTCGAGGACATCCCCGACCTGCCCGGCCTCATGGACATCACCGGCATCACCCGGGAAATCACCGAGGACTTCCTCTCTGGGCACTTTGGCGAAGTCTATGTGGTCTACACGCGCTTCGTCAACACCATGGTGCAGGTGCCGGAGGTAGCCCGGCTCCTGCCCCTGCGGGCGCTGGAGCGCTCGCGCAGCGCGGTGGAGGCCATTCAGCGGGCGGCCGAACAGCCGACCCTGCTGGAATATGTGTATGAACCCAGCCCGGGAGCGATCCTGAACGCCCTGGTACCGCGCTTCCTGGAGATGCAGGTGTATCAGATCATGCTGGAGGCGTCGGCCAGCGAGCATAGCGCCCGCATGGTGGCCATGCGCAACGCCACCGACAGCGCCGGCGAGCTGATTGACGCGCTGACGCTCACCTACAACCGGGCGCGCCAGGAAGCCATCACCAAGGAAATGGTGGATATTGCCGGCGGCGCCGAGGCATTGGCCAAGATGCGCGGCCGGCGCTGAACCCAGCATCTACGATTGCGGAGGAATACATGGCCCGAGGGACAAAAGGTCGTGTCGTACAGGTAATTGGGCCGGTGGTGGACGTCGCCTTCCCCGAAGGCGAACTGCCCGAAATCTATCACGCGCTGGAGATCTACCGCGACGGCAAGCGGTTGGTCCTGGAAGTACAACAGCACCTGGGCAACGATTGGGTGCGCTGTGTCGCCATGGACTCCACCGACGGCCTGCGCCGCGGCGAAGAGGTCATTGACACCGGCGCGCCCATCATGGTGCCGGTGGGGCCGGAGACGCTGGGCCGGGTCTTCAACGTCATCGGCGAACCCATTGACGAGAAGGGACCGGTGAACGCCAAGACGTTTTATCCGATCCATCGGCCGGCGCCCCCCTTCGAAGAGCAGGTCACCCAACCGGAATTCTTCGAGACCGGCCTGAAGGTCATTGACCTCATTGCCCCCTTCACCAAGGGCGGCAAGACGGGCATTTTCGGCGGCGCCGGCGTCGGCAAGACCGTCATCATCCAGGAGCTGATCCACAATATCGCCACGGTGCACGGCGGCTACTCGGTCTTCGCCGGCGTGGGAGAGCGCTCCCGCGAGGGCAACGACCTGCTCCTGGAAATGACCCATTCCGGTGTCATCGATAAGACCGTGATGGTCTTCGGACAGATGAACGAGCCGCCCGGCGTGCGCCTGCGGGTGGGCCTGACCGGCCTGACCATGGCGGAGTACTTCCGCGACGAGGGGCGCGACGTCCTGCTGTTCATTGACAACATCTTCCGCTTCGTCATGTCCGGTTCCGAAGTGTCGGCCCTGCTGGGGCGCATGCCCAGCGCGGTGGGCTACCAGCCTACCCTGAGCACCGAGATGGGCGAACTGCAGGAGCGCATCACCTCCACCAAGCGCGGCTCCATCACCTCGATGCAGGCGGTGTACGTGCCGGCGGACGACTACACGGACCCGGCCCCAGTGGCCACCTTCGCCCACCTGGACGCCACCATCGCCCTCGAACGCTCCATCGCCGCCCAGGGCATTTACCCGGCGGTGGACCCGCTGGCCTCCACCTCGCGCATCCTGGACCCCAACATCGTCGGCCGGCGGCATTACGAGGTAGCGCGCGGCGTCCAGCAGGTGCTCCAGCGCTATAAGGACCTATCGGACGTCATCGCCATCCTGGGTATGGAGGAGCTGAGCGAGGAGGACAAGCTCATCGTGGCGCGTGCCCGCAAGATCCAGCGCTTCCTCTCCCAGCCCATGTTCGTGGCGGAGCAGTTCACCGGCCGCAAGGGCGTATATGTGCCCATCGAGGA
>JAPWUQ010000102.1 GCA_028275445.1 Anaerolineae bacterium | reverse complement strand
TCCACCAGCGCCGTCCTGGTGCGCTTTTCCGCTCCGCTCTCGACCTATCAGATCAGTTGCGGCCGGCTGGTGGTCGGCTCGGCGGCCATCCTGTTGTTGGGCTTCCTGCGGCGGGAGCACCGCTGGCCACCGCGCTCCGACTGGCCCCGCTTCATCGTCTACGGCGCCATCACCGCGGCCCATTTCGTCTTTTACGTGGCCGCCATCCTGTACACCACCCTGGCCCATGCCCTGACGCTGGTATACACGGCGCCCATTTGGGTGGCGCTCCTGTCGGCCTGGCGCCTGAAGGAGCCTCTGCGGCCGCGGCAGTACGCCGGCATGCTGGTGACGCTGGCCGGCCTCGGCGTCATGGTGGGCTTCGAGCCGCAGATGAGCCGGCAAATGATCATCGGCGACCTGCTGGCGCTGGCCTCGGCGGTGATGTTCGCCCTGTACACCATCGCCGGCCGCTCTCAGCGCCAGCGCTATCCCCTGTTCACCTATGCCGGCCTGGTCTACGGGCTGGCGGCGCTGTGGCTGGCACCACTGGCGGCCGCGACGACGCATTCCGTCCCGGGATGGCCGCAGGTGCTGGCTGTCATCGGTTTGGGGCTGATCCCCATGGCCGCCGGCCACACGCTGTACAACGCCGCCGTGCGGCACACCCATGCCGCCTATGCCAATCTCATCGCCACCCAGGAGGTCACCGGCGGGGTACTGCTGGGGATACTTCTGCTGGGGGAGGTGCCAGGCCCGACCACGGTCATCGGCCTGGCCGTGACGCTGGCCGGCATCGCCCTGGTGCTACGCTGAGGCGCGGTACAGGCCGTGCTCCTCGATATAGCGGCGCACCGGCTCCGGGGTCAGGTAGCGGATGGAATGCCCGAGGCGGATGCGCCGGCGGATATCCTCGCCGGAAATTTCCATCAGGGGCATGTCGAAGAACACGAGGCGCCGGCGCAGGCCCGGGAGCTGGCGTTCCAATTCGTCCAGGTCGCAGGTATAGCCCGGCCGGCGGGCCACCGCCAGGATACAGAGCTGGATGAGCAGGTCGGGGCGGTACCAGCTCAAGATATTGGCCAGCGAATCCATCCCCATCAGGAAGAAAAGCTCCGTGCCCGGCGCCTGGGTTTCCCCGATCAGGCGCACCATGTCCACGGAATAATGCGGCCCGGGGCGGTCCACATCGACGCGGGAGATGGCGAAGGCGAGGTTGTCCGCCAAGGCCAGCTCCAGCATGCGCAGACGGTGCTCGGTCGGGGTATGGGGTTCATCCAGCTTGTGCGGGGGCACGCCGGCCGGCACGAAGAGCACCTGCTCCAGCCCCAGGCCCTGGCGCGCCTGCTCGGCCAGGAGCAGGTGTCCGAAGTGCACCGGGTCGAAGGTACCGCCCAGGATGCCCAGCCGGCGGGCCGCTACTCCTGCCATTCTTCCTGCCACTCCAGCTCCACATCGCCGATGCGCACGATATCGCCGTCCTGCACGCCGGCCTCGCGCAGTGCCTGGGAGATGCCCAGGGCATCCAGGATGCGCTGGAAGCGCATGACCGATTCGTGCAGGTCCCAGCGGGTCATGACGGCAGCGCGCTCGATGGCCGTGCCGCGCACCCGCCAGCCGTCCTCCTCCCGCTCGATCTCGAAGCGCTTCTCGTCCGCCGGCAGTCCGAAGACCGGCATCTCTTCGGCCGGCTCCATCTCCTCGCGCGGCAGTTCGTCCAGCATGGCGAACAGGGTGCGCACCAGCTCCGGCACGTTCTCCCGGGTGGCGGCAGAGATGGCCATGGCGCGGTAGCCGCGCGCTTCCCAGGCGGAGCGCAGGGCCGGCCATTTGGCGCGCGCCTCCGGCACGTCAATCTTATTCAGCACCACGAGCTGTGGCTTGGCGGCCAGCTTCTCGCTGAAGAGGGCCAGCTCGCGGTTGATCTGCTCGAAATCGCGCAGGGGGTCATCGGATGTGCCGTCAATCAGGTGCACCAGCAGACGGGTGCGCTCCACATGGCGCAGGAACTGATGGCCCAGGCCGGCGCCGGCATGCGCGCCCTCGATCAGGCCCGGGATATCGGCCATGACAAAGGTGCGGTGATCCATCTGCACCACGCCCAGATGCGGCTCCAGCGTGGTAAAAGGATAGTCGGCGATCTTGGGGCGCGCCGCGCTGACCACGGAGAGGAGGGTGGACTTGCCGGCGTTGGGCTTCCCCACGATGCCCACATCGGCAATCAGCTTCAGCTCCAGCCTCAGCCAGCGCTCCTCCCCGGGCTCCCCCTTCTCGGCGATGCGGGGGGCCTGATTGGTCGGGGTGGCGAAAGAGGCGTTGCCGCGGCCGCCCCGACCGCCGCGCGCCACCAGCAGGCGCTGTCCCGGCCGGGTCAGATCGCCCAGCAGGGCGCCCGTCTCCGCATCATAGACCACGGTGCCCGGCGGCACCGGGATAATCAGGTCCTCTCCCTGCGCGCCGGTCTGGTTCTTGCCGCGCCCGTGCTGGCCGCGCGGCGCCTTCCAATGGATGCGGTTCTTGAAATGCAGGAGGGTGTTCAGGTTGGGGTCCACCTCCAGGTAGACGTCGCCCCCTTTGCCCCCCTTGCCGCCGTCCGGCCCGCCGAAGGGGACAAATTTCTCGCGGCGAAAGCTGACACAGCCGTCGCCGCCCCTGCCGCCCTGCACGAATATCTTTACCTCGTCGAGGAACACGCTGACATCCCCTTTGCCGGCAATGTCGGGCAAATGCCCGGGCAAACATCCATAAGCATATCCATTTCCAAAGGGATGTCAAAAAGAGGGGGCGGGTCCGAAGGCCCGCCCCGTTCGGTCAGACGCGGATTTCCCGCCGCTGGAAGAGGATATAGGACAGGGCAAAGAGGAGGATGGTGCCGGCGATGAGGCCGGTCAGATGCGGCCAGATGAGCACCAGGCTCTCCCCCAGCGGCAGGGGCGTGCCCAGAATGGCCCCCTGCAACTGCCAGGTCAGCACCAGCCCCAGGGAGCGCACGTTGGGCTGGAGGATAGGGATAATAGCCTCACTGAACAGGGTGTTGGGCGAGATGCGCGCCAGGTTCATGGCCAGTTTGGTTTGCGCCAGGATTTCCTCCATGGTGCCGTAGCGGATGGGCAGGAGCGCAGACGCCAGCAGACTGCTCAGGATATCCCAGAACACCAGGAAGAAGAGCCAGATGGCGATGGCGGCCAGTGCGGCCGTCGCCGGCTGGCGGAACACCACCGAGAAGACCATCGCCACTGCCAGCCAGATGCCGCCGTAGAAGATGGAGAGCAGGAGGAGGCACAGGGCACGCGCCAGCTCCTCCGGGCTGGGCGGCACCCCCAGCGTGATCAGCCCCAGCCCGATGATGAGCAGCCAGATGGCCGTCAGCACCAGGGTCATCGTGAAGAGGCCGGCCAGAAACTTGCCCATCAACAGCGCGTCGCGGTAAATGGGCTGGGCCAGCACGCGGGAGATCGTGCGGCGGTTGAACTCGCCGTTGATGCTGTCAAAGCCCAAGGCAATGGCGATGAGCGGTATCAGGAAGCCCAGGAAACCGACGAAGGCCGGCACGGGGTCCTTCGACGTCGTGAACAGACGCAGGAACAGGAACGGGTCCTGGGCAATGGTGGTGCGGATCTCCTGGATGGCCATGTAGACCGTGCCGGCGGCGGTCAACACGATCAGGATTTCCAGGATGCGCATGCGCGCGCTGGTGAGATGATCGGCCATCTCCTTGGCGACCACTGCCCACAACCCCGTCCAGGGAGAGCCTTCGCGGGCCGGCAGGCGCCGGCCTTCCTCACGCGGCTGGGACATGCTCCACCTCCTCGAAGTAGCGGGCATAGATGTCATCCAGGCTGGGGCGGTCCAGCTCGAGCGAGAGGAGCCGGCCGCCGGCGGACATGACGGCGCCGGCGGCTTCGGTGCGCAGGTCTTCCACCGCCGCCACCCGATAGTGGTATTTGCCATCCCAACTCACGTCGGTGACGCCGGGGAGCCGGCGCAGGGCCGCCGTGATGGATTCCGGCGAACCCTCTGCCTCCAACTGGATGTGGTAGGCGGTGCCCAGCACCTGCCGCGCCAGCTCGGTCACTGTGCCCTCGAGCACCATATGCCCTTTATGGAACAGGCCCACCCGGTCGCATACCGCCTGCACCTGGTGGAGCAAGTGGGAGGAGAGGACGATGGTGATGCCCTCCTCCTTAAGGCTCCGGATGATGCGCAGGAACTCCCGCGCAGCTTCGGGGTCCAGTCCCTGGGTGGGCTCGTCCATAATGATGAGCTGGGGCTTTTTGATGAGCACGTCGGCCACGCCCAGCCGGCGCTTCATGCCGTGGGAATAGGTGGCGACAGGACGATCTGCCACATCCAGCAGACCCACCCGCCCCAGCGCCTCTTCGATGCGCTCCTGCGCGACGCGCCCGGAGAGGCCGTTCAGCCGGGCGATGTAAGCCAGGTTCTCCCGGGCGGTCAGCTCTTCGTAAAAGCCCACCTCGTCGGGCATATAGCCGACGCGCGCCTTCACGCTGAGGGGTTGTCGGGCCGGGTCCAGGCCCAGCACCCGCACCCAGCCGGCGGTGGGCTCGGTCAGCCCGAGGAGCATGAGGATGGTGGTGGTTTTGCCGGAACCGTTGGGCCCCAGCAGGCCGAAGACCTCCTGCCGGCGCACCCGCAGGTTCAGGTTCTCGACCGCCACCACCCCGTTGTAATGCTTGGTCAAGCCCTCGGTCTCGATCACCAGTTCGTCCATACGCGCCCTCCTTCCGCCATCAGCGGCGGCCGAAGCGCAGGACGGCGATGGCAACCACTCCCACAGCGACGGCGATCAACGCCACACCGACAACACCCCACAGGGTCGAGGTGCGGACAGTGATGCGGAAGTCCACCGACTTGGAGCTTTCCTTCTCCGGCTTGGCGGTGATGGTGACCATGTAGTCGCCGGCAATGGCCTTATCGGCCGGCTTGATGGTCATCTTAACCTCGGCCTGCTCGCCGGCAGGAATGCTGGCGATTTCCTCGGGATCAAAGGAGACCGTCCAGCCGGATGGCTCCGAGGAGCTCATCTTCACCTTCTCGGCCGCGGCATCGCCGGTGTTTTGCACCACGATCTTGAGGGTGTTTTCCTTGCCGGCGTACGCGTCGCCGGAGAGCCGGCCATCCGCGCCGCTGATGCTGAGCACCGGACTGCCGGGCTTGGGCGTGACATCCGCCGTCAATTTGGTCTCGGCCTCGGTCTCACCGCCGCGCGCCCGCAGGGTGATGTCGTACTTGCCGGCGGGAAGATCATCGGGCGGGTCAACTTCGATGGTCAGGGATTTGGACTCGCCGGCTTTGATGGGGAAACTGCTCACATCCTGCCCCAGCAAGCGGAAGACCACCTTGAAGTCCTTCGGCGCATCATAGACCAGGTTGACGTTCAGGTCCTCACCCCCGTCGTTGCGCAGGGTGGCATCATAGCGGAAGGTGGTAGTGGGGTTCCCCCGCAAGGTGGGCAGTTTGACCTCCCAGGCCAGGGTTGGGGGGAGCTTCTCCTTCACGGTCAGCTCCAGCGGGAGGGTCACCTGCCCCCGTTCGCTCTTGCCCACCAGCGTGAAGCGGTAGGTATCCGGGGCGGCTTCCGCCGGCACCTCGATCTTCAGCGAGACAGAGGTCTTCTCCTCCGTCTGGACGTAGGCCGCGCGGATGACATCCCCGCCGCCGCGCAGGGTTGCCTTCCAGCCTTCGGGCAGTCCCTGCACCTCCAGGGAGACGATCTGTGGTTCGGAGTTCGCCTGCAGGGAGATGTCAAAGGTCGCCGTTCCGCCTTTGGCCACTTCGCGCGCCGGATAGGTGGTGAACATGCGGAAGGGTGCGGCTGTGCCGGCCTCCCCCTGCGCCAGCACAACCAGCGGGCTTACCAGCAAGGACAGCAAGACCAGCAGACTGATCCAGGCCAGGCTACGATGTCGCCACATAGGCACAACCTCCTCGCTCCTTTAGAGTTCAGGATATTCTCACGGGCAAAATCCGCCATCGGTATATCACGGCTGGATTAAAAGAAGATTAAGCGCCGGCGAAATACCCCGAAGGTACGTATTGCCGGATTCGGGAGCATCCGGTATAATATTGGTGAGATGATGCGGACCAGCGGTTATTCACGTGATGGACGTGCCTCTCCATCTTCCCAGGCCGGCGGCCCCAATCCGGTATGAGCTTCACCTGATATAGGTTCGGTCAAGTAACGCGCAGGACACCCATCATGCCAGAAAAGGTGCTGATTTTCACCCACAATCGGGCAGTGGCCTCGTCCCTGGCGAAGGCACTGGATCAGCATGGGTTTGTTGTCCAGACCACCGGCAACAAACGGCAAATGATGACATGGGTCGCCAGCGCCGACGCGGATTATGTGGTAGTCGACACGACCGATGACCCGGTCAAGGGATTGAACCTGTGCGAGAAACTGCGACGCTCCGACCCGTACGCCTGGCTCATCGCCGCCCTGCCGCGCTCTTATCCCTCTATCCCCGCGGCGGTGGACACGCACTTCGAGGAACCCATCACTTTCCGCAAGCTGTACTACCGCATCAAGCGCCTTCAGGAAATTCCCCCGCGCTATCTGGTGCGCCTTGGCGATGTGACCTTTGACCCCAAGCACCGCCTGCTCCAGCAGGGGGAGAACAACGTCCGGCTGACGCCGAAAGAGGCCGCTCTGCTGTCCCTGCTGGTGGCGCGCGCCGGCGAGGTCGTCACCCGCGCGGAGATCATGCGCACCATCTGGAACACCGATTATGTCAAGGATACCCGCACCCTGGAAGTACACATCTGCTGGCTGAGGAAAAAGATCGAGCCGGCCCCCCGCCGCCCGATCTACCTCCAGACAGTGCGCGGCCAGGGCTATCGGTTGGTGCTCTCGCCGGAGAGCCATGCACCGCCGGCCAGGTGAGCCGGCCCGCACCGCCGGCAGGACGTCCTTCCGGCGCCCTGCCAAAACTCCACCACTTTTCCACAGGAGGAGCACCCCATGGAAACCGTTCACGTGCTGTGCCTTGGCCGCTTCAGCGAGAACCAACTGGAACGACTGCGCGCCGTATCCAACCGTCTGCAGGTGGAGCAGATCCCCACCCAGGACTTCGCCTCCATCGGCGAGCCGCTGACACGCGCCGAGGTGCTGTACACCTTCGGACTGCCGGCCTCGCTGGAGCAGGTGCCGCGCCTGCGCTGGGTGCAGTTGTCGAGCGCCGGCGCGGAGCACCTGGCCGGCCATCCGGTCATGGCCGCCCGGCACATCCACATCACCACCACCAGCGGCATCCACGCCGGCCCGATGGCCGAATACGTCATGGCGGTCATGCTGGCCTGGGCGCGCCGCCTGCCCACCACGCTGGAGCTACAGCGCCGGCGGGAATGGCCCAAGGGACGCTGGAACGTCCTGCGCAGCCTGGAACTGCGCGACGCCACCCTGGGCATCGTGGGATACGGGAGCATCGGCCGCGAGATCGCCCGGCTGGCCTCTACCTTCGGCATGCGCGTCCTGGCCCTGAAGCGCCATCCGGAGGAGCGGCTCGACCGCGGCTACATCGAGCCGGGGCTGGGGGACCCGGAGGGCCGCCTGCCGGCGCGGTGGTACGCTCCCGAAGAACTGCATGCCATGCTGGCGGAATGCGACTACGTGGTGCTGACCGTGCCCCTGACGCCGGCCACCCGCGGCCTCATCAACGCCGACGCACTGCGTGCCATGAAGCCATCAGCTCTGCTCATCAATGTCGCGCGCGGGGACATTATCGTGGAGCAGGACCTGCTCCAGGCCCTGCGGGAGAAGTGGATCGCCGGCGCTGCCCTCGACGTGTATTCCAAAGAACCTCTGCCGGCGGACCATCCCCTCTGGGAGCTGGACAACGTCATCCTCACGCCCCATATCTCGGCCATCACAGACCGCTACGAGGAGCGCGCCGCGCGCCTCTTTGCCGAGAACCTGCGTCGCTATCTGGCCGGCGAGCCACTATTGAACGAGATCAATCGTGAGGAGGGATACTGAGACATGTCCGTTCCGTCCGTGAAAGAAGCTCTCCTGGAGCGCATCCGGCGGAAGGAAGCCCGCGTGGGAGTGGTGGGCCTGGGATACGTGGGCCTGCCGCTGGCGGTGGAATTTGCCGAGGCCGGCTTCACCGTGCTGGGCATTGACCTGGACCCCAACCGGGTGGCAGCCATCAACGCCGGCCAGAGCTACATCGGGGACGTGCCGGCGGAACGCCTGCGGCCGCTGGTGGAGGCGCGCCGGCTGATGGCGACGAGCACGTACGATATGGTCCCACAACTGGACTCCATTTCCATCTGCGTGCCGACCCCGCTGGGGAAAAGCCGCGACCCGGACATCTCCTACATCCTCCAGGCGGCGGATGCCATCTCCCAACGCAGCCGGCGCGGCCAGCTCATCGTCCTGGAATCCACCACCTACCCCGGCTCCACCGAGGAGATCATCGCCCCGCGCTTGGTGGCCAACGGCCTGCGCATCGGCGAGGATATCTTCCTGGCCTTTTCGCCGGAACGAGTGGACCCCGGCAACCCGGTCTACACCATCCGCAACACGCCCAAGGTCATCGGGGGGATGACGCCGGCCTGCCTGGAAGTGGCCAGCGCGCTCTACGGCTCCATCATCGAGACCATCGTGCCGGTCAGCTCGCCGGCGGCCGCCGAGATGACCAAACTGCTGGAAAACACCTTCCGCGCCGTCAACATCGCCCTGGTCAACGAGATCGCCATCATGTGCGACCGGCTGGGGCTGGACGTGTGGGAGGTGATTGACGCCGCCGCCACCAAGCCCTTCGGCTTCATGCGCTTCCTGCCTGGGCCGGGCCTGGGCGGGCACTGCATCCCGGTGGACCCGCATTATCTGGCCTGGAAACTGCGCACCCTGAACTACACGGCGCGCTTCATCGAGCTGGCCGGCGAGATCAACTCCCATATGCCGCACTATGTGGTGGACAAGGTCATCGCCGCGCTGAACGACGCCCGCAAGCCGGTGCGCGGCTCGGCGGTGCTGATCCTGGGTGTGGCGTACAAAAAGGATGTCAGCGACATCCGCGAGTCGCCGGCGCTGGACATCATGCGCGAGCTGATCCTGCGCGGCGCGAACCTGTCCTACCATGACCCGCACGTCCCCCGATTGCAGTTGGATGATGCGCTCATGCAGTCCGTGGAATTGACGGACCAGGTGCTTCAGCAGGCGGACTGTGTTGTCATCGTCACGGACCACTCCGTCTACGACTGGGAATGGGTGGCGCAGAACGCCGGCCTGATTGTGGACACGCGCAACGCCCTGCGCGGAGTGCGCGCCCCGCGCGCCAAGATCGTCAAACTATGAACCCGGGGGAACGCCCATGGCGGAAGCGAAGATTTACCCCAATGTGCGGCTGGGAAAGAACGTCCAGATCGGCGATTTCGTCATCATTGGCGAGCCGCCGCGGGGGCGGGCGCCGGGAGAGCTGGAGACGGTCATCGGCGATAACGCCGTCATCCGCTCCCATACGGTGATATACGCCGGCAACCGCATCGGCCATAACTTCCAGACCGGCCATCACGTCCTCATCCGCGAGGAAAACGAGATCGGGGACAACGTCAGCATCGGCTCTCACACCGTCATCGAGCACCACGTGCGCATCGAGGACGGTGTGCGGGTGCACTCCCAGGCCTTTGTGCCGGAATACTCGGTGCTGGAAGAGGGATGCTGGCTGGGGCCTAATGTGGTGCTGACCAACGCCCGCTATCCGCTGTCGGTGGGGGCCAAGGAGCGGCTGGAGGGGCCGGTCATCGGCCGGCGCGCCAAAATCGGCGCCAATACCACCATCCTGCCCGGCCGGCGCATCGGCGCCGATGCCCTCATCGGCGCCGGCTCTGTCGTCACCCACGACATCCCGCCGCGCGCCGTGGCCGCCGGCAATCCTGCCCGGGTCATCAAGAGCGTGGACGACCTCGGCGGGCTGTACCCGCCCGC
>JAPWUQ010000101.1 GCA_028275445.1 Anaerolineae bacterium | reverse complement strand
ACGCCGTCGGCGTTCAGCTTCCCCTCCACCACCGCCTCTGCCTGGTCCTGGAACATATCTGGCCGCGGGCCGTGATACACCACCGGCAGGCGGCCGCTGTTATCCACGATGTCAAAGCGCAGGATCAAGTTCTGTTGGTCGTACTGGATGGTGGCGCCGTCCACCACACCGCTGACCCGCACCTTCTGGCCCACGGCCGCCGGCCCCTTGGCCCGCAGTTCGGCTACGGTCAGATAGTAGGCGGTGGAGCCTCCCAGGCTGGAGACAATCAGGTATACCACTACCGCGACGATGATGAACCCTCCCACGATGAACTTGGTGGGGCGGGGTTTGCTCGCCGCCGGCATTTCCATGTCATGTGATCGTCCTTCCGTCGTCATCACTTCCTCCGAAAATCAGCATCCTTTTACGGCAGTTTTCTGCGGGTGCCGCAGTTAGGGCAGTAGACTTCGTCCCGTTTGAGGGGCCGGCCGCACTGATGGCAGTAGCCGACCACATCGCTTGGCTTCGGTTGGGGCGCCGCGGCCGGCCGGCGCGGTGCTCCCTTCGCTTCCCGGCCCCCTGTACGCCGCTCCGCGTAGCGCCGGGCCTGCCGGCTGGGGCCGGCGGCAGCGCGGGAGCGTGTCCACATCCACAGGCCCAGGGCCAGCCCCGCGGCTATCAGCGAGCCGCCAAGGACAATGGCGGTGGTGGTGGAGATGCCTCCGCCGGCGCGCGGCGCATCCTCGAACTCCGCCGGCCCGGGCGTGGGCACGCCGAGGATCTCCGCCGAGAGCCGGCGCTCCTCGCGATGGTAACGCACTGTCACGCTGGCCGACTGCCCCTGCTCCAGCGCGCCGATCGGGATACGATGCAGGGGGAGCTGTGCTTCGGTGACCACACTGCCGGCCGCCGGCTCGGTCTGGAAACCGCTAGCGCCCAGCGGCTCCTGCACCTCGAACCGGAAATCGCGCACCGGGTAGTCCGCCTGATAGGTGAAGGTGAATTCCTTGTCGCTTCCCTGGCCGGCCAGCAGGTCAATGTAATACTCCATCTGGAACCGGCGGTAGGGCAGGCTGTAGCTCACCAGGAGCTTGTCGCCCTGGGTGCGCAGTTCATACTTGCGGTAGCGGAAACTGCCCAGGTCATCCACGCCGGCGGTGGCGCTTGGCGTGCCCACCGACGCCGGAATGGCGAAGGTGATGGTGACCGGGAGCGGCACATCCTCCGCCAGGGTGCCGCTGTAAATGACCAGCACGCCAGGCCTGTCGTATTCCGGCCAGAGGGCGACCGACATTTCGTCCAGGCGCACGGGTGTCTGTGCCTGGGCAGGAAGGGCCGTGCCCACAATCAGCAGTGTCAGCAGTGCCAGACAGCGCTTCAGCAGTGTCATGCTCCACGCTCGCAGTAAAAATGCAAGGGACAATTATAACGTAAGTGGTAAATTTTGACAACAACGCGCCATGGGAGGTGTCGAGAAAGTCGTGGGAATGCGGCGCGCGGAATCAACATGGCCTCGGATTTGGACGGCTCAAGCCCGCCGGCATATAATGGGTGTTACTGTCTGGAGTTATACTGTGCCGGCGCTGGCGCGCAGGCGTGGATCAGGTTCGCCGGCAGTGCTTTTTCAACGTCATCGCTTTCCTGTTGCGCGGATAGACAGGAGCAGGAGAAGAACATGAAGCGGATCGCTGTGCTGACCAGCGGCGGCGATGCCCCGGGCATGAACGCCGCCATCCGGGCGGTAGTGCGGACGGGCATCGCCAATGGTCTGGAGGTATGGGGGGTGCGGCGGGGGTTCGCCGGCCTGGTGGCCGGCAACTTCGTCCCCTTGGGCGCCCGCGATGTCGGCGGCATCATCCAGCGCGGCGGCACCATCCTGGGCAGTGCCCGCTGTGAGGATTTCAAAAAAGAGGCCACGCGCCTGGAAGCGGTGCGCGCCCTCAATCAAAATGATATTGATGCCCTGGTGGTCATCGGCGGGAACGGCTCCCAGTCCGGCTCTTGCGCCCTCTCCGAGATGGGGGTGAAGGTCGTCGGCATCGCTTCCACTATTGACAACGACCTGTATGGCTCGGACATCACCATCGGTGTGGACACGGCGCTGAACATCGCGCTGGAGGCGATCGATCGGCTGAAAGTGACCGCTTCGTCCCATCAGCGCGCCTTTCTGGTCGAGGTGATGGGTCGCAAGTGCGGGTATCTGGCGCTGATGGCCGGCATCGCCGGCGGCGCCGAAGCGGTCGTCATCCCGGAAGTGGAGACGGACCCGGAGGCCATCGCGGAGGAGATCCGCCTGGCCTATCAGCGCGGCAAGCCGCACGCCATCATCGTGGTGGCGGAAGGGGCGGAATACAACGCCGCGGCGCTCGAACGCTATTTCGAGAAGCACCGCGAGCGCCTGGGCTTTGACCTGCGGGTCACCACGCTGGGGCATGTCCAGCGCGGCGGCGAACCCAGCGCCTCGGACCGCATCCTGGCCACCCGCCTGGGCGCCGCGGCCGTGGAACAGCTCCTGCAGGGCAACTTTGGGGTGCTGGTCGGTTGGATCAAAGGAGATATCGCCACCACGCCGCTCAAGGAAGTGGTCAGCAAAACCAAGCCGCTGGACCTCTCTCTGCTCAAGCTGGCGAACGTGCTGGCAAAATAAATAAGGTGACGGTCCCCTTCAAGGTGAGGTGGCGGCCCCCTTTAAGTTGAGGTGACGGTCACCGCGAAGGTGACGGTCACCTTCAAAGTGACCGTCACCTGAGGGAATCACTATCTGGCCGCCGGCTCCCCTCGTTTGAAGGTCACTATCGTCACGCCATCCCCGCCTTCGGAGGCATCCGCCGGCTGAAACTCCAGGAGATGGCGGTACCCCTGCAGAAATTCCCGCACCACCTGGCGCAGGGCACCGGTACCTTTGCCGTGGATGATGCGCGCCCAGGGCAGATTGGCCAGCAGTGCGGCATCCAGGTACCGTTCCAGCGCCTCCAGCGCGTCCTCCGCCCGCATGCCGCGCAGGTCCAGCTCGGTCGGCGGGCGCGGCCGCTCCAGCTCGAACGAAATGGAAGGCGCCGGCTCGGGTGCCGGCGCGGCCTGCCGGCGCACCCGCACCTGACGAGCCGGCAGGCGCAGGCGCAGGGAGCCAGCCTGCAGTTCCACCTCGTCGCCGGCGACGCCCGTCACCTCCCCTTCCACGGAAAGCCCCTCGATCCAGACCCGGTCCCCCACCTTCGGGGGCACCCAGGGCCCGACCTCTTCCGCGGGGGTTTGCGGGCTTCGCACCGGCGCCCAGGCCTCCTCCAGCGCCTCGACCTCCTGGGAGAGCGTCCGCACCGCCGGCGCGGCCGGCGCCTGCCGCAGGGCACGGCGCGCCTCCTCCGCTTCGGCGCGCAGGCGTTCGATCTCCTTGCGCAGTTCTGCCAGCTCCTGACGCGCCTGCTCGCGTGCCTCGGCCAGCACCTGCCGGCGAGCCTCTTCTATGGCCGCCAGCTTCTGACGAAGCTCATCGCGCAGGCGCTCTGCCTCCTGCCGGGCGGCCTGCGCCAGCTCCAGCTCACGGCGCGCCTGCTGTTGGGTGGCCTTGAGATGGTTCAGCAGGGATTCGGCCTGAAGCGCCTCGGCGGAGACGCGGCGGGTGGCGTCGGCGATAATGCTCTCGTCCAGGCCCAGCCGGCGGGCGATGGCCAGCGCGTTCGAGCGCCCGGGCAGGCCGATGGTCAGCTCATAGGTCGGGCGCAGGGTCTCCGGGTCAAATTCGACGCTGGCGTTCTGCACGCCGGGCGCGCTGTGGGCGTAAATCTTCAGCTCCGAGTAATGGGTGGTGGCGAAGGTGGTGATACTGCGCGCCACCAGGTGCGAAAGGATGGCCTGGGCCAGGGCGGAACCCTCTTCCGGGTCGGTGCCGGCGCCCAGCTCATCCAGCACCACTAGTGAATGGGAAGTCGCCCGCCGCAAGATGTCCACGATGTTGTTCATATGGGAGGAGAAAGTGGACAGGCTCTGCTCGATAGACTGCTCATCCCCGATATCGGCATAAATGCCGTCGAACACGGAGAGCCGCGCCCCTTCGGCGGCGGGGATGGCCATGCCGGCCTGCGCCATGGCGGCCAAGAGGCCCACCGTCTTGAGCGCTACGGTCTTGCCGCCGGTATTCGGGCCGGTGATAACCAGCACGAAATAATCGGGGCCGATCCGCACGTCAATGGGCACTACCGTCTGCGGGTCCAGCAGTGGATGGCGCGCCCGGGGCAGTACGAGGACGCTCCCCGGGTGGATGACATGGGGGTCGCCGGCCACCGGATGCGGCTTCTCGAACGGCACCAGCTCCGGCGAGACGGCGCGCAGATCCTGGGCATACTTGGCCTTGGCGAAGATCAGGTCCAGCTCGGCCAGTATCCCCACGGTGCGCTCGATGAACGGCGCTTCCTGCGCGATCAGCAGGGACAGATTGGCCAGGATGCGGCGGATCTCCGCCTGTTCCGCCAACTGCAGTTCGCGCCACTCGTTGTTCAGCTCCACCGTGGTCAGCGGTTCGATGAAGAGCGTGGCGCCGCTGGCGGACTGGTCATGGATGATGCCCGGGATGCGTCCCTTGAACTCGGCTTTGAGCGGGATGACATAGCGCCCGTTGCGCTGGGTGATGATGGGTTCCTGGAGGTAGCCGGCGCTCTCCGCCGAGTGGATCAGCCGGTTGAGCTGGCGCAGGACCCGCTCATGCGCCTCGCGCAGGGCGGCGCGGATTTGCGCCAGCATGGGGCTGGCGCTGTCGCGTATCTCGCCGGCCTCGTCCATACAGCGGTTGATCTCGGCGACCACGTGGGCGCAGTCCTCGATGCGCTGGGCCAGGCCGGCCAGATGGGGCGCCAGGGCCACCTGCCGGCCCAGGCTCTGCCGCAGGGAGCGCGCGCTGGCAAGGGTGGCGCGGATTTCCAGGAAGTCCTCCGGCTGGAGGCTGATGCCGCGCTTGCATTCGTCCAGCAGGGGACGGATGTCGCGGGCGCCGCCCACGGAAAGGGTCATGCCGGCGGAGAGCAGGCGCATGGCCTCGGCGGTCTCCTGCTGTCGCCGGCGCGCCTCTTCCAGGTCGGCCGTGGGGCGTAGAGCGCGCGCCAGGGCTTGGCCGGCCGAAAAATCAGCGTACGCGGCCAGCCGTTCCAGAATCTTCGGGAACTCCAGGATTTCGAGATATCTATCTTCCATGGGCGGTGTTCAGACCATCCGGTTCGTCATTCGATAACGAAGATCTGCAGTACCTGGGAGGCCGGCACGAAGGGGGAGACGCTGGAAAGGATGTAGGGCAGGAGCACGGTGAAGGCGCGCGCCAGCGGGGAGCGCGCCAGCCCGATGGCGATCATGCGGCGGAAGGACTCCGCCTGCAGGGTGGCCAGCATGGGTTTGCCCGGGTCATGCCAGTTGACCGGCACGCCGATCGCGTAGTTGAGGAGGGCGATGATGACGGCGATCCAGATGCCGGCCATGGCAACCCCGAAGGCCATGCCCCCGATCTGATTGAGCAGGCGCAGGGCCTTCACTTCGTGCTTGCGCACCCCGTGCAGGGCGAAGCCCAGGACGTTGATGGCGATGATGAGCAAGAGCAGGAAGGACACCGCGCCGGCGGCTTTCGGTTCCAGATGGACGACGCGCCCCAGGCCCGGCGCAATGTCGGAATAAAACACCGTGGCGACGATGAGGGAGACGTACAGCATCGCCATGCCGATGGCCTGATGGATGAGGCCTTTGATAAAGCCCCAGGCGGCGCCGGCGACCAGCGCGATCATGATGAGCACGTCAAAGCCGTTCATGCCCTTCTCCCCGTGCGGTGTACGGCCAGATACATTATGAGTATACCATATTCCGGGGCCTGCGCAAAGATTTCCGCGCCAGGAGGTGATAGGAAACTGGTACTGATGCATGTCAAGATGAAAAGGGTGACAGTCACCTCATAGGTGACTGTCACCCCTGTCACCCGATATGCGGAACCCCGCCGCTCAAGCGCGCAGGGTCGCGCCGAGCGTCTTCTCCAGGTGTTGGACGATGCGCTGGTGATATTTGCGCACTTCCTCATCCGTCAGGGTGCGGTCGGGCGCCTGATAGAGCAGAGAGAAGGCCAGGCTCTTCTTGTTCTCGGGGATCTGGGGGCCCTGATAGACGTCGAACAGGTAGGCGCGCCGCAGGAGGGGAGCGCCGGCCTCCATGATGGCCTTGCGCACCTGCTCCGCCGGCACCTCCCGGTCCACGACCACAGCGATATCCTCCGCCACGCCCGGATAGCGCGGCAGGGATTCCACATAGGGCGTGCGCTTGGCCAGGCGCACCAGCAGGTCCAGGTCGAACTCCGCCAGACAGACCGGCGCCGCCGGCAGTTCGAACCGCTCCTTCACCAGCGGATGGACCTCGCCGAAGACGCCGGCGATCTCCTCCCCGATCCGCACGACCGCGGCGCGCCCGGGCAGGAAGGGCATCTCGCGCGCCGGCTCATAGGTGACCTCGTCCAGGCCCAGCCGTTCCATCAGCACCTCGACCACGCCCTTCAGGTCGAAGAAGTCCATGTTTTCCGGCGCCGGCGTGTGCCAGGCCAGCGGCTGTCGCGGGCCGGCCATCGCCACTGCCAGGCGCATCGGCTCGCGCGGCAGGAGCTCTCCCGGCGCCGGCTCAAAGACCGCCGCGATCTCGAAAATGCTCACCTGCGGGGTGTGGCGCAGGTTGGACGCTACGGTGCTCAGCAGGCTGGCTTTCAGCGAGCGGCGCAGGTATTCCCGCTCGCTGGACAGCGGGTTCGCCAGTCGGATGAAGTCCTCCGGCCGGGGCGATTCCCCTTCCGGGTACAGACGGCCCTCCACTTCCAGGCTCGTCAGGGAATAGGTGATGACTTCCTGCAGGCCACAGCCGACCAGCACATCCCGGATGAATTCCTCCGTCTCCAACTGGTGGAAGCGCCGCTGGGGCGGCAGTTCATCCGCCAGCAGGGTGCTGGGGATGCGGTCGTAGCCGTAGACCCGCGCCAGCTCCTCCATAATATCAGCCGGGATGCGCACATCCAGACGGTGGTCCGGCACAGTGGCGTGGATGGTTTCCCCTTCCACCCGGCATTGGAACTCCAGCCGGCGCAGGATATCCACGATCTCGTCGACGCTCATATGCACGCCCAGGATGCGCTCCACCTCCGCGGTGGTGAAGGTCACCACGACGGTCTCCTGCGGGCGGGGGTACAAATCGGCCAGGCCCTGAGCGATTTCGCCGCCGGCCAGCTCGCGCATGAGCTGGGCGGCGCGGCGGGCAGCGCGCACCGTCATGCTGGGGGCGATGCCGCGCCCGAAGCGCGCCGAGGCCTCCGTGCTCATGCGCAGGGCTTGCGCGGTGCGGCGGTTGTTGATGGCGTCGAAGTTGGCCGACTCCAGCAGGATGTCAGTGGTCTGGTCGGTCACCTCGCTTTCCAACCCGCCCATGACGCCGGCGATGGCCACCGGGCCGGCGCCGTCGCAGATGAGCAGCATATCCTCGGTCAACTGGCGCTCCACGCCGTCCAGCGTGGTCATCTTCTCGCCGGGGCGGGCGCGCCGCACGATAATGGCCGGCGGATGGGTTTTCCCCGGCCGCGGCCGCAGGGCGTGATAGTCAAAGGCATGCAGGGGCTGTCCCCATTCCAGCATCACGTAGTTGGTGATGTCCACGATGTTGTTGATGGGGCGCATGCCGGCCAGGGTCAGCCGGCGCTGCATCCACCAGGGGGACGGCCCGATCTTGACCCCCTTGATGAGCGCGGCGGTGTACCGCGCGCACAGGTCTGGGTCGGCGATCTCCAGGTCAATCTGCCCTTCGATGGAGGGGCCGGTCGCCTCCATGGTCGGCTCCTCGACCTTCAGCGGCCGGCCGAGCAAAGCGGCGACCTCGCGCGCCACGCCGATCATGGAGAAACAGCGCGCCAGGTTGGGCGTCAGGTCCAGGTCCAGCACCACATCGCCGAGGTAATCGGCCAGGGGCATGCCCACCGGCGCGTCGTCCGGCAGGATCAGGATGCCCTCGTGACTGTCCGACAGGCCCAGCTCGCGCTCGGAGCAGACCATGCCGGCGGAGCGCACGCCGCGGATTTTGGTCGGCTTGAGGGTGGTTTTCCGACGGTCTTCGGAGTAGCCGTCAATGAGCACCGCGCCGGCCAGCGCCAGGGCCACCTTCTGCCCGGCATCCCCCACGCGGATGTTGGGCGCGCCCGTGACGACGGTGATCGGCTCCGGCCCGCCGTATTCCACGGTCGGCAGGGTCAGCCGGTCGGCGTTGGGATGAGGGTCCACGCGCACGATCTGGCCGACGAAAATCTTGTCCCGGTCCCACCAATCGCCAATGCGCTCGATGCCGACGACTTCCAGGCCGGCCAGCGTCAGCCGCTCGGCCAGCTCATCTACCGTTATATCCCCGATGTCCACGTATTCTTTCAGCCAGCTCAATGGTACACGCATGGTTCACTCTCCCTTATCCGATGGCCCATCAATGGAATTGTCCCAGGAACCGCAGGTCGTTGGAGAAGAAGTAGCGGATGTCCTCGATGTGGTTCTTGAGCATGGCGATGCGCTCGATGCCCATGCCGAAGGCAAAGCCGCTCCACTCGTTCGGATCGTAGCCGCCGTTGCGCAGGACGACAGGGTGCACCATGCCGGCGCCGGCGATCTCCAACCAGCCGGTGTGCTTGCACAGACTGCATCCCTTCCCGCCGCACAGGATACAGTCCATGTCCACTTCCACGCTCGGCTCGGTGAAGGGGAAATGGCTACAGCGGAAGCGCAGTTTGCGCTCCGGCCCGAACATCTGCCGGGCGAAATGGATCATCGTTCCCTTCAAATCGGCCATGGTGATGTGCTTGCCCACGGCCAGCCCCTCCACCTGATGGAACATGTGCTCGGAGCGCACGGTCACCTGCTCGTAGCGGTAGCACTTGCCCGGCAGGATGGCGCGGATAGGCTCCGGGTGGTAGGCGCGCATGACGTGAATTTGCCCGGGCGAGGTGTGGGTGCGCATGACCACGTCCTTGTTGATGTAGAAGGTATCCCACATGTCGCGCGCTGGGTGGTGGGGCGGCATGTTCAACAGCTCAAAGTTGTACTCGTCGGTCTCCACCTCGCGCGAGCGGTAAATCTGGAAGCCCATCTGCGTGAAGATGTGGTAAATCTCACGCAGGGTCTGGGTGGAGGGATGCAGCCGGCCGATCGCCGGCCGCCTGCCCGGCAGGGTCACATCCACGGCCGCGGCGCGCAGGGCGCGCTCCACTTCTTCCTGCTTGAGGGCCTCCAGCCGCGCCTCATAGGCGGCTTCCAGCCGGCCCTTGACCTCATTGGCCAGCTTGCCGTAGGCCGGCCGCTCCGCCGGCGGAAGCTGACCGACACTGCGCACCGCCAGCGTGACCTCTCCCTTTTTCCCCAGATAGCGCAGGCGCCACTGTTCCAGCGCCTGCAGGTCGGATACCTGCGCCAGCTCGGCGCTGGCCCGCTGTTCCAGCTCATGCAGGTCCACTGCCATAATGTACCGCCTCCTCTCCTGGATGAAGCGTATGATAGCGTAATAAAAAGCGGCCCGATAGTCCCTCAGGGACGATATCGTGCCGCACGATCCGCGTTACCACCCTGTTTGGCCGGCCGCGAGCCGGCCCCCTCTGTCCCGACGGCCGCGCTCCTCTCCGTTGGACGAAGCCGGCTTATCGGGCGCCCGGATAACGGTGGGCCGCCGGAGCAGACTACTCTGCGCCTGCACGCATTTCACCTGTCGGCTCGGGAGCGAACTTCAGCGGGCTTTCACCGAGAAGGGCTTCCAGTCGCGGCCCCTCCTCCCTGGCGGCTTCCCCCCGCCTACTCCTCTCCGTCATCGCCTTTGCAAGGGATATCGGTTTGTCCGCCATTATATCACGGCCGGCCCAAATGGGCAAAGGTTATGCGCGAGCGCGTTGGCAGGCCATGCCCCATGATATGCCAGGTGCGGGAGCGAACGCGCCGGCC
>JAPWUQ010000100.1 GCA_028275445.1 Anaerolineae bacterium | reverse complement strand
GACATCCTGCGCGGCATGGGCCTGGACCTGGAGCAGGTGCGCATGAAGACGGCGGAGACCGTCATGGAGCGCAAGGCCAAAGCGCGCGCCACCACCGAGCCGGCCAAAGAGAAGGGCGAGAGCAAGACGCCCCTGCTGGATCAGCTCGCGGTGGACCTGACCGCGCAGGCGCGCGAGGGCAAGCTGGACCCCGTCATCGGCCGCGAGAAGGAGATCGAACGGGTCATCCAAATCCTGTCCCGCCGTACCAAGAACAACCCGGCCCTGATCGGCGAGCCTGGTGTGGGCAAGACCGCCATCGTGGAGGGCCTCGCCCAGCGCATCGTCGCCGGCGAGGTGCCACAGCCGCTCCTCAACAAACGCCTGCTGATGCTGGATGTCGGCTCCCTGGTGGCCGGCACCATGTACCGCGGCCAGTTCGAGGAGCGCCTCAAGAAGGTGCTGGAGGAGATCAAGCAGACCGAGTGCATCATCTTCATTGATGAGGTGCACATGCTGGTCGGCGCCGGCTCTGCCGGCAGTGCCGTGGATGCCGCCAACATCCTGAAGCCGGCGTTGGGCCGCGGCGAAATCCAGTGCATCGGCGCCACAACCCTCGACGAATACCGCAAGCACATCGAAGGGGATGCCGCGCTGGAGCGCCGCTTCCAGCCCATCCTGGTGGAAGAGCCCACCATGGAGCAGACGCTGGAAATCCTCAAGGGCATCCGCGAGCGCTATGAGGCGCATCACAACGTGCACATCACCGACGAGGCGCTGGAAGCGGCGGTGAAGCTCTCTGCCCGCTACATCCCGGACCGCTTCATGCCGGACAAGGCCATTGACGTGATTGATGAAGCGGCGTCGCGGGTGCGGATTTACAAGAGCCCGTATGCCATCGGTCTGCGCGAATCGTTCCGCCAGCTTCGCGAGCTGGAGCGCCGCCGGCAGGAAGCCTGCGAGCAGGAACGCTGGGACCTGGTGGCGGACCTGCGGGTGCGCGAGGCCGAGCTGGACCAGCGCATCGAAGAGATGCGGCTGAACTGGGATTCGCCTTTCGAGCGCCCGGAGGTCACGCCGGATGATGTGGCCGAGATCGTCTCCATGTGGACGGGCATCCCGGTGAAACGGCTGGCCACCGAGGAGACCGAGCGTCTCCTGAAGATGGAGGAGGTACTGCATCAGCGCATCGTGGGCCAGGATGAGCCGATTGCCGCGGTGGCCAAGGCGGTGCGGCGGGCGCGCGCCGGCCTGAAAGACCCGCGCCGGCCTATCGGCACCTTCATGTTCCTGGGTCCCACTGGTGTCGGCAAGACCGAGCTGGCGCGTGCCCTGGCGGAATTCCTGTTCGGGAGCGAGGATGCCCTGCTCAAGCTGGATATGTCGGAGTTCATGGAGCGGCACACCGTGTCGCGCCTGGTAGGTGCCCCGCCCGGCTACGTGGGCTACGAGGAGGCCGGCCAGTTGACCGAGGCCGTGCGCCGGCGGCCGTACTCCGTGGTGCTGTTCGATGAGATCGAGAAAGCCCATCCAGAAGTCTTCAACATGCTCCTGCAGATCATGGAGGATGGCCATCTGACGGATGCCAAGGGCCGGCGGGTGGACTTCCGCAACACGATCATCATCATGACCTCCAACGTCGGCGCGACCAGCATCCGCAAGGCCGGCAGTTTGGGCTTCGCGGTGGCGCGCGATGAAAAGGAGCGGGCGGAGCGGGACTACGAGGAAATGAAAGAGAAGGTCATGGATGAGCTGAAGAAGACCTTCCGCCCCGAGTTCCTGAACCGCCTGGACGGCGTGATGGTCTTCCACTCGCTGAGCAAGGAGCAGATCAAGCAGATCGTGGACCTGGAGCTGGGCAAACTGCAGAAGCGCCTGGACGATCACCACATCAAGCTGGCGCCGACCGAGGCGGCTCGTGAGCTGATCGCCGAGAAGGGGTATGACCCCATGTTCGGGGCGCGGCCTCTGCGCCGGGTCATCCAGGACCTGATCGAGGACCGTCTGTCGGAAGGCCTGCTGGCCGGCGAGTTCACCGAGCACTGCACCGTGGAGGTAGACGTCGAGAACGGCGAGATTGTCCTGCGGTGTTTGCCCCCGCAGAACACCGGCGGCGTTTCAAACGGCCCCGCCTCCGAGGACTCGCGGCTTGAGCCGTTCATCCTGCGCAACTAACGCCGGCCGGCGCGAGGAACCCTGCTCATGACCCGACAGCGCATCCGCTACGTATGCCAGAACTGCGGTTCGGTGCAGGCGAAGTGGATGGGGCGCTGTCCCGACTGCGGCGAGTGGAACACACTGGTCGAAACGGTCGTGGAGGTCTCCCCCAAGGAGCCTTCACGACCGGTTTTGCTTTCTGCCAATGAGCCTCAGCCCCTGACCGCGGTCAATACCGAGCACGATGCCCGGATTCGCCTCTCGATGACCGAGCTGGACCGCGTGCTGGGAGGGGGGCTGGTGCCCGGGTCGGTGAACCTGATCGGGGGAGACCCGGGCATTGGCAAATCCACGCTGTTACTGCAGGTGGCGGCTGATTTGGCGGAGGCCGGCGGCCGCGTGCTGTATATCTCCGGGGAGGAGTCCCTGCGGCAGATCAAGATGCGCGCCGAGCGCCTGGGCATCACCAGCGGCAACATCCTGCTGATGTCCGAGGTGCATTTGGAGCCCATCCTGGCGCACATCGAGCAGGTACAGCCGCAGTTGGCGATCGTGGATTCCATACAATCGGTGTACACGGAGCGAGTGGAGTCGGCGGCCGGCAGTGTCACACAGGTGCGCGAATGCGCGGCGGACCTTCTGCGCGTCGCCAAAGCCCATAATATCCCCATGTTCTTAGTGGGACATGTGACCAAGGCCGGCGCCATCGCCGGCCCGCGCGTCCTGGAACACGTCGTGGATGCGGTCTTATACCTGGAAGGGGACCGTTTCCATACCTACCGTTTGCTCCGAAGCGTGAAGAACCGTTTCGGCTCCACCAACGAGGTGGGGGTGTTTGAGATGACGGAGAGCGGCCTGCGGGAGGTGTCCAATCCCTCCGAGGTTTTCCTGGCGGAGCGCCTCCCCAACGCCGCCGGCTCGGCCATCGCCGTCACCATGGAGGGCACTCGCCCCATTGTCGTTGAGATTCAGGCGCTCAGCAGTCCCACCAGCTTTGGCCTGCCGCGCCGCACCGCCAACGGTGTGGACTTGAACCGCCTGCTCCTGCTGGCGGCGGTGCTGAGCAAACGGGTTGGGGTGAAGTTGCACGATCAGGACATTTTTGTTAATGTAGTAGGTGGGTTGCGGATCAGCGAGCCGGCCGCGGACTTAAGCGTGGCGGTGGCGATCGCGTCGAGTTACTATAACCGGCCGGTGCCGGCCGACCTGGTGACTATCGGCGAGGTGGGCCTCAGCGGCGAACTGCGCGGTGTGAGCCATCTTCAGCGCCGGCTGAGCGAGGCCGCCCGCCTTGGATTCACACGCTGTATCCTGCCCCAATCGGTGCTTCACAAAGGGTTTACCCCTCCGAACGGGTTGGAGGTTATCGGGGCGCGCACCCTGCGACAGGCTTTACACGCCGCTCTGGGCAAAGAAGAAGGGCGTGCATAAAAGCGGCGGGAAGCGCGCCGGCGGTTACCTTCCACCACCTCTGTATTCTGCCAGGTTCACCAACGGCGGTGCCTAGAGCAGACCTCCAGCGTATCTGTCCCAGTGTCTTTGGACTGGCCGGGTTTCTCCCCACGCGGCATCCGCCGGTATTGGGCGTCCGAATGTGATCGGTCTGCGAAAGGAGGAAGTGGGTATGCAAATAGGTGCAGTTCGGTTCCCCCTGACACGGAAGAGCCGCATCCACGCCTGGTTCAGGCGTGCAGTTTCGATTGTCTGCGTGCTGGCAGTGCTGGGCCTGCTGGGGATGACGCCGGCATGGGGGTCGCCGCCGGCCGGCCCTTCCATGCAGGCCGGCGAGGCGCCTCAGGCGGCGGGAGCAGTGCAAATTTATCTTTCCCCTGCCACCGCCAACGTGTATCTTGGCCAGACCTTCACCCTCACCGTCTGGGTCGCCACCGGCGCCCAACCCATTGACGCCGTCTCCATCATCGTGAGTTACAATGGGACTGTGCTCGATAATACCAATATCACTGAAGGCACGACCCTGCCGCAAGTGCTCAAGAAGGTCGTCGGGAGGACCTCTGGCGTTCTGCGGTATGATGCCGGCAAGCTCGGTGCAGAGGGCGTGACCGGCACCTTTGTCCTGTGCACCCTATACTTCAAGGCGCTGGCACTGGCGAGCAATTCCCCTGTGAACTTCACCCAGGTCCAGGTGTATAAGGGTGGGGAACCCGTACCATTCTCGGTGACCAATGCCCGTGTGAACGTGACCACTCCGCCGCCTCCGACAGCCACTCCGACGGTCACGCCCACCCCAACTGCCGTGCCGGGGAATATCTGTGTGTCGGTGTTCAACGACCGGAACGGCAATGAAATGCGCGAGGTTGGGGAGGAGCTGGTCGCCGGCGCGGTCCTCACGCTCACAAACTCCCTGCACGAGGTCATCGGCACCTACACCACCAACGGTGTCAGCGAGCCGTACTGCTTCCAGACCCACGGTGCTGGCTTCTACTTCCTGAGGGAGCAGAATCCGCCCGGCTGGGTCTCCACCAGCCCGGATTACTGGGGGCTGGCCATGTTGGATGGGACGCGCTGGGATGTGGAGATCGGCGACCAGTGGGCCGGCGAGGTGACCCCGACCCCTACCGTTCCTGGCCCTACACCTACGTCTACGCCCACGCCCATCCCTACCCCCACCTGGACGCCGACGCCCACTCCCACGAGCATACCGGTCGTGCCAACGCCGACCCCGCCGGCGCAGTGGGTGGAGGTCCACTCTTCCATCCCTGAGAGCGGCATCATGGACCCGCTGTCTCCCATCGAGCTGATGTTCGATGCGCCTATGATCACGGAGACGGTGGAGATTCTGCTGGTGCCGGCGGTGCCGTATGAGGTGGAATGGTCGGAGCCGGGAGCCGTTGCGGGGGCCAGTGTGGTGGGCTACCGCAGGGCGGTCATTCACCACGATCCGTTCACCCCGCGCACAGGCTATGTGCTGGGAGTGACGGGAGGTCAGTCAGTGAGCGGTCTGCCGGTGCGGCCGACCTTCTGGAGCTTTGTGGTGCCGGGGATGTCGCTGTTGTTCCCGCTGGTGCGCAAGTCACATTGAGGGGAGATGCATGAGGGGATCGCCCGATGGCGATCCCCTCACTTTTTTGCGGATGAGAAGGGAGCCGGCGCGCCGATCAGGGCACTTCGGGCAGGGTCGAGGCGCGGCGCTTGAAGAGCGGCCAGAGGATGCGCACCTCTCCCAACCGGGCGGTCAGGTCCTGGATTTCCAGCGGCAGGTAGTAGCCGCCGTAGGTGACGCCGGTCCTGGGGGGATAGTCCTGGACCACAAATTCGACGGGACTGCCGGCGATGTTGACCCCCGTGACCTTGAGATACATCCTTGCCAGCGAGAATTCCTCGGCTGGCGGGGTGCCCTCCAGGATGCCGGCGCTGAAGCTGATCTCGCCGGCGCTGTTATCCACCTGATTGCGGATCAGGACGGGCAGATTGCCGCTGTCCTCGATCTCCGCCGCCGGATTGCCCTGCGCATCCACCACCTGCAGATCCGCTGGGTTGAACCTCAGGAAGACCGCCACGCCCTGGAACGGCTGAGCGTGCGGGTCCATGCGGATGTCCACCATGAAGATGTCCCCGACGGGCGCGGCCCAGTACGCCGGCACCAGTTTGAGCGTGACGGTGGGAGCTGTGCTTGCGCTCACCGCCGCGGCCGGCATGCTGACCGGTATGTCGCCGGCGCGGTCATAGTTGGTCGCCAGGAGGGAGAAGTCGGCGATCTCGATCCAATCGTTCTCGTTGAAGTCCGCGCGCGGGTCGAACCTGGGGTTGCCGGGGCCAGAGTCATAGGCGGTGGCGAGGATGGAGAAGTCCACCAACGAGACGCGGTTGTCGTTGTTGGCGTCTCCCTCGCGCAGGGTGCCCATGTCGATGTAATTATCGCCGGCGTTGATGGTGACGTTGTACTTCACATTGCGCAGGGTGTGAGGGTTTTTCACCCGGAAATCGCAGGTGGAAGTATATGACACCACATGGGTGAAGGTGAAGTGGCCGGTCTGGTCTGTCGTCACGCTGTACGTGTAGAGCCCTGGCAGGGTGCTGACTCCACACTCCAGCGTGACCGCCAGAGGTACGGACCAGGAGGGAGCCGGCGGGGCCGGCCGGCCCTGCAGATGAACGGTCCCGTAGACCACGGGGAAGATGCCGTTGGCCGCGTACGGACGTGCCCAGGCCGGCGCGTTGAAGGAAAGCAGCGCGATGATGACCAGGCCGGCGAGCACGAACAGCGCCGCGAGAACCCCTCGCGGGACAGGTTTCCGCCCCAGACCAGAGAATCGGCCCATCTATCCACCTCCTTTGAAAGAACGGCTTCGATCAGCTCACCGAGGCTGGACGTGACGGCTCACCAAAGGAATGCTGGATGGATGCTGGCACCATCCACCGCTTCCAACCCGTACCTTCTGGGGTATCCTCTCGCGACACAGTGCATGACCATGGACGGCAGGGGGCAATCCACGCCGGACTGGATCGGGGCGAAAAAGGGTTCCATATGCGCAGCTCTGCGCTATCATTCGATAAATCTGGGAAAATTATACCAGCATCTTATGGAGATGTCAATCAAAATGCAGGTGCAGGGCGATATTGACAATCCGCCTGGCCCTTTGTACAATGCCGGCGGTATTCCAGCATGGCGGGAGAGCGCAGATGTCCTGTGAAGAGCTGTTCCTGAAAAAACTGCGCGAGCGGGGCTTCCGGCTGACGCCCCAGCGCGAGATGGTTCTGCGCGTCATGCACCAGATGGCCGGCTTTGCCACCGCCGAGGAGATTTTCCAGCGCGTCCAGGAATTGAGCAGTGCCATTGACATCTCTACCGTGTACCGCACCCTGGAACTGCTCCAGGAATTCCAGATGGTCTCCGTGGTGGACCCGGGCGATGGTCAGCGCCGCTATGAGCTGGTTGGAGTGCATGGGCCGCATATTCATTTGGTGTGTCAGGACTGCGGCGAGGTGACCCCGATTGACCTGGACGAATTCCAGGAGTTTGTGGACCATGTTCGCCGGCGCCACGGCTTCACCATTGATATCAGCCAGGTGAGCCTGCCGGGGTACTGCAACGCCTGCGCCAGCCGGCACCAGGAGCCAGAACACGAGGAACAACACGAGGAAGCATAGCAGTTTGGGCGCTCGCATTCCCCATTCGTCGGCCCGATAGGGGCACGGCGCGATGCCCCTACGGGCATTTTTATCCCTTTGCCGAGGGGGCGCTTTCCGTTCGGCTGATTCAGGCGGTTGTGGTATAATACCATCACCACACGGCGTGCGGATGTTCGTCCCATTCCCGGGACACACTTCTTCGAGGGAGAGACGGGGTGACAGCGTTCGGTCGGATGCGAAAAGGCCCTGGGCAGGGCCGGCAGTCATTCCCGAAGGATATATTGATTTTGACCTCCGATGCCGGCTCGGGCCACCGCAGTGCCTCAAAGGCTGTCGCGACCGCGCTTCAGCGCCAGTACGGCGAACAATGCCGCGTGAAAATCATCAACCCGTTTCACCTGCCCAAGGCGCCGGCGGTACTGCGCCTGGCGGAGCGGACCTACCTTGCCCAGATCAAGTATACCCCCCAGTTGTATCACTTCCAGTTCGAGGCCACGGATACCCGTTTCCTCGGCCAGCTTATCAACCTGGGAGCTACCACTCTGATGCGGGAGGCCCTGCTGGAACTGCTGGAAAGCACGCCGGCGGATGTGGTGGTCTCCGTATATCCGATTTACGGGCACACTATGGCCACGCTCCGCAAGCGGGATGGCATCACCATCCCGCATATCACCGTCATCACCGACCTGGTCAGCGTCCATTCCGCGTGGTTCGAGCCGGAGGACACGCTCTGTCTGGTGCCGACGGACGCGGCCTGTGAAAAGGGGCTTCGCCTGCACATGGAGCCGCATCAGATCAAGGTCACTGGACTGCCGGTGCACCCCGATTTCGCTCAGCCGCCGGCGGACCGGGCGGCCCTGCGCCGCTCCTTGGGGTGGGACCCGGAGCGCCCCACAGCGCTGGTGCTGGCCGGCGGCGCCGGCATTGGCCCCCTGGTCGAGATCGCCGAGCAGATTGCGCGGCGCTGTCCCTATGCGCAAACGGCGGTGGTCACCGGGAAGAACAAAGAGGCCTACGAGCGACTGATGGAGCGCTCCTGGCCGATTCCCACGCATGTCTACGGCTTCACCGACCAGATACCGGCGCTGATGCATGCCTCGGACGTGCTGGTGTCGCGTGCCGGCGGACTGACGGTGAGCGAAGGGTTGGCCAGCGGCTTGCCCATTATCATTTACGGCATCGTGCCCGGGCAGGAACGCGGCAACCTGACCTATGTGGAGACGCATGAGGCCGGCCTCTATGCCGAGGAGCCGGAAGATGTGGGCGCCGTTCTGGAGCGCTGGCTCCAGCCAGGCAGTGAGGAGCGCGCCCTGTACGCGGCGAATGCCCGCGAGGCCGGCAAACCGCGCGCGGCGGAGCGCATTGCCCAATGGATCTGGCGCGTCGCCACGCGCGAGCTTGCCTGAAATTTCCCCTATGGTAGGATCATCTCCTCTTTTCCGTGCAGGCGGTCCAGCACCCTCTCGACGATCAGGTCCATGTGCGCCGTATACCGCACGAAGTCCAGGTCATCGGAGGGTATGGTCAGCACCGGGCACAGGCGGAAGCCCTGGATCCATTCGTCGTAGAGCCGGTTGAGCTGGGCCAGGTATTCGTCGGAGATCTCCCGCTCGAAATGCCGGCCGCGCAGGGCGATGCGCCGGCGGAGAGTGGCCTCCGAGGCCTTGAGGTAGATGACCAAATCAGGTGGAGGGAGGAACCTTACCACCGCCTCGTAAATATCGCGGTAGGTGCGGTAGTCGCGCGGAGAGAGATATCCCTGGCGATACAGGTTTTCGGCGAACACCTCCGCGTCCTCATAAATGGTGCGGTCCTGCACCACCGAGGTGGGGTGTTCCATGAGGCGGTGGTAATGGTGCAGGCGGCGGGCCAGGAAGAAGACCTGCGAGTGAAAGCTCCAGCGGTGCATGTCGGCGTAGAAATCGCTGAGGTAGGGATTGTCCGCCACCGCCTCATAAAAGGGCTTCCAGCCCAACCGATAGCAGAGCAGTTCCGTCAGGGTAGACTTGCCCACACCGATATTGCCGGCCACTGCCACGAAGAACTTCACCCTTTCCCCTCCTGCTATGGTTCTGGAGCACGCGCCGGCATACCGCCGGCCAGCGCGGCGCGCAGATCGCGCAGAAGCGCATCACAACGCGCCAGTTCATCTGCCGCCCGCTTCCATACGTCCTCGGCCGGCGTCGGCTCGTAGCTGGCTTGTGCCAGGACGGCGGAGAGCCGGCCTACCGCCTCCACCAGGTGCAGGTAGCGCGGCATGAACGAGGCTGCCCAGGAAATCCCGCCCGGCTCGCCGGCGGCCGGGGCGGCCGCGGGGCGTTCCGGAGCAGGGGCTTCGGCGGGGACCATGAAGACCTCGGCCGGCGCCAGGCTGGGCAGTCCGAGCTGTACCGCCCGCTGTTCCAGGGCGGTGCGCACCTGGTTGATCACCCAGGCGATGTCCTCGGGGTTGTCCACCAGGTCCAGGGAGTTGGTATCCACCGCCAGCACCGGGCACTCCTGATAGCCGGCGAAAAAGCGCTCGTAGGCCAGGCGCAGGTCCTCAATGTACTGGCGCGACATGGCGCGCTCATACGGACGATCGCGATGGGCGATGCGGTACATCAGGGTATCGGTGCTGGCGCGCAGGAACACGATGACATCGGGCTGGGGGACATGGCCTCCCAGGATGGCATGCACCTGCTCGTACATGGCCAGCTCCTCGCCGGCGAGGTTCAACTGTGCGAACA
>JAPWUQ010000008.1 GCA_028275445.1 Anaerolineae bacterium | reverse complement strand
TCATCCAGATGGATGTGCTGGCCGAGGACGGCATCGCGGCCAATCAACCGGACCGCTGCTATCACTGCAAGCACGCTGTGCTTTCCCGGCTCCTGGCCGAGGCGAGGGCCGCCGGCATCCCCCACCTGGTGTACGGCGCGAACCGCGATGACCACGGGGATTACCGTCCAGGTCAGCGGGCGGCGGAGGAGCTGGGGGTGCGCGCCCCATTGGACGAGGCCGGCCTGACCAAGGCGGAGATCCGGGAGCTGTCGCGCCGGCGCGGCCTGCCCACCTGGGACAAGCCGGCGATGGCCTGCCTGGCCTCGCGCTTCCCCTACGGCACGGCGCTGGAGCCGAAGGCGCTCTCCCAGGTGGAACGCGCCGAGGATTACCTGCGTCATGAATTGGGACTGCGCGCCCTGCGGGTGCGGCACCACGGCCCTGTGGCGCGCATCGAACTGCCCCCGGAGGATTGGGAGAAAGTGCTGGAGCCGGCGGCGCGCCAGAAGCTGTTGGCCGCCTTTCGGGAGATCGGCTTCACGTTCGTGACACTGGACCTGCAGGGACTGCGCAGTGGCAGTATGAACGCGTTATTGTAGCCGCCGTCATGCATCGTGAAGGGGAGGAATGGATGAGCCCGAGACACGTCTGGCCCGAAGAGGAAACGCACTTATCCCGTCCCGATGTGGAGCGACAGCAGCGCGCCGGCGTGCCCGAGGTGATCCTGGCCAACCGCAAGCCGGGCGACACGGTGCTGACCATCGTGCGGCACTTTATGGAGCGTGCCGGCCGTGCTCTCCTCAGCCGGGTGCCGCCGCGCCTGGAACAGCGTCTGAAGGAAGAATGGACGCGCGACGATGTGGTGCTGGACTGGTACCCCCATGCCCGCGCCATGGTGATCCGGCGGGCAGATTTTGTCGTTCCGCCCAACGGCGGACGGGTGGGCGTGATCACCGCCGGCACGGCCGATATCCCCATCGCCGAAGAAGCGGTCATGCTCCTGAAAGAAATGGGGTGCGAGGTGAGCACTGCCTTTGACGTGGGGGTGGCCGGCCTGCACCGCCTCTTTGAGCCGCTTCAACGCCTCATCAACGAGATGGATGTGGATGTGATTATTGTGGCCGCCGGCATGGACGGCGCCCTCCCCTCGGTCGTCTCGGGCCTGGTGGATGTGCCGGTCATCGGCCTGCCCACCTCCGTGGGCTATGGGTTCGGCGGGCGCGGCCACAGCGCGCTCCTCTCCATGCTCCAGACCTGTGCGCCGGGCCTGGCCGTGGTGAATATTGACAACGGCATCGGCGCGGCGGCGGTCGCCGGCCTCATCGCTATGCGGGCGGCGCGGGCGCGCGCCGGCCTGACGCGCCCCTCCCAGGAGTAGCACCATGAGCCAGCGCATTGCCTATTTCGACTGCTTCAGCGGCGCCAGCGGGGATATGCTGGTGGGAGCCATGCTGGACGCCGGCGTTTCGCTGGAAGCCCTGCAGGCTGAGCTGGCCAAAGTCCCTCTCATGGGCTACACCGTGACGTGCGAGCACCGCATCCAACAGCATCTAGCCGGCACCAAGTTCAACGTACATATCGCCCACGAGGAGCACCATCATCGGCATTTGGCGGATATCGAGGCCATCTTCGCCGCGTCCTCCCTGCCGGCGGAGGATGTAGCGCGCATCCTGGCAGTTTTCCGCCGGCTGGCGCGCGCCGAGGCCAAGGTCCACGGCACCAGCATCGAGGAGGTCCATTTTCACGAGGTCGGCGCGGTGGACAGCATCGTGGACATCGCCGGCGCGGTCATCGGCCTGCGCCTGCTGGGCGTGGACAAAGTGTATGCCTCCTCCCTGCCCCTGGGGAGCGGCATGGTGCAGACCTCGCACGGCCCTCTGCCGGTGCCGGCGCCGGCGGTGTTGGAACTGCTGGCCGAGGCCGGCGCGCCGACGCGGCCCCTCGACGCCGGCACCGAGCTGGTGACGCCCACCGGCGCCGCCATCCTGTGCGAGCTGGCGGAATTCCGTCAGCCGGCGATGCGCCTTCAGCGGGTCGGCTACGGCTTCGGCACCAAGCTCCTCCCCTGGCCGAATGTCCTGCGCCTGTGGATCGGGGAGCCTGCCGATGTCTCTCATGCGGAGCCGGCGCTGGAGACGGTGGCGGAACTGGCCTGCAACATTGACGATATGTCCGGCCAGGGGCTGGGCTTTGCGATGGAGCGGCTGTTCGCCGCCGGCGCGCTGGACGTCTGGTTCACGCCGATCCAGATGAAAAAGGACCGGCCGGCGGTGCAGTTGGGGGTGCTGTGCCGGCCGGAGGACGTGGCGCGGTTGAGCCGGCTGCTGCTGGAGGAGACCACCACCTTCGGCGTGCGCCACCAACTGTTACTGCGCTACGTGGCAGGGCGCTCTTTCTTGGAAGTGAACACCCCCTGGGGGCCGGTGCGCGCCAAGGCCAAACTGCTGGACGGCCAGGTGGTCTCCGTGGCCCCGGAATATGAATCCTGTGCCCAGGCGGCGCGCCAGGCCGGCGTGCCTCTGGCGCAGGTGTATGAGGCGGTGCTGGCCGGCTGGCGCGCCGGCGATCTGCACCCGCTCGACAAGTAACAGCCAATGGTGATGTTCTGACATGGTGAACCTTTCGCCCGAACTGCAGGAGCAATTGGATACACTGCCGCAGAAGCCGGGCGTGTATATTATGAAGGATGCCGCCGGCAAGGTCATTTACGTCGGCAAGGCGGTCAACCTGCGCAGTCGCGTGCGCTCGTACTTTCATGAGTCCGCGCAGGGCAACATGAAGACGGCGCGTCTGGTCGCGGACATCGCCGGCATCGAGTTCATCGTCACCGCCTCCGAGCTGGAGGCCCTCGTGCTGGAAAACACCCTCATCAAGCGCTACCGCCCGCGCTACAACGTGCGCCTGCGCGATGACAAGACCTATCCCTATGTCCGGGTCACCTGGCACGAGCCTTTTCCGAAGGTCATGCTGACGCGCCATGTGGTGCGGGACGGCTCGCGCTATTTCGGGCCGTACACCTCGGTGCAGGCGGTGCATCAGACGCTGGATGTCCTGCGCCGGCTCTTCCCCTTCCGCACCTGCGACCGAGAGATCACCGGCCGGGACCCGCGCCCCTGTCTGTACTATCACATTAAGCGCTGTAGCGGCCCCTGCATCGGCGCTATTTCCCAGGAGGAGTACCGGGACAAGATCGCCCAGTTGATGCTGTTCCTGGAGGGGCAGACCGGTGAGGTGGTGCGCCGGCTGGAAGCCCAGATGAAAGAAGCCGCGGAGGCCCTGGAGTTCGAGCGGGCGGCGCAACTGCGGGACCAGATTTGGGCGATCGAGAAGGTGGTGGAAGGGCAAAGGGTGGTCTCGCCGCACCTGCGCGACCACGATATCGTCGCCTTTGCCCGCGATGACGGCAACGCCTGTGTGCAGGTCTTCTTCGTGCGCAACGGCCGGCTCATCGGCCGCGAATACTTCTTCATGGAAGGGGCGGAGGGGGAAGAAGCCGGCGCGATCCTCTCCTCGTTCCTCTCCCAGTTTTACGCCGAGGCCTCTTCTGTGCCGCCGGAGATCATCCTGCCGGTGGAGGCCGACGAGGCCAATATCATCAAGCAGTGGCTGGCCAGCAAGCGCGGCGCCGATGTGGTGCTGATGGTGCCGCAGAACACCGAGCGGCAGAGCCTGCTCCAGATGGCCCAGGAGAATGCGCGCGAGACCCTGGAAGCCATGCGCGCCCAGTGGATGTCCGACCAGGCCAAACAGGCCGGCGCCGTGTCGGCCCTGCAGGAGGCCCTGATGCTTCCGAAGCCGCCGGCGCGCATCGAGTGCTACGACATCTCCAACATCCAGGGCACCGCGGCTACCGGGAGCATGGTGGTGTTCGTCAACGGGGTGCCCCGCAAGAGCGATTATCGCCGTTTCCAGATCCGCACCGTGGAGGGCGCGGACGATTACGCCATGATGCGCGAGGTCCTGCGCCGGCGCTTCCTGCGCTATCAGCAGGCCCAGCAGGCCCTGGAGGAGGGGCGCCAGTCCACGGCGCGCAGTCTGCCGGACGCCTTCGCCCTCCTGCCGGACCTGCTCATCGTGGATGGGGGGAAGGGCCAGCTCCATGTGGCGCTGGAGGTGCTGGAGGAAATGGGCCTGCGGGAGAGCGTGCCGGCGGCCGCGCTGGCCAAGCAGGAGGAGGAAATCTACCTGCCGGATATGCCGGAGCCCCTGCGCCTGCCGGCGGATTCGCCGGCGCTCCACCTGCTCCAGCGCATCCGCGATGAGGCGCACCGCTTCGCCGTGGGCTATCACCGCCACCTGCGCGAGGCCGGCGCCCTGCGTTCCATGCTCGATGAAATCCCAGGCATTGGGCCGCGGCGCCGGCAGGCCCTGCTGAAGCATTTCGGCTCCCTGGAGCGCATCCGCCAGGCCAGCGTGGAGGAGCTGGCCCAGGTGCCCGGCATGACCCGCCAGGCCGCCGAGCGCCTCAAGGAATATCTGGGGGGATGAGCGCCATGCGCATTCATCTTCCCCGCGGCGGATGTTGGCCCCGCCGGCTGTCTCTCGCCTGGAACATCGCGGTGCTGGCAATCACGGCGTTCGTCAGCGCCGTCTGGGCGAATATATGGGTGGATTCCCTGCGCGATTATCGTCCTCCGCTGGCGCAGTTAGACGCGACGGCCTCCGACGCGCCGGCGGGGCCGGCGCTGACCGAAGGGCTGGTGCTGGTCCTGCTGGAGGGTGTGCCGGCGGATTACCTGGATAGGACGCCGGCGCTGGCGGGGATTTCTGCGGCGCATGTCCGGATGACGGGACCGTTGAGCAGTTACACGCCGGCCAGCGGATGGATCACCCTGGTCAGCGGGGCTTCCCCGAGATTGGCCGGCGCGCCCCTGCAGGGCGCGGCCGACAGCGTGTTATGGTACGCGCGGGCGGAAACCCTGTTTGACGTCACCGCGGACGCCGGCCGGCAGACCGCGCTGTACGGCCCGGTCTGGTGGCGCGGCATGGTTGCCGCGGCAAAGCGCAGTGAGAGCGTGCTGTTCGGATCCGCCGGCGAGCCGGCCGCGCTGGCCGCGCTGGCGGAGGCCCGCCGGCAGTTGGAGAGCCAGCCGCCGGCGCTGACCCTTGTGCATGTGCGCTGGCCGGATGGTTTCCCCACCGCTTCCCTGGATGACGCCCTGCGCGGGCTTGTCCGGGCGGTGGAGCCTTCCCGACAGACGCTCCTGCTGGCGGCCGCGCCGGCGCGGGGAACCGCCCGGCTGATGGCCTTTGGCCGCGGCATCCGTCCGGGTGCCTATACGGGCATGCGTCCCGCCGATATCGCGCCGACAGCGGCGGCCTTGCTGGGGGTGCCGGCGCCGGCGAGGTCGGAGGGCACGATCTTTCGCTCTCTGCTGGCATGGGATGCGGAGGCGGAGGCGCGCTCCCTTGCGGCGCTGGCCGAGGTCCGCTGGAAGCTGGCCGAGGCCTATCTGGCCGGCATGGGCGCCTCTCTGGACGTGGGCCCCCTGCTCGGCGAGCGGGAGGCGGTGCGCCAGGCAGTGGAGGCCGGCCGCTGGCCGGCGGCCCGGGAAGGGGCGGAGAAGCTCCTGGCAGAGCTGGACGGGCTGATGCGCGAGGCGTACCGCCGGCGCGTCTGGGGCGACCGGCTCTGGCGGCTGTGGCTGCCGATCATGTACCTGGCCGGCGCGATATTGATGCAGGGGCGTGCTTGGCGGCGGAAGGAACTTCCGCTGGCGCCGGCGCTGATAACTGTTGCGGCGGCCGGCCTGCCGGCCGTTTGGCTGACTCTGTCGCGGGGAACCCGTATCCTGGAATCCTTCGCCGGCTGGCAGTGGGTCCTGGCCGGCCTGGGAGCTTTGGGGACGCTGGCCGGCCTGTGGGGCATGTGGGTACTGCGGCGGGAATCCTGGGACATTTGGGAACGCTGGCGTCGGGCCGCAGGCCTGGTTCAACTCCTGGCGGCCATCTGGGGCCTGCCGCTGGCATTCCTGATGTGGTGGCAAGGACTGGTGGTGTGGTGGGACCTGCCGGCGCCGGCGGGAGCGGCCGCCCAGGCGGTGCTCCTGACGCAGTTGGCCGGCCTGTGCGCTGGCGGACTGGCCGGCATACTGGCAGCGCCTTTTCTGAAAAGCTGAACAGGATGGAGCGGGAGCGTATGCGGATTGCCATCACCGGGCATCGAGGGCAGTTGGGCGAGTGGCTGGTGCGCCGGCTGGAGGGCCATGAACTGCTGTTGCTGGGCCGGCCGGAGCACGACATCACGCGGCCGGAGCGCATCGTGCCGGCCATCGTCGGGTTCCGGCCGGACGTGGTGATCCACTCTGCGGCCTTCACCAACGTGGACGGCTGTGCACGCGACCCCGATACCGCCTATCTGGTCAACGCGCTGGGCACGCAGAACGTCGCCGTCGCCTGCCAGAAGGCCGGCGCGGCCATGGTCTATATCAGCACCAACGAGGTGTTCGACGGGACGAAAGGCTCCCCCTACCTGGAACAGGACGAGCGCCATCCCATCAATCCCTACGGCTGGTCGAAGTACGCCGGCGAGCGTTTCGTGGAGACCCTGCTGGAGCGCTTTTACATCGTGCGCATCGCCTGGCTGTTTGCCCCCGGCCGGACCAATTTTGTGAGCAAAATCTGCGCGCTGGCGCGGGAGCGCGGCCGGCTGTCCATCGTCACGGACGAGATCAGCTCCCCCACCTATGCCCCGCACCTGGCGGACGCGCTGGCGCGCCTGATCGAGACGGGGCATTACGGGGTCTATCACCTTGCCAACGAGGGCTCCTGCTCGCGGTATGAGTTCGCGCGCTATTTCCTGCCGCGGGCCGGCCTGGGGCACGTGCCGGTGGAGCCGATCACATCGGACCAGTTCCAGCGGCCCAGCAAGCCGCCCCTGCACTGCATCCTGCGCAATTTCGCCGCCGCGCATCTGCTGGGCATTCAGCTCCCGCCCTGGGAGGAGGCGGTGGAGGATTATTTCCGCCGGCTGGAGGGGCGATGAGCACAGAGCCGCTGGTCAGCGTCATCATCCCCAACTGGAACGGCGCGGGCTTACTGCCGGCGTGCCTGGATTCCCTGCGCGCCCAGACGTACCGCCGGCTGGAAATCATCGTCGTGGACAATGCCTCCACCGATCATTCGGTGACGCTGGTGCGCGAGCAGTATCCCGAAGTGCGGTTGGTGGTCCTGCCGGAGAACCGGGGCCTGACGGGCGGGGTCAACGCCGGCATTCGCGCCGCGCAGGGCGAGATCATCGCCCTGCTCAATAACGACGCCGAGGCAGAGCCGGCGTGGGTGGAGGCGCTGGTGCAGGCGCTGGAGTCCCATCCCGAGGCCGGCTCGGCGGCATCCAAAATGCTGTTGCACGACCGGCGCGATGTGCTGAATTCCGCCGGCGACACCTACGGCCTGGACGGGATCCCGGGCAACCGCGGCGTTTGGGAGCGGGATGTCGGCCAGTATGACCATGATATCGAGGTCTTTGGCGCGTGCGGCGGTGCGGCGGCGTACCGGCGCGCCATGTTGGACGAGATCGGCCTCTTCGATGAGGAGCTGTTCATGTACTGCGAGGATGTGGACCTGGCGTGGCGGGCGCAGATCGCCGGCTATCGCTGTGTCTTCGCGCCGGCGGCGCGGGTCTATCACCGGCTGAGCGCCACGGGCGGCGGGCCGCTGGCCAGCTTCTATACGGGGCGCAACACCCTGTTGGTCATCGCCAAGGACTATCCGCCGACGCTCCTGCGCCGCTATTGGCCGCTGGTACTGCGCGCCCAACTGCGCATCGCCTGGGATGCCCTGCGCGCCTGGCGGGGAGCGGCGGCGCGGGCACGACTGCGCGGGCAGTTGGCCGGCCTGCGCCTCTTCCGGCGGTGGACGCGCAAGCGGGCTGAGGTCTACCGCCTGCGGAGGGTCAGCGATGCGGAGCTGGAGGCCCTGCTCCGGCGCGGGTAAGCGCGAAGGCGTTGGAGAGTTATGGGACCATGGTATGTCAGGCGCTGGAGCCAACGGGCAAGAGGAGATACACCCTTACCCCTGTCCCCATCCCCGCATGCGGGGAAGGGGAACGGGGATGGGGCTTTTGAACCGGGTGTACCAGCCTGGCGTTTTCAACACCTGCGTGCGCGCGCTGATTGACGAAAGCGCGCCGGCGGGGTATCATATACCGCGCACGCGGGTGTGTAGGGTGGTCCATATTCACGATGGGGAAAACAATCTATGGAACGTGAGCCGTATTTGTCCGTGGTGGTGCCGGCGTACAACGAGGAAAAGCGTCTGCCCGGCACGTTAGAGCGCATCTGCGCCTATCTGGGAAAGCAGACCTACCCGTCCGAGGTGATCGTGGTGGATGACGGCAGTGAGGATGCGACGGTGCGGGTGGCCCGCGAGGTGCTGGAACGGGCGGCGCCGGCGCAGGCCACCTGGCGCGTCATCGAGAACGATCACCGCGGCAAGGGATACACGGTCCGCACCGGCATGCTGGCCGCGCGGGGACAGTACATCCTCTTCACCGATGCGGATTTAGCGACGCCTATCGAGGAGGTCGAGAAACTGCTGGCGCCTCTGCAGGCCGGCTATCAGGTGGCGATCGGATCACGGGAGGGGGTGGGGGCACTGCGCCTGGAAGAACCCTGGTACCGCCACTTCATGGGGCGGGTGTTCAACCTGCTGGTGCGCATCGTGGCCGGCACCCATTACGAGGACACCCAGTGCGGCTTCAAAGCGTTCCAGCGGGAAGCGGCATATGACCTGTTCAACCGCCTGCATATCTACGGCTCCCAGGCGAAGGTCATCAAGGGGGGCGCGGTGACCGCCTTCGACGTGGAGGTGCTGTTCCTGGCCGGCAAACGCGGCTATCGCGTCAAAGAAGTGCCGGTAGTTTGGCGCTACGGCGAGAACACCAAGGTCAACCCTTTGCGCGATTCGGTGCGCATGTTCCGCGATATCGTGCGGGTGCGCCTGAACGACTGGCGCGGCTATTATCGAGACTGATACCTTGCAAGGAGCGAAATCTCCATGACATCCCCCGAACTGCGTCTGCAGATACTGTCGGAAGCCCAGGTCTCCCGCATTGAGGACACCGCCTACCGCCTGCTCGAAGAGGTGGGCATCTCCCTCCAACATCCCGAGGCGCGGGAGCGCCTGCACGGCATGGGCTGTCGGGTGGAGGGGGAGCGCGTTTTCATCCCCTGCCACGTGGTGGATAAGGCGCTGAGCACTCTCCGGCCCCACACCACATTGTACAGCGTGGATGGGAAGCGCTCCCTGACGCTGGGGGATGGGAGGGTGCGCTTCCACAACGCCGGCGGCCCGCCTTTCATCTATGACCTGCTGACCGGACAGCGCCGGCCGGCGCTCCTGCAGGATGTGGCGGATGCAGCGCGCCTGCTGGACGCCCTGCCGCAGGTGGATGTGGTGATGCCGCTGTGCGGCGCCCAGGATGTGCCGGCGCCGCTGATGGTGATCGCCTCCGCGGAAACTGCCATGCGGCACACGCGCAAGCCCTTCCATGCCGGCTATGTGGAGAAGCCGGAAGAGGTGCATTATCTGGTGGAGCTGGCGAAGGCCTGCTGTGGGGGCGAGGAAGCATATCGCCGACAACCCACCACCGCCATCATGGCCTCGCCGGTCAGCCCGCTGACCTTCACCTATCACGTCACGGCCGCCATCATGGCGATCGCCGAGTCCGGCACGCCGTATCATTCCCTGCCGGCGCCCTCCCTGGGAGCCACCAGCCCGGTGACCATGGCCGGCGCGCTGGCCCAACAGCATGCCGAGGTACTGGCCAGCTTCGTCATCGCCGCCTCGGTGCGGCCGGACCTGCCGGTGCTGTACTGCTCGCGCATCAACGGGCTGGACCCGCGCACCGCTATCTCGACCTGGGGAAGCCCGGAGGTGGGCATCACCGGCGCCGGCGCGGCCGCGCTGGCCCATCACCGCGGCTTCCTGTGCGACTGCTACGGCTTCTGCACCAGCGCCGCCCTGCTGGACCCGCAGTTCGCCTACGAGCGCTACAACAATGCCTTTTTGCCGGCGCTGGCCGGCGCGGACATCCTTTCCGGCGTCGGGGTGCTGGAGAACAATATGGCGGTCAGCCTGGAAGCGGCCGTCATTGACGATGAGCTGATCAGCCTCCTGCGGCACACCCTGCGGGGGCTGGAGGTCACGGACGAGACGCTGGCCTTTGAGGTTATGCGGGAAGCCATACCCGCCGGCGGCATGTTCCTGGACCAGCTCCACACCGTGCGGCATATCCGTGCCGGCGCTATCTGGCTGCCGGCCGTCAGCGAGCGCCCCAGTGGTTCCGCCGAAGAGCGGCATATCGGGGTTGTGGAGCGCGCCCGGGCGCGGGCCAGGGAATTGCTCCAGAAACATGAGGTGGAACCATTGCCCGAACATGTCTGCCAGCAGTTGGACGAGATCATGGAGGAGGCCAGGCGCCGCCTGGTGGAGGAATGATTATGGAAGAGCAGTTGTCGGTCTTGCGGGCGTTGGAGGAAGCCATTGCACGGCGGGAGCCGGCGGTGCTGGCCACCGTGGTGGAGGTGCGGGGTGCCTCGCCGGCCCAGCCGGGCTTCAAACTGCTCCTGCGGGCGGATGGCACTCATATTGGGAACGTCGGCGGGGGCGCGCTGGAGCAGGAGGTCCTGCGCCAGGCCGGCGAGGTGCTCCGCCAGGGGCAGGCGCGGCTGGTGCATTACAGCCTGCGCGAGGAGGGGGAGGACGCCCTGGGGATGTTGTGCGGAGGGGACGTGACCGTCTTCCTGGAGCCCTTTCTGCCCCAGCCCATCTTGCTGATTGTCGGCGGAGGGCATATCGGCCGGCCGCTGGCGGAGATGGCGCGCATCGTCGGCTATGAGGTCCAGGTGGTGGACGTGCGGCCGGAGCGGGGGGACCGCAGGCAGTTGGACCCCTCGGCCATCACGCCGGACACCTACGTGGTGCTGATTACGGAAAATCATGTGACGGATGAGGAGGCACTGCGGCAGGTACTGCGCACGCCGGCCGCCTATATCGGCATGATCGGCTCGCTCCGCAAAGTGCGCACCATCTTCGAACACCTGCGCGCGGAGGGCTTCAGCGAGGCCGATCTGGCGCGGGTGCGGGCGCCCATCGGCCTGGACCTGGGAGGGAGACTGCCGGCGGAGATCGCGCTGGCCATCCTGGCGGAGATCGAATGTGTGCGGCACGGGGGGAGCGGCCGGCCGCGTTCGGAGCCGGCCGGATAAGCCCGCCGATTCGGTCGGCGGGAGGAGGGGGCCGGGTTTGGAGCCAGTGCCTTTCTTATGCTATAATTCTCCGGGTATGGTGCCGGCAGTGGCATCTGTCCGGTGAACATCGGGTGATGAGGAGTTTGGGGTGATCAGTCCACTGAACGCGTTGATGGGGCTATTTTCGCTGGATATCGGCATAGACCTGGGCACGGCCAACACCCTGGTCAATGTGCGCGGCAAGGGCATCGTCATCAATGAGCCCTCGGTGGTGGCCATTGACAAGAAGACCAAGAAGCCGCTGGCCATTGGTCTGGAAGCTAAGGAGATGATCGGCCGCACCCCTGGCAACATTATCGCGGTGCGGCCCCTGCGCGACGGCGTGATTTCCGACTTCGACATGACGGAGCGCATGCTCCATTACTTCATTCATAAGGTGCATGAGCAGATGGTACTGCGCATCCCGCGCCCACGGGTGGTGGTGGGCATTCCGAGCGGGGTGACCGAGGTGGAGAAGCGCGCCGTGTACGATGCCACGCTGAGCGCCGGCGCGCGGGAAGCCTATCTCATCGAGGAACCGATGGCCGCGGCGATCGGCGCCGGCCTGCCGATCACCGAGTCCGTCGGCAGTATGATCGTGGACATCGGCGGCGGTACCACGGAAGTAGCCGTCATCTCCCTGGGCGGCATCGTCACCAGCCGCTCCATCCGCGTCGCCGGCGATGAGATGGACGAGGCCATCATCCAGTACGCGCGCCAGAAGTACAACCTCTACATCGGCGAGCGCATGGCGGAGAAGTGCAAGATCGCCATCGGTTCGGCGTACCCCATGGAGCGCGAGCAGACCATGACCCTGCGCGGGCGCAATCTCATCACCGGTCTGCCCGAATCGGTGGAAGTAAGCAGTGTGGAGATCCGCGAGGCGCTCTCTGACTGCGTGCAGATGATCGTGGACACGGTGCGTGATGCGCTGGATGAGACGCCGCCAGAATTGGTGGCGGACCTGATGGAACAGGGGATTGCCCTGGCCGGCGGCGGTGCCCTCCTGCACGGCATTGCCCAGCGCCTGTCCGAAGAGACGAAGATGCGCGTCTATGTGGCCGATGACCCGATGACCTGTGTGGCGCGCGGCGCCGGCAAAGTGCTGGAATCGCTGGACGTACTGCGCAAAGTCCTGGTCAGCACCCAGCGCGGCAGTACAGCCCATTAAGCGGCGGTGCAGTGAACGCAAGGCGTATCCCGGGAGCAATACCCGTTGAAGCGATGGCGAGGCTACAGCCTCTGGATGGTTGTTCTGGGCGCTCTGCTGATCCTGGGCATCGTGCTGGACCGCATCGGCCTGCTGAACCCGGCCGAGGGAGGGGTCTTCCGGGTGTTTGAGCCGGTCCAATCGGCCTTCGTGGGGATTGGACAAGGCGTCTCGGACCTGGTGCAGACGGCGCGTGATCTGCGGGACCTGCGGCAGCGCAACCAACAGCTTGTCGAACTGGTGAACCAGCTCGCGGTGGAGAACGTGCGTCTCAAAGAGGTGGAGGCGGAGAACGAGATCCTCCGCCGGCTGTTGGACTTCGCCCAATCCAGCCCGGGGCACACCTTTAAAGCCGCCGAAGTGCGCACCCGCGTGATCGGCCGCCAGCCGGATAACATCTCCCAGTTCATCTTGATCGCGGCCGGCTCCAACGATGGCATTCAGGCCGGCATGCCCGTGGTCACCGAACGCGGCCTGGTCGGGCGGGTGGAGACGGTCTATCCCACGCTTTCCAAGGTTCGGCTCATTATTGATACCAGCAGTGCGGTCAGCGCGCTGGTCCAGCGCACGCGTGCCACCGGCGTGGTGAAGGGCCAGCCGGGCGGCGAGCTGGTGCTGGATTATCTCCCGCAGGGCCAGGATGTGGTGGCAGTCGGTGACGTGGTGCTGACCTCGGGGGCCGGCGGGGGGTTCCCCCGGCAGTTGGTCATCGGCCAGGTCATCGAGATTCGCCAGAAGGATTATGAGATGTTTCAGCAGGCGGTACTGCGGCCCACGGTGGATTTTGACCGGCTGGAGGTGGTGTTGATCATCACCAATTTCGTGCCCCTGAGCCTGGAGGGGCTGGAGCCGGCGCCCGGCACGGCTGGGCCGTAGCGCGATGGGGATACCTCGATGAGTCCCTGGTATTATCTGCTGGTTCCTGCGCTGATACTGCTGGGCATCGCCCAATCCACGCTGGTCCCCTTCCTGCGCATCGCCGGCCTGTATCCCGACCTCATCCTGATCCTGGTGGCCATCTGGAGCCTTCTGCGCGGCTATCGCGAGGGCACGATCTGGGCGCTGGTCTGCGGCCTGGTGATGGACATGCTGTCGGGCCTGCCCTTTGGGGCGCACACCCTGGCGCTCCTGGCGGTGAGCCTGCTGATGCAGGCGGTGCGCCGGCAGGTGTACCGGCTGACCTTTGGTGCGGTCCTGCTGTTGGTGGCGCTGGCCACCCTCGTCTATTATGGCGCCGTGATGTTCGCGGCCTGGGCTATAGCTGGGGAGTCGTTTGCGGGGGACCTGCTCGGGCGGGTCATTCTGCCGGCGGCCCTGCTGAACGCCGCGGTCGCGGCAGTGGTGTTTTGGCCACTGCGCTGGTTCCATCAGATGACGGGCGAGCAGGAGATGGGCTGGTGAAAGACCCCCTGGCGAAGCTGAACGGCGTCTCGGAAACACCGGTCCATGCGGTACTGCGCATCCGCATCCTGCAGATTGCGGCGGTACTGCTGTTTGGTGTCCTGCTGGCGCTGGTGGGCAGGATGCAGATTTTCCAGCGCGACTATTACGCGCAGTTGGCCAACCGCATGCGCTTCCGCGAGATCGCCCTGCCGGCCCAGCGCGGTGTGATGTACGACCGCCGCGGCGAACTGCTGGTGCGCAATGTGCCCAGCTTTGCCGTGACGGTGGTGCCGGCGGACCTGCCGGACGATCCGGCCGCGCGGGCCAGGGTCATCCGCCGGCTGGTCGAACTGTTGCATATCCAGGACGATTCCTGGATCGTTCCCCCGTACCGCCAGGGCGGCGCCGGTAGTCCCGCCAATTGGGAGGCACAGGCGCTGGCAGAAAGCCTGCGCCGGCGCGAGGGGCGCCGCGACCCCATCACCTATCTGACCGAACTGCTCGAGGAGGCCGAGGCCCTTGCCCCGTACCAGCCGGTGGTCATCCGCAGTGGGGTGGACCGGGACGTCGCCTTCACCATTGAGGAGGAGCGCCTGTATCTGCCGGGAGTGCAGGTGACGGTCCAGCCCCAGCGTTCGTATCCGGCCGGCGAGCTGATGGCGCATCTGCTGGGATACATGGGTCCCATCCCGCGCGAACTGCGCGAGACCTATATCTCCCAGGGCTATGCGCCCACCGACCAGGTGGGGCTGGCCGGCCTGGAGCTTCAGTACGAGGCGGAGTTGCGCGGGGTCAAAGGGCGTAAGACCATTGAGGTGGACGTCGCCGGCCGGGAGGTCCGCACCATCGGGGAGATCACGCCGCCGACGCCGGGCAACAACCTGGTGTTGAGCATTGACCTGGCGCTTCAGCGCGCCACGGAACAGCTCCTGGCGAAAGCCCTTCAGCAGGCCAAATCCCCGTCGGGTGTGGCGATCGCCATGAACCCCCAGAACGGGGAGGTGCTGGCGATGGTTTCTCTGCCGGGATATGACAATAACCTGTTCGCCGGCGGCATCAAGCCCGAAGACTACGAGCGGCTGAACGCCGATGAGCGCCGGCCGCTGGTGAACCATGCCATCATGGGCCAGTACCCGCCCGGCTCCACGTTCAAGATCGTGCCGGCCGCCGGCGGCCTGCAGGAAGGGGTCATCACCCCGCGGACACTGATCCGCTGTGACGGCATCATGTACGTGCCGAACCAATATTTCCCGGATGATCCCACCAAGGCCCAGCCGTTTTACTGCTGGATTCATAAGTACGGACACGGCCACGGCGCCATCGCCCTGGAGGAGGCCATCGTCCAGTCGTGCGACATCTTCTTCTACCAGGTGGCCGGCGGCTTCCAGGACTTTGCCGGCCTGGGCTTGGAGCGGCTCGCCAGTTATGCCCATGCCTTCGGCTTCGGGGAACTCACCGGCATTGATTTGCCCGGCGAGGTGAGAGGGCTGGTCCCCACCGCCCAGTGGAAGCGCCTGAATTACAGCGAGAGCTGGGTCAAGGGTGACACCTATAACATGGCCATTGGGCAGGGCTTCGTGCTGGCCACGCCTCTGCAGGTGGTGAACGCTTTTGCGGCCATCGCCAACGGCGGCTCCCTGTATCAGCCGCATGTGGTGCGGCAGATCGTGGATGCGGAGGGCAGGGTGGTGCAGGAGGTCGGCCCGCAGTTGATCCGCCGCCTGCCGGTGGAGGAGTCGTACATCCGGGAGATTCAGCGGGGGCTGGAGCAGGCGGTGGAGCGCGGCACCGGCCGGCAGGCGGCTTTGCAGGGAATTCATGTGGCCGGCAAGACCGGCACGGCGGAATTCCCCGGTAAGCGCGATGCGAAAGGGAACCTGCCCACCCATGCGTGGTTCGTGGCCTACGCGCCGGCGGAAAATCCGGAGATCGCCGTGGTGGTCTTCATCTACGGCGGGGGAGAGGGTTCATCGGTGGCGGCCCCCGTGGCCGGGGAAATCCTGAGCGCCTATTTCGGTGTGCCCAGGCTGTACAGCGGGGAATGAGCTATGCCGGCATCTCCTGTGGTCATCAAAGGTACGAGCGAGGGCCTCATCATCGAGCTGGGGCAGGGCGATCTCCAGACCATCCTGCGCGAGCTGGACCAGAAGCTGGGCCAGTCCGCCCGCTTTTTCCGGGGCGGGCGGGTTGCCCTGCGGGTAGGTTCGCGACTGCTGAACCGCGATGAAATTGAGGCCTTGGGCAATGTATTGTATAAATGGGAAGTGACATTGTGGGCGGTGGAGGCCGATTTGCCGGAGACGCGCGCGGCCGCCGACAGCCTGGGGCTGGAGACGAGCATCCGGCCGGCCAGCCGCTCCCCTGCGCCCTCCCGCGAGGAGCCGGCGGCGGAGGAGAAGGAGCCGGCCGGCGGGTGGGTGGCCAGCGAGGGATTGCTGGTGCGGCGCACCCTGCGGAGCGGCGCCTCGCTGGTACATCGGGGGCATATTGTGGTGGTGGGGGATGTGAATCCCGGCGCGGAGGTGATCGCCGGCGGGGACATCGTCATTTGGGGGACACTGCGCGGGATGGCCCATGCCGGCGCCGGCGGCGATGAAGGAGCGGTCATCTGCGCCCTGCGCTTTCGGCCGGAGCAGGTGCGCATCGCCGACGTCGTCTCGACCCATGTACAGGAGCCGGCGGTTTCCGCCGGCATGCCGCACATGGCCGCACTGCGCGACAGACAGATTGTGCTGGAGCCTTGGATAGAGGGTATAGGGGCGGCGGGCCGGCATCCGAAAGATGTTTCCAGGCGCTGGTCGGGGTTCTGGCGCTGGCTGCGCCGGCATTGATAATGGGACGCGTTTCCACCAGAATGGAGGCCATGCCATATGGGAGGCAGGATCATCACCATTACTTCGGGCAAGGGCGGCGTGGGGAAAACCACTACCACCGCCAATATCGGTGTGGGGCTGGCTCTTCTGGGCAAGAGCGTGGTCTGCGTGGACACCGACATCGGCCTGCGCAACCTGGACCTGGTCATGGGACTGGACAACCGCATCGTCTATGACCTGGTGGACGTGGTGGAGGGGCGCTGTCGGCTGAAGCAGGCGCTGGTGCGGGACCGGCACCTGTCCGAGCTGTATCTGCTGCCGGCGGCCCAGACACGCGACAAGACTGCCGTCTCCGCGGCGCAGATGCAGGCGCTGTGCGATGAACTGCGCAAGGAGTTTGATTTCATCCTGCTGGACTCGCCGGCCGGCATCGAGACCGGCTTTCACAACGCGCTGGCGCCGGCGGACGAGGTCATCATCGTCACCACGCCGGATGTCTCGGCGGTGCGGGATGCCGACCGGGCCATCGGGTTTGTGGAGGCGCAGGAGAAGGGGCCGGCGCGGCTGATTATCAACCGCATCAAGTCGGACCTGGTGCGCAAGGGCGAGATGCTCACTATCGAGGACGTGGTGGAACTCCTGGCGATCGAGCTGATCGGCATCGTGCCGGAGGATGAGACCATCATCATGTCCACCAACCGCGGCACGCCGGCGGCGATGGACCGCAAGTCGCTGGCCGGCCAGGCCTTCCGCAACATTGCCAAACGCCTCACCGGTCAGGAGGTGCCGTTCATGCCCCTGCCGTCCAACGACGGATGGCTGAAGCGGCTGACGCGCTTCGTCCGCCCCGCTTCTTCGTGAGAGCGGATCACCGTCCAGGCGAGGGGAAAGCGAACCGATGGCCGAAGGCACCGCCAGGGGTTCAGAAGGGAGAGAAAGCATGGGAATCTTGGACAAGCTGACAGGCCGCCGCGAACCTTCCAGCCGCACTGTGGCGAAAGAGCGGCTCCAACTGGTGCTGGTGCAGGACCGGGTACAGCTCTCGCCCCATGTGCTCCAGGCCCTGAAGGATGACCTGATTGACACGATCTCCCGCTACGTGGACATTGACCGGGAGGCAGTGGAGATCACCATTTCCCAGAATCAGCGAGAGAGCTGGCTGGTGGCGAATATCCCGCTGTCCCGCGGGCGCGCCGGCTCGCGCCGCTGATCGGATGGTTTGAGGGGATATGCGCAAGGTAAATTGGCGCCACTTTGACCTGCTGTTACTGCTGGCGACCGCTCTGCTGGTCGGGTACGGCGTGCTGATGATATCCAGCGCCGTGTCGGATTCGCCCGGCCTGCAGGAGCTTCCGCGGCGCCAGGCGGTATATGCCGGCATCGGCGCGGCGCTGATGCTGGGGGCCACGCTCATTGACTACCGCCATCTGCGCGATTTCCGCTATCCGATGTACTTCCTGGCACTGGGACTGCTGGTGCTGGTGCTGGCGGTGGGTGAGGAGAGCTACGGCGCCCAGCGCTGGGTCAATCTGCGCTTCTTCCCCATCCAGCCGGCGGAGATCGCCAAGATACTGCTGATCATCTTCCTGGCGGCGTACTTCGACGGCCGGCAGGAGGAGATCACCTCGTTCCGCACGTTTGTTGTGTCGTTGTTGTTTGTCCTGCCGGCGGTGGCGCTCATCATGGCCCAGCCCAACCTGAGCACGGCTGTTTCCCTGCTGGTGCTGTGGGGGGTGATGGCCTTCGTGGCCGGCGTGCGCCTGCGCTATCTGCTCGGGCTGCTGGCGGCCGGCGTGCTGGCCTCGCCGGCGCTGTGGGCGCTCCTGGCAGACTATCAGCGTCAGCGCATCCTCATCTTCCTGAATCCATCCAGCGACAGCATGGCCAACTACAACGTGTGGCAGGCCATGATCGGCATCGGGTCGGGAGGCCTGCTGGGCAAAGGGTTCGCCATGGGCAGTCAAAGCCAACTGCGCTTCCTGCGGGTGCGCTGGTCGGACTTCATCTTTGCGGTCATCGGCGAAGAGCTGGGCTTTATCGGGGTGCTGATCCTCGTGGCATTACTGCTGGTGGTGGTACTGCGGTTACTGCGCGGCGCCATACGGGCGCGCGATATGATGGGGCAGTTGATCGCGGTGGGTGTGGCGACGCTCATCCTGTTTCAGAGTGTGGTGAATATCGGGATGAACATCGGGATGCTGCCGGCCACCGGCGTGCCGCTCCCCTTTGTCAGCAGTGGCGGCAGTTCGCTCATCGCTTTCCTGATGGCAGAAGGGCTGGTGCAGAGCGTCAACCTGCGCCGGCTGAAGGTCGAATATCCCCTGGCCAGCCGGGTCGGGGGTTCCATACCATAATAATCTGATACTGGAGGAACAGGGATACCATGTCATCGGCACCGGTACGCGTGCGCTTTGCCCCCAGCCCCACCGGCTATCTGCATGTGGGCGGGGCGCGCACCGCATTGTTTAACTGGCTGTTCGCGCGCCGGCATAACGGCGTCTTCATCTTGCGCATCGAGGATACCGACCGCACCCGCTATCAGGAGGACGCGCTGGAAGACTTGATGGCGATGCTGCGCTGGCTCGGCCTGGATTGGGACGAAGGGCCGGATGTCGGCGGCCCCTACGGCCCCTATTTCCAGTCCCAGCGCCTGCATATTTACCAGGAATATGCGGAGAAACTGGTGCGCGAGGGCCATGCCTACTACTGCTACTGCTCGCCGGAGCGCCTGGAGGCCATGCGGGAGGAACAGCGCAAGCGCGGCGAGCCTCCCGGCTACGACCGTCACTGCCGCTATCTCACCGCCAAACAGCGCGCCGAATATGAGGCCCAGGGCATCAAGCCGGTCATCCGGCTGGCCGTGCCGCTGGAAGGACAGACCTCATTCACCGATGTTATCCGCGGCACCATCACGGTGGACAACAGCAGTCTGGACGACCTGATCCTGCTGAAGTCGGACGGCTATCCCACCTATCACCTGGCCAATGTCATTGACGACCATCTGATGCGCATCAGCCATATCATGCGGGCCGACGAGTGGCTTCCCAGCGTGCCCAAGCATGTCCTGCTGTATCAGGCGTTTGGCTGGGAGCCGCCGGTCTTCGCCCATCTGCCGGTCATCCTGGATCCGAGCGGGCAGGGCAAGATGAGCAAGCGCCGGCAAAGGGTCGGGGACAAGGAGCATTACGTGCTGGTGCGGGAGTTCAAAGAGGCCGGCTATCTGCCGGAGGCCATGTTCAACTTCCTCACCCTGGTCGGCTGGTCGCTGGACGACAAGACGCAGATCATGCCGAAGGAGGTGGCCATCCAGCACTTCGATCTGGACCGCATCAATAAGGCGCCGGCCGCCTTCTCGTACGAGAAGCTGGAGTGGATGAACGGCTACTACATCCGTCAGCTCTCGCCAGATGAGCTGGCAGAGCGGCTGGTGCCCTTCCTGGCCAAAGGCCTGGGTATGAGCGAGGAGGAGGTGCGCCGCCGGCCGGAAACCCGCCTGCTCGCCCCGCTGGTGCAGGAGCGCATCAAGGTGTTGAGCGAGGCGGTGGAGATGATGGATTTCGCCTTCCGCGAGCGGTTGGACTATCCGGCGGAAAGCCTCATCGGCGAGAAGATGAGCGCCGAGGCATCGCTGGAGGCGCTGAAGCGCGCCCGGCAGGTTGTGGCGGCGCTGGAGGCGTTCGATGCGCCGGCCATCGAGGCCGCCCTGCGCCCGCTGGTGGAGGAGCTGGGCGTCAAAGCGCGCCAGCTTTTCGGCATTATCCGCATTGCCATCACCGGCAAGCCGGTGTCGCCCCCGCTGTTCGAGTCCATGGCGGTCTTGGGTAAGGAGCGTTGTCTGCGCCGGCTGGACGAGGCCATCGAGCGGCTGAGCCGGCTGGTGGGACAGGCCGGCTGATGCATGGCCCTTACGGAGGCGTTGGGAGATGGCGTCTGACAGCGTACAGGCCGTGTTCTTCGACCTTGGTTACACCCTGATGTACTTCGACCCTCCTGTGGAGGAGCTGACCCTGCGGGCACTGCGGGAGGCCGGCCTCCCCGTTGGGCCGGAGCAGGTCCTGCCGGCGCTGGGCCGGGTCTGGAAAGCCTACGCGCTGGAAGGGGTCCAGAATCCTTTCCCTCCCACGCCGGAGTATGATGCGGCCCGCGAGCTGGAGATGGAGCGTCAGCTCCTGCGCCATCTGGGGTACGAGGACGAGGAGATCCGCCGGCGCTACCACGAGCGGCTGGAGGCGCTCTTCGCCCAGCCGGGCGTCATGCGGCTGTACGATGACGTCCTGCCGGCCCTGGAAAGGCTCAAAGCGCTGGGCTACCGCCTGGGCATCATCTCCAACTGGAGCTGGAACCTGGTGGAGCGCTGTCGGCACCTGGGCATTGACGGATATTTCGATACCCTCACCGCCTCGGCCTACGTGGGTTATAGCAAGCCGCATCCGGCCATCTTTCAACACGCGCTGGCGCGGGTGGGGATTCCGCCGGCCGCGGCCGTGCATGTGGGCGATCAGTATGAGGCGGATGTGCGCGGGGCGCAGGCCGCCGGCATGACCGGCATCCTGCTGGACCGCACGGGGAAGGCGCCGGCCGCGTCCTGCCCGGTCATCCGCGGTCTGGAGGAACTGCTGGGCTGGCTGGAGGAAAAGGGGTCCGGCCGCTAGGGGTTCCCGCCGGCACTCCGCCGGTGCACGACCAACAGCCATCCCGTTTGGATCGTGATCGTCGCTTCTGGCCCCAGCATGACGTTGCTCACGCCGCGGCTGGGGCCCATATACAGCGGCTCCCCCCGCAGGGGATATTCCAGCCCGCTGGTGACGATGCCCTCCACCACCGGGGACAGGGGGAGCAGGGAGACGATGTCGCCGGCCGCGCCGTGCAGGGTAACCTGCCGGCGCACCAGGAACAGCCGCTCCTGGCCGGCGACAATCTGTACCTCCCGGCCCTCCAGCCGCGGCCAGGTCAGCAGGAGGATATTCGCCACCGTATGGTCCCACCGCCCGCCCAGCGCTCCCAAGATGAGGATCTCATCGGCGCCCTGGCGGACGGCATAATCCAGGGCCAGCTCCAAATCGGTCTCGTCCTTGCGGCTGGGATAGCGCAGGAGCAGAGTGCCGGCCTCCTCCAGCCGGCGGAGCGGATCTTCCTCCAGCGAGTCCATATCGCCGATGACGGCGTGAGGCCGCAGGCCCCAGCGCATGACGTGATGGGCGCCGCCGTCGGCGCAGATCAGCAGGGGGGCGCCGGCGGCAATGGCCTTTGCCCCCTCCTCGTCCTCGATGATCCCGTTGGCTACAATCACAGCCCGCACGACTGCTCTCCTATCGCGTGCGCCGGCGCCATTCCTGCTTCAGCTCCAGACTGCGCAGATCGTCGCCGGCCTCGAAGAAATCCTTCATCAGCCGGATGAACTTACTGCGCTCCTCCAGCATGGGGAAATGGCGCGCCACATCAAAATGGATCACCCGCGTGTTATAGCGCTCCGGATGGATCAGCGATTCGTCCAGCGGCTTGACCATGGGGTCTTTGCGGCCGTAGACCAGGAGCACCGGCATATCGAGCAGGGAGAGGGCGGCCGGGATGTCCACGTCCTCCAGCGCGTCCAGGGTTTGCTCGATGACCTGCGGGTCGGTCTTGGCCAGCTCGCCGGCCAGCTCCGGGTACTCGTTCCAGCGGTAGCCGAACAGGCCGAACAGGCCTTTGCCGCCGCTGACCAGCGCCTTGCGGTTGAGCATGGCCGGCGCGATGGGGAGGCTGACCGCCATGAAGCGTTCGATGCGCTGTGGGAAAAGGCCGGCGAAGCGCGCCCCCACCACGGCCCCCAGCCCGTGCGCGATGAGGCTGAAGCGCCAGATACCCATGTCCTCCAGGAAGGCATCCAACTGCATCACGAAATCGTTGAGGTCGGAGTAGGGCGGCCGGCGCTCCGTATCCCCGAACCCCCAGAAGTCGAAGGCGTAACAGCGACAGCGGCTGGACAGCTCCTCCATGGTGTGCATCCAATAGCGCCATGAGCCGAGCCAGCCGTGCAGAAAGACGACCGGCTTGCCGCGTCCCACCGCCTCGTAGTGTACGAGTTTGCCGTCAATGACGATTGCGCTCATGGCGTCCCAGCCATTTCCCGATAGGCCGGCTTATGCGGCCGGCGAACCCAGCTTCGCCAGCAAATCCTTGACCTGTTGGAGCAGTTCATCCGGCGCGAAAGGCTTCAGGATATAGGCCACCGCCCCCAGCTCCATCCCCCGCTGGATCTCGGCGGCCTGTCCCTTGGCCGAGAGAAACACGATGGGGATATCCCGCGTCTCCGGGTAGGTCTTGAGCTTCTCGCAGGCCTCGAAGCCCGTCATGCGGGGCATGCGCACGTCCATCAGGATAAGGCGCGGCTGGAGGGTGCGCGCTTTGGCGATGCCGCTTTCCCCATCGTTGGCCTCCTCGACGTTCAGCCCGCCGAAGCGCAGGGTGAAGGCGATCAGCTCGCGGATGTCCCGTTCGTCCTCGACCACCAGAATCACGTCGCTCATGATGTCCCCTCCATGTGCCCCTTGTCCGCGGGGGATGTCAGGCTCTGCGCCGGCGGCTTTACCTCCACATCGCGCACCGGCAGGGTGAACGTGAACGTACTGCCCCGCCCCGGCTCGCTCTCCACCCAGATGCGGCCGCCGTGCATCTCCACGAACGATTTCACGATGGCCAGCCCGAGACCAGTGCCCTGGCACTGCTGGACGCGCTCCGACTCGCCCCGGTAAAAGCGGTCGAAGATCTTGCCCAGGTCTTCCTTCGGGATGCCGATGCCGGTGTCCGCCACCTCCACCACCACGGCGGATTCCACCGGGCGAGCGCGGATGTCCACGCGTCCGCCGGCGTCCGTGTACAGTATCGCATTCCCGACCAGGTTCACCAGCACCTGGGTCAGGCGGTCTTTATCCGCCATGGTGAGCGGCAGGTCCTCATCTACGTGCACTTCCAGGGTCAGGCCGTGCTGTGCCGCCTGGCCGGCCATGGAGGCGGCCACCGAGCGGATCAGCTCACCCAGGTCCACCGGCGTCATGTTCAGCTCGATGCGCCCCGTCTCAATGCGGCTGATGTCCAGCAGGTCGTTGATCAGGGAGGTCAGCCGGTTGGCGTTCTCCTGGATGATCTTCAGGAAGCGCTGTTGTGTCTCGTTCAGCCCTCCCACCGCGCCCATGACCAGCAGGTCGGTGTACCCTTTGATGGAGGTCATGGGGGTGCGCAGTTCGTGGGAGACTGTCGAGACGAACTCGCTCTTGGCGCGGTCGGCCTCCACCTCGCGGGTGATATCGCGCAGGACCGTGACCAGGCCCAATAGTTCGCCCTGTTCGGTGAGCACCGGGGCGATGTTGGTGCTGATGATGCGCCCACCGATCTCCAGTTGGGTCTGCACCACCTGCGGGGGGTGGCCGGCCTTCAGCATGGCGTTCACAGCCTCGATGGCCCTCTGCCGGCCTTCCGGCTCCGCCGCGGCGAAGAAGTTGCGCACATCCTGCCCCAACGCCGTCTCGGCCCGCGCTTCCAGGATGCGCTCCGCCGCGCTGTTCATCAGGATCACCCGCCCATGCACATCGTTCACCAGCACGCCGTCGGCGATGGAGCGCAGGATGGCCTCGTTGCGCGAGGCCTCTTCCCTCTGCTGGCGCCACATCGTGCCCAGACGTTCGGCCTGTTCGGTGATGAGGCGGTACAGCGTGGCGTTGTTAATGGCGGAGGCCACCTGGGACGCCGCCGCCGTCACCAGCGTCAGATGGCTGTCGTTGAAGTAATCCAGTTGGTCATGGAACAGGAAGAGCGCGCCCAGGACATCCTCGCCGGCCTGCAGGGGGACCGCCAGCGCGCTGCGCGGCGGGTTCGGCGTCCCCTCCAGATGCACCCAGCGCTCATCGCGCGTTGTATCGGGCACGATGGTGGGCTTGCGTTGAGTGATGACCCAGCCGGCCAGTCCCTGGTCGCGCCGCAGTTGGGTGACCTGGCCCTCGCGCGGGATGGGGGTCGGCCGGCCGATGGCCGCCCGGATGACCAGGTACGGGGTGCGCTCGTCCATCAGCAAGATAAGCCCCTCGGTGGCGCCCACCGCTTCCTGCAGGAGCTTGAGCGCCTGATGCATGACGCGGTGCAGGTCCAGGCTGGAGCTCAGTTCGCGGGCGATGCGGTAGAGCGCCTGCACGCGGTCGCGTTCCCTCCGCAGTTCGCGGGTGCGCTCCTCCACGCGCAGTTCCAACTGCCGGCTGAACGCCCACACCTCATCGTACAGCCGGGCGTTCTCTATCGCCGTGGCCGCCATATTGGCGATGAGCTGGCACTGCTGAATCTCCTCCGGGGAGAAGCGCCGGGGCTTCGCCAGGCTCTCCAGCGTGATGACGCCCGTCACCTCATCCCGCACGATCAGCGGCACCACCAGCACGGAGCGCGGCCGGCGCACTTTCCAGAGCGCGCCCGGATCGCGCGCCCCGTGTTCGACCGTCATATCCTCTATGCAGACCACGACCTTCTCTTCCATCACGCGGGACAGCACGGCATCGCTGGCCAGCGGCACGCGGAAGATCGGGGCCGGCTCCTCGCCCGGTCGGTAATGCTCTGCCGCGATCCGGCCGAACTCTCGCTCGGAGTCAAACAGCAGGACCGCACTGCGGTCCACCTGGAAGAGGCGCGCCACCTCATCCACCACGGTCTGCAGGATGCGGCGCGGTTCCAGGGAGGAGCTGATGGCCTGGCCGACCTGGAGCATGGTCTCAGCCGCCTCGGCGCGCCGGCGCTCCAGCTCGAACAGCCGGCGGTTCTCGATGGCGATGGCCGCCTGGCCGGCGAAGGTTTCCAGCGCCTCGATGGTGGCAGGATCGGGGAGCCGGCGGTCGCGCGGGTCATCCACGCTCAGGATGCCCAACAACTGCTGGTTCTTGCCCCACAGCGGCACCAACAGCATGTCATTGGGATGCCATTCTCCTTCGGCGGTGGGCAGGCCGGCGCGCGGCGAGGTATACACGTGCAGTTCCGCCCCCCACTCATGAAAGCGCTGATGGGGGAAGAAATAGGACTGGTTCCCGATGCGGTATTCTTCCTTCAGCAGGGAGAGGATTTTCGCCAGGGGCTGGCGCACCTTTTTCAGCTCTTCAAAAACCTGAAGGGGCAGGCCGGCCGCGGCCACCCGCTCCAGCACCGGTGGGTCGCCGGCGGCCACGCTGAACATGACGATGTTGAAGCCGACCGATTCCTGGATGGCATAGGCGGCATCCTCCAACAGCTCCTCCAGCGGCCGGTCACTGCGGGCTTCCTGGGCGATGTGGAAGAGGTGGGAGAGCTGTTCGGCCCGCCGGCGCAGGGCCTCGCGCTGGCGCACCAGCTCCTCGTAGCGCCAGGCACTGCCGACCGCAATGGAGGCCTGGGCGGCCAGCATTCTGCCGAACTCCACCTCGCTCTCGGCGAAGAGGGGCGGAACCGCCCGCGCCAGGAACAGCACCCCCACCACCTGTCCGGTATACTCGATCGGGACGGCCAGGACGCCCATGCCGTCCGCATCCTCTCCCGTGTGGGGGTGGTTCCCGTGCAAAGCCGGCGCCACCGCCGGATGGTGGGGCAGTTCCTGGGCCAGCGCCGGCAGGGCTTCCTCCTCCCAGCCGGCATGGGCCAGGAGCTGGTAGGACGTGCCGGCGGGGTCCTTCAGCAGGATACAGCCGCGCCGCGCCCCCAGCGTCAGCACCGCCTCCTCCAGCACCTTATCCATCAGGTGCTGGAGGTCCAGCGTGGTGCTCAGCTCCTGGCTGATGCGCTGGATGGCCTCCAGTTGGATGACTCTCTGGCGCAGTTCCGCCTCCGCCGGCGCCTGCGCCCCCGCTTTCTGCCGGATCACTCCATCCCTCACGCAGATTCTGACGCTTTGCGCCGCGCCTCGGCGGCCGCCTCCGTGATCTCGCGGATGTCGGAGAAGGGCAGGGTCTTATCCGTGATGATGCCGATGGCCAGCGACATGAGCGGCTCCTGGCGCCGGCGCCCTTCGGAATCCTCCAGCAGGAGATACCCGCGCTCGCGGTCCTGGAAGGAATAGAAGGAGCCGATGCCCTCGGCGAACTTGGCGCTGAGCTGTTCGGCCAGGAAGGCCGGCCGGCCGCCGAAGGTCACCACGATGAAATCGCTCCCGCCCACATGCCCCACGAAGTCCTGCGGGGTGCCGTGCTCATTGATGACCTCGGTGATGACCATGGCGGCGAAGCGGAGCACGTCGTCGCCGGCGACAAAGCCGTAGGCGTCCGTGAACGGGGCAAAGGCCTTGATGCCGATGTACAGCACTGCCCAGTCCTGCAGGCGCAGGAGCTTCTTCAACTGGTCCTCGATGAGCCGACTGCTGGGCAGGCCGGTCACCGGGCTGGTCAAGCTCTCGTAGGTGGCGCGGCGCAGGGCGTTTTGCAGGCGGAGCCGCAGTTCCTCGATGTCAAAGGGCTTGGTGATGTAATCGTCCGCGCCCAGCTCCAGGCCGGCGATCTTGTCACTGCGGTCATCTTTTTGGGTCAGGAACAGGATGGGGATGTGGCTGGTGCGCAGGTTGGCGCGCAACTGCCGGCAGACCTCATACCCGTCAATGTCCGGCAGACGGATGTCCAGGATGACGACGTTGGGGATGTGCCGCCGGCTCAGCTCCAGCGCATCCCGGCCGCGGCCGGCGGTCAGGATCTCATATCCCTGCGCCTCGAAATAAATCTTCAGCATATTGGCGATGTCCACATCATCTTCCACGATCAGGATACGTCCCTTGCTCATGCGTTTCCTCCCCCAAAGGATAACCTGTCACGGATAACTGCGACTGCCGCCGGCGCGCCCGCACGCGCGCGATCTGCTCTTCCGTCAGCGGGCGGTCGAAGGCGCGCAGGCCGGCCAGCCGGAAGCCGTGCTGTTGGCCGAGCCGCGCGATGGTCTGCACCTGTTCCACCGTGATATTGCGGCCGAGGGTATAGCTCTCCAGCCGGCCTTCCAGCGCTAGAATCATCACCTCCGCCATGCAGGCGTAGGCGGTGCGCGGTGGGAAGCCGAAATCAAAGCCGAAATCTACATCTCCCGGCACCTGCACCACCCCGCCGTCCATCACCAGCACATCGTCGCGTGCCTGCGCGACGCGCGCCGAGACATCGCGCGGCCGGGCAATATCACATACCACCGCGCCACTGCGCAGATGCTGCGGCTCGATGATCGCCCCGATGGCGGAGCTGACCGTCAGCACCAGGTCCGCCCGCGCCACGTCGTCCAGCCTGGTGGAGCCGGCCAGACGGGCATGGGACACGGGGCGGAGGGATTCGAGCAGGGACTCGATCTTGGAAGCATCCCGGCCGATGAGGATCAGCTCCTGCACCTCGCCGGCCAGGATGTGCGCCGCCGCACGGCCGATGGCGCCAGTGGCGCCCACCACGGCCGCGGCGGCGCGCTCCATCTCGATATCCATCTGCCTGGCGCCCTCGCGCACCGCCTCCAGCGCTACGGCCACCGTGTAACTGTCGCCCGTGGTGACAGGGATGGAGAGATGGCGCGCGATGGTGACGCCGGCGTCCCCCACCACCGATGTATATGCCCCCAGCCCGAGCAGTTTGGCGCCCAACCGCTCCGCCAGCCGGCCGGCCTGGATGATCTTGCGGTACACCCGCTCTACCGGCAGGGACATTATGCGCTCGGGCGTGAGGGGGCAGGCCACGAACCATCCCCCCACGGTGCGGCCGGTGCTCTCCGAGCGCACTCCCTCGATGCGGGAGATGTAGACCGGCGGGAAGAACTGCGAAAAGAAGTGGATGGCCGGCACCGGCAGGAGCGTCCCCAGGAGGGGATATTTGCGCTTCACATCCTCCTTCGGGTCGATCGGGTGAATGATAAACGCAAAATCATACGGGCCGGCATTCCCGTGCACCTGGCCGCTCATAGCATATTATCCTCCGGGTCCCGCGGGTACAGGCGCTGATGCCGCTCCGCCCCCGGCAGTCCGAAGTGATAGCTGTCCTCGTAGCGGATATTCTTCGTGATGATGTTCTTGCCCGGCAGGGCAAAGACGATGGAATCGGACTCGATGGTGCGGGCCGGGTAAATGATCATGCCGGCGCCGATGCGGCAGTGGTGTCCCACACAACCGCCCAGCACCGGCAGGTTGATGGGTTCCAGCCGGCCGCGGTGCCAGACCCGGATAGGCCGCTCCAGCAGGTTGAAGTCGGTGAAGGTCGTGCCGGCGCCGATGAACGTGTCCCGTCCCACCACGCACATCTGCAGGCAGGCGTTCTGCGCCACCATCGAGTTTTCCATCAATGTGGTCATGAACAGGGCCGCCCGGAAGGGCAGGTAGCACCCGTCGCTGACCACGCTCAGCATAAGCTGACAGCCTTCCATAATGTTCACATGATTGCCGATGATACAGTTGGTGATGACCACGCCGTTGCCGATGGTACAGTTGTCCCCGATATAGGTCGGTCCTTCGATAATGGCGTTGGGGTCAATATAGGTATTGCGTCCCACCTTGACCAGCGCGGAGCTGGAGAGGAACTGCCGGCGCTCCACCAGCGAGCGGAAAAGGATGCGCAGACGGGTGGAGAGTTTGGAAAGGCCGGCCTCCATGCGCGCCCCCTCGGCAAAAATGCCGAAGGGCGAGTTGGCGATGAACAGGTGCACCCAGTGTTCGATGGAGAGGAAGGCGCGGAGCGGGACGAAAAAGGTCAAATCCCCCGTCTCGCGGGCCATATAGGTCGGGATATGATAGTAGCCGATCTCGCGCGCCATGGTGTCAATGACCAGCGGGCGCACCAGCGGCTCCGGCCCATGGGGGAAATAGAACATGTTGGCGATGTAGACATTGCCTTCCCGCCGGATGCCGCTCTGCAGGGGCAGGGCGTGGGTGGTGATGGCCTTGTCGTCCAGGGAGAAGGCCACGCGGCAGGCCTTGCCCAGCGCCCGCGCGCCCTTGATAAAGGCCTCCACGAAGGGGGCGTCGAAGAAGAGATTATCCTGGTAGGCCAGGGTTTCCTCGTCGTCCGGCGGGATTTCCTCCAGCGAGTCGACAACGATCTCGTGGGTGCAGTACGGCGCCAGGACGTCGCGCTGCCAGAGCCAGAGGGGTTTGTTCATCACCCGCAGGTCGCGCGCCGGCTCGTTGAAGGGCGCAATTTTCCGCCGATCGCGAATGATGACCTTTTTCATCTCTCCCCCATCCGAACATCCGCCGCGAGGCCGGCTCAGCGCGCCGGCTTCTTCGGGATGTAGAAGCGGCAGGCCGGGTCCCCCCGGGCAATGCAGGCGATCTCCTCGACGCGGAAATCCTGCCCGCCGCTGACCCAGTGCAGGCCTTCCTCCAGGATGCCCACCGCCACGTCACAGCACGGGTCCTGGCTGTGCCGGCCCCAGCAGACCGCACAGCGCTCGTTGCTCCAGATATAGTGATCCTCGTGCTCTTCCAGCACCACAATCTGGTCGCTGAAGCGGTTGAAGATGCCGGCAAAGGTCTCGGCGCCGATTTTCAGCTTCAGCCCCAGCGGTATCAGGCGCAGGGCCAGGTCGGCGATGCCGATGACCCCCTCGAACTCCCGCAGGCCGTACTTGAAGGTGGCGCGGCCGGCGCGCCTGGCGAGCGCCCGCCCGCCGCGCCGGCCGTATATCTCCTCGAGCGCCTGCTGGATGCCGGAGAACTCCGCGAACTCGAACCCCAGCGCCAGGTCATTGGGCGGGTAATTGTTGACGCGGTGGCGCAGGCCGGCGTAATTGAGCAGGGCATGCACCCCGTTCTTCCCCAGCACCTCCTCCAGCCCCAGCAGATATGCCCGTGCCATGCGGTTGGAATAATAATACCGCGGGGCGTCTGGCTCCAGCTTCAGCAGTGGTCCTGTCATGCCAGCACCGTCTCATCCATGATTTCCCAGGCGCGTCCCCGCGACCAACTCCCAAGACCTGTGCCCATATCCCCTCATGCCGGCGCCTGCAGGAACTCCAGCAGGACCTGGTGGAAGCGCTCGCTCTCGTCCAGCATGGGATAATGGCGCGAGTGCTCGAAGATGACACTGCGGCCGCGCGGCATCTTCTCCACCAGCTCGGCCTGGTTCGGGTTGACGATGTTGTCATGCCGGCCGAAGATGCCCAGCACCGGCATGGTGAACTGGTGCAGATAGGGCCGCAGGTCCATCTTGGCCAGCGAACCGATGCTGTACGAGAAGGCCTGCATGGTGGTGCGGCTGATGTCCTGGATGAACATGCGGTACCAGCGCCGATGATCGCGCGCCATCCAGGGCGCGTACAGCCGCATCACCGCCGGCAGGAAAAAGGGCGTGTTCCAGGCCAGCCAGCCGAAAGGCTGTTTGCCGGCGACCTTCAGCCAGAACGAGAGGGAAGACCCCACCACCGGCGAGCCGACAATGGCCACCCGCGTCACCCGCTCGGGATATTTCAGCGCCACGCAGAGCGATACACTGCCGCCCATGGAATGGCCGAAGACCGGCGCGGCCTCGATGCCCAGCCGGTCCATAAAGGCCTCCACCATGAAGACGTAATCGCTGATCTCGTAGCGCGGCTGTTTGGAGGACTCGCCGAAGCCCCAGAAATCGAGGGCATGTACCCGGAAACTGCGCGACAGCACATCCATCGTATCGCGCCAGTTGTTCCAGGAGCCCAACCAGCAGTGCAGGAGGATGACCGGCCGGCCGCGCCCCACCGTCTCATAGTGCACCACACCGCGTTCCGTGACGATGGAGGGCATACCCTCAGCTCACCCCCTCCTCCAGGGATTCCAGGATGGTGTACAGCAGTTCCAGCAGTACGTGCTTGACGCTCTCCTTATCCCGCGCCACGCAGGGCAGGACCTTGACATCGCTGTTGATGCGCAGGGCGATGCGCAGGTCCTCCGGGCTCCAGGCGTCGGGCAGGTCCTGTTTGTTGGCGGCCACCACGTAGGGGACGCCGGCGTATTTCTTGAACACATCCAGGATCTGGCGCGCCTCCCGGAAGGTCTCCGACTTCGTGCTGTCCACCATCAGCACAAAGCCCAGCATGCCCTCCGAGAGGATCTCCCACATGAAATCGAAGCGCTTCTGGCCGGGCGTGCCGAAAAGGTAGAGCACCAGGTCCTGGTCAATGGTGATGCGGCCGAAGTCCATGGCGACCGTGGTCTCTTCCTTGACCACCCGGCTGTTGTCGGAGATGCGCCGCTCCGTGGAGACGACATCGATCTCGCTGATACTGCGGATGAATTCGGTTTTGCCGGCGGCGAACGGCCCGGTGATGACGATTTTGACGTTTTGCATGATGCTTCCCCGTGGTGCAGGATGTGCTAGATGCCGCGAATACGGTCAATAATGCGCATGATGATATTGCGTTTCACCGCCGGCGGCTGTACCGGCGCGGCCGGCTTGCCCGCCGGCACTGC
>JAPWUQ010000099.1 GCA_028275445.1 Anaerolineae bacterium | reverse complement strand
AACCATCTCCACCTGCCGGGCGTAGAGCTGGCTGTACAGGCCGGCGCGCTGCATCAGTGTCTCATGCCGGCCCATCTCCACCACCCTGCCTCCCTCCAGCACGATGATCTTGTCCGCACTGCGTATCGTGGAAAGCCGATGCGCGATGACGATAGCGGTGCGTCCTCTGAGCACCTCCGTCAGCGCCCGCTGAATCCAGTATTCCGCCTCCGCATCTACGGAGGAAGTCGCCTCGTCCAGGATAAGCACGCGGGGGTTCGCCAGGATGGCGCGCGCCAGCGCCAGACGCTGTTTCTGCCCGCCGGACAGCCGTATCCCGCGCTCGCCGATCTCCGTGTCATAGCCCTGCGGGAAGGCCATGATGAAGTCATGGGCATAGGCGGCTTTGGCGGCGGCGATCATCTCCGCTTCGGTGGCCTCCGGCCGGCCGTAGAGCAGGTTCTCGCGAATGGTGCCGGAGAAGAGGAAGGTGTCCTGGAGCACGGTCACCACATGCCGGCGCAGGGAACGCAGGCGAATCTGCCGCACGTCCACGCCATCCAACAGCACACGACCCTCCGTCGGGTCGTAAAAACGGGCCACCAGGTTGGCGATGCTGGTCTTGCCGGCGCCGCTGGGGCCCACCAGCGCGACCGTCTCCCCAGGTTCCACGCGGAAGCTGACATCGTGCAGGGCCTCAATGCCCGAGGGGTAGACGAAGGAGACATGCTCGAAGGTGATGGCGCCCTGCACCGATTCCACGTCCTGCGCATCGGGCAGGTCCACGATCTCTGGCTGGCTGTCCAGCAGTTCGTAGATGCGTTCGCCGGCGGCCAGCGCCTCCTGAATGGCATTGTCCATCTCCGTCAGCCGGTTGATAGGCTCCAGAAACATGGCCGAATAGCTGACGAAGGCCACCAGTGTGCCGACGCTCAGCTCCCCCTGGATCACCATCCAGGCGCCCACGCCCAGCACCAGGGCCGCGCCGGCGCTGGAGAGGAAGCGCACGCCGGGAAACACCGTGGACCAGCGCAGGATGGCGCGCACGGTATCCTGGAAATAAGCGCGGCAGACGGTCAGGAAGTCCTGGAACTCGCGCGGCTCCTGGCCATAGGCCTGGATGACGCGCATGCCGGCGAGGTTCTCCTCCAGCTCGGCGTTGATCATGCCCATATCCTTGCGGATCTGGCGGAAGGTCGGGCGGATGACCTTGTTGAACCAGCGCAGGATGATGGCCACCAGCGGCACCGGCAGCAATGCCCACAGCGCCAGGCGCCACTCCATGCTGAACAGCAGGATGATGATGCCGATGAGCCGCAGGGAGTCCACGATGATGAACTCCGTGGTATGGGTGACCAGCATTTCCAGGGAGCGCACATCGTTGGTCACGCGCGACATGAGATCGCCGGTCTGCCGCGATTCGAAGAACGACAGGGACAGGCGCTGGAGGTGTTCGTAGAGGCGCGTGCGGAGATCGAAAATGAAGCGCTGGCCCAGCACATGCCGCAGGTAGCTGTCAGCGCTGTCCACCAGGCTGTTGAGCAGATAGATGCCGATGAGGCCGGCGATGAGCAGGACGATATAATGCAGGTCCTTGCGCTGTAGGGCGTCGTCAATGATGCGGCGTTGGAATTGGGGCGGCAGCAGGGGGACGCCGGCGTTCAGCGCCGTCAGGAATATGGCCGCGGCCAACTGCCAGCGATAGGGTTTCAGTTCGCGGATAAGTCGTTTCAGCATCAGTGTGTTCCCCGCCTCCCGAGGCCATTATAGCGCGAAAGGCGCCGGCAACAAACAGCGGGGGCCATAGCCCCCGCTGTCCTGTCATGTCAGGCCGGCCTGCTCATTTCATGAGCAGTGGCAGGTAGATCCTGCCCGCCGGCGGTGTGGGAGTTGGCGTTTCGCCGGGAGTCAGGGCCTCCAGCGCGATGGCCCATTCCACCTCCGTGACAATGGGACCGCCGCGGTAATCGCCGCGATACATCTCCAGATCCCACGGGAAGTTGAGGCCGGCGAAGTTGCGGATCTCCTCCAACGTCGGGATATATCCCTCCGGTCCCCACCGGCCGCCCGGGCTGTAGGTAGGCATCACCGGGTAGGCATCATGGGAGACGTACCAGGCGTCGTTGTGCAGTGTGGTGGTGATGGGCACATAGAGCTGGTGCGGCCAGTGCGGCGGCAGGACGCGTCCGGCATAGCCGGCTTCCGCATGGTCCCGGTACGGGTCGCTGAAGGCGATCACGCCGTTCTGGGCATCGGTGCCCACCGCCGTGACGTAATGGCCGCCGATGCGCCGCCAGCGCCCATCCTGCATCTCCCAGTATCCCAGCAACAGCACCACCGTGTTACAGCGCGTGATGCGCTCGGAGACCCATTCGAAGGCCGGCTGGCGCTCAGCGATGATACGGTAGTGCTCCCACAGCCCCTTGCTCCGGATGTACGACTCGAGGCCGGCCAGCGTGTCGCTGATGGTGGTGCCGGCCTTGATCGCGGCGCTCCGCCGGCCGTCGGTATCCATTTCCTGCGCCAGATGCTCGATGAGCGGGCTGACATTCAGCGGGTCATGGTCGTCCCAACGCCCGTAGGCCTGCACCAGCGGGTAGGTGTCCCGGATGGTCGGCGGCATGACGTAATCCTGTTCGAACTTGGAATCATGCCACCACAGGGCGTTGGCGACCGCCGCCGGCGCATCCAGGCTCCACTGCCCGGTGCGCGGGTTCTGCCAGGCGTTCTGCCGCTGATCAAAGTCCGGCACGCCGCTGAGGGCATAATCCGGATAGCCCTCGCCCTTGTAGTGCAGGGTCGGGCAGGTGTTCGCCGGCGGCATCGGTTCCGGCGGCTCCGGCGTCTCGACCGGTGCCACCACGATGGCGTACTCGATCTTCGTATAGATGTCGCCGCCGGCATAATCGCCCTGATACGCGGCGTAGCGCGCCGGCACGTTGGCGCCGGCGAAGTTGGCCACTTCGTCCCAGCTCTGCACATAGCCCTGCGGTTCCCATCCGCCGGCGATGGCCAGGGCGCTCACCGTCACCGTGTAGATGTCATGGGAGACGAAGGCCGGCAGGTTGTGCAGGGTGAAGACCTGGTCGCCCTCGTGTGGATGCACCGGCGGCGGCAGTACCTGGCCGGGGGCGCCGGCCTCGCCGCGGTCAAACCACGGGTCGCTGAAGGCAATGTAGTAATTCGTGGGATCGACGCCCGGCACCGTCACGTAATGCCCGCCCAGGCGCACCGGCCGGCCGTTCTGCTTCTCCCAGAAGCCCAGCAGCAGGATCACATCGTGGCAGGCCCGCACCTCCTCGCTGACCAGGGAGAAGGAGGGGGTCTCGGTGACGGTAATGATATAACTGGAGCGCAGGCCCTTATCCACCAGGTACTGCTCGATGGCCTCCACCGTGTCGCTGATGGTGGCGCCGCGATGCAACACGCCCGTCCGCTGGCCGTCAATATCCATGCGGTAGGCCAGGTCCTCGATCAACTGGTAGGAGGAATCGGGCGAATCCGGCGCGTTCACGTTGCGCGGGTCATGGTCATCCCACGGACCGTAGCTCTGCACCAGCGGATAGGTGTCGGTGATGAACGGCGGCGAATAGGGACTGCGCTCAAAGCGCGCGTCGAACCACCAGAAGGAGTTGGCCACGGCGGCCGCCGCGTCGTAGGTCCACTGGCCGGTCTGCGGATGCCGCCATTCGCCCTGACGCTGGTCGAAGTCCGGCACCCCATTGGGCGCGTAGTCGCGGTATCCGCCGCGCTTCCAGTACATGGACGGGCCGATGGGGCACTGCCATGGTGTGCCGGTGACGGTCGGGGTAGGCGTTGGGGTCGGCGTCGCCGGCGCCGGCGTGGCCGTGGGAGTCGGCGTATGCGCCGGCGTTGGCGTCCGGGTGGGCGTCGGGCTCGGCGTCACCACCGACGTCGGCGTGGATGTGCGGGTGGGGGTCGGCGTCGGCGTGCGCGTGGCCGTCGGCGTGGCTGTCGGCGGCGCCTGGAGGATGGTGGTGTCCTCATAAGTGCTCGCCGGCGGCGCGTTGTCGGCGCTGGTCACCACCTCGTTGCGGATCACCGTGCCACCAGGAATGGTGGTCACAGGATGCAGGTAAAGCTGGATGGTGCGGCTGGCGCCGGCAGGGATGTCCCCCAGGTTCCACACCAGCGTGCGCAGGCCGTCCCAGAAGATGGGCGCCGGCACCGCATTGCCCGGGAAGTACAGCGTCTGCGCCGGGATGGTATCCGTCACCAGCACATTGCGCAGGGTCAGGCCTCCCTCGTTGGTGACCACAATGGTGTAATGCAGGAGGTTGCCGGCCGGAATGGGATCCTTCTCATCGTACTTGGCGATGGCCAGGGCCGTGCGGTAGCCGAAATCGGCGTTCCGGTAATGCTCGTTGGGGCCCAGGCTGACCCGATGGGGATCCGTGCCGGCCGTCAACACCGCCGCCCACGGCAGTGTCGAGTCGTCCACCCGCACCTCATAGTTCCCCACCGGCAGGCCGTCGAACAGGTAGCGGCCGGCGCTGTCGGTGAAGCGCTCGCCCAGATAGGTCTCGTAGGTGCCGTCGCCGTCGCGATCCCACCACAGCTCCAGCCGCACGCCGGCCAGCGGCTCCTCTCCCGGGTTATACACACCGTCGCCGTTGGCGTCATGCCACACGAAATCGCCGATGCTCCCCACCGCCACCAAGGTGTCGGTTGGATCCATGGGGTCATCTGTGTCAGGATCGTCGGTGAGGACCTCGCCGGCCACGTCCGCCGTCACGCGGCCCTGGTTGGAGATATAGGCCACACCCGCCGGCCACGGCTCCACCAGACGCACGGAGAAGGTGACGGTCACCGTCTCGCCGGCGGCGATCTGATCCACCTGCACCGAGACCGAGGTGTCGCCCGCGGAATTGCCGCTCAGTACCGTCGAAGGCGCGGTGCTGGTGACCGCCACACTGCCCACCACCAGGGCGGTGTGGCTGTCCGGCGTGTCGGTGAAGCGCACATTGCTCGCCGGCGCCGTGCCCCGGTTGACGATGCGCACGGTATACCGCAGGGTATCGCCCGGGCTGACGAAGCCGTCGCCGTTGGCGTCCACCTGCAGGCTGTCCACTTTGGAGGCGTAGAGATACGGGACACGCACCTGCGCATCATCCTGGTCGTCCGGATCGGTATCCGCCGGCACGTGCGCGCTGTTGTCCGGCGGGATGGGTGCGCCGGTCTCATCCTGACCCGTAGCCCGGGCCACATTGATGCCCTCGCCGAAGCCCGGCTGATCCGGCGCAAGAGCCTGCAGGCGCAGGGTCAGGGACGCGCCGCCGGCCAGCGTAGCATCCAGCAGGTAGCTCAGCGTGCGCTGATCCGCGCCCACAATGGGATCGGCGATGGGCGTCCCGTTCAGCCGGCTGCTGCCGGCGATGTACTGATAGCCGGCCGGCAGGGTATCGGTCACATGGACGTGCTGGGCCGGCCCGCTCCCCACGTTGGTGACCGTCACGGTGAAGGTCACCGGCGCGCCGGCAGCCACAATGGCCGGCTGGGCGCTCTTGTCCACCACCAGCGCCGGCATCTCCAGGGTCACCGGCACATTCGGCGCCAGCTCGACATGCGCCGATCCCTGGCCATCGGTCCAGCGCACGCCGGCGCGGTTCTGCTTCACATCCCTATCGCGATTCGCAGACGTGTCCGCCACGCGGGCCTGGAAGGTGATGACGATGGGCTGGCCCGGCGGCGGGTTCACCACAGTGCCGAAATTCCAGACCACCGTCACCGGTGCGGTGCCGTCGTTGGGCGAGGAGACCGACTCCGCCGGCGAGGTCGCCGGCCCGCTGATATGCCGGCTGGAGGGCAGGTACACCAGCCCGGCATCCAGCGTATCGGTCACCACCACATCCCGCACCGTGCCGGCCGGCAGGGTCACCGTGATGCGATACGGCACCATCTGCCCAATGGTATAGGTGACGTCCAGGCTGTCCAGCGCCTTGGCAATGGCAAGGACACCGGGCGTGCTGACCTGGGCATTATCGGTATCCGCCGTCCAGCCGTCCTCCTGCGGGCTGTCCACATAGCGGCGCTCGTGCGGCGTGCCGCCGGCCTGCGAGGTCCAGTCCACGTCGGCCACGTTGACGTAGATGGCATTGGGCTCCACATTGGTGGCCAGCGTGGCGGTGTACACATAGGTCTGCACGCCGCCCACGGGTATCTCGCTGACCAGCGTCCAGGTGATCACCCCGCCGGCGCCCGTGTGCGGCGAACCGGACAGCACGCTGTAGGTGGCCGGCGCAGGAGACGCGCTTCCACCGGTCGGCAGGACCTGTACGCCGGCCGGGATGCTGTCGGTCAGCGCCACATCATAGGCCGGCCAGTTCCCCACGTTCGTCACCGTCAGGGTATAGGTGATGACCTCGCCGGCGCGGCCGCTGACGGGGCTCACCCGCTTGTCCAGTTGCAGTAGGGGCTGACGGATGGACGCCGTCGGGATATTGGAGGTCAGGGAGCGGCTGGTGACGCCATCGCTCCAGGTCAACTGGAACTGATCCAGCGTCTGGTCGCCGGCGTTGGGCAGGAACCACAGCCAATCCACCCCATTATCCGCCAGTCCGGTGACCCGCGCGTCGATGCGCACCTCGAACACATACGGCGTTGTCGAACCGCTGTTGTCCACCGTGCCCAATGGGAAGGTGATATAGCGGCCGGAGCCCGTGTTCGCGCCGCCGGACGGCCCGCTGAAGGCCGCCGGCACCGCCGGCGTCCCGGAGATATCCACGATCCGCCGCGTGTCCGTGATAAAGTCCACCCCGTTGGTCCACTGCGTGTCGGTAATGACGGGGGAGTAGAGCACCAGGCCGGCCGGCACCGTCACCCGCAAGGACTCCGTGATAACATCCCCCACCGTTACCGGCGAAGGGGCGAGGAGTTTCCCCACCGCCGGCATCGCCGTGGAGACCGTGGTCCCATCGGTCAACGGACCGTAGCGGCGTTCGCCCGGCACCTCGCCGGCCAGCGACGAATAGGTCGCCGTCACCAGGTTGCTCAAGCTGACCCCCGCGCCGGCCCCGCTGATGCGGGCCGTATAGGTCAGCACACGCGGGTTGTCCGGCGGCGCCGGCAGGGTATTGGTGATGGCCGGGATGCTCCACACAATGGTGCGGCCGCCGTTCTGCAGGCTTCCGCCGGCATAGACCTGGGTCACGCTGATGCCGGCCGGCACACTGTCAGTCACCAGCACATCGTAGGCCGGGCTGGAGCCAGTGTTGGTCAGGGTGATGGTGTAGGTCAGCACCGCCGAGCCGTCCAACCCGCTCAAACTGCCGGTGGAGGACTGCACCCCTTTGCGGATGCTCAGCAGGGGCTCGCCCACCGTGGTGGTCACCGCGTTGCTGGTAGTAATGGACGCCGTACTATGCGCCATCTGAGCCACGTTACCGATCAGGTCGCCGCCTCGCGCTCCCAAGTCGGTATGGACCCGGGCGGTAATGGTAATCACGGCCTGATGTTCCGCCCGCACGGAAGCAAAGGTAGTGGTGACTACCTGCCCTTCCCACCCCCAACTCCAATAGGTATCCTCGGAGGCATCAACGGCGATGATCTGGAGCCGGCTGTCCAACACATCGGTCACTGCCACGTTGTACAGGGTCGCCGAGATAGGGGCGTCCGGCACCCGCAGGGTATAGGTGATGAGCGAACCCAGGGTCGCCGTAGGAGGCGGCCCGAACTCCACCAGCTTGGCGATGCCGCCGTTCGGCGTGCGCACGGCCGCCGAGTGGCTCCCGCCGCTGTAGGCGCGCTGGATGCCCACCGGACCGTCGTTCCACTGGCCGTCATACCCAAGCGACGCCTGGTCGGAGAGGGCGATATTCCCGGTGATGTCGTCGGATACCCGCAGGGTGACCAGCAGGTTCAGGCCGTTGTGATCCAGCGGGTTGTACGGCACCGTGGGCGTGAGGTGATTGATGCGCCATATCAGGGTGCCGGCCGCGCCGGGGATGGGCGCCGGCTCCGCCGTAATCACCGCGGAGGGATCCTCGCTTTGCACGGTGTAGGTCAGCAGGCTCATGCCGGCGGGTATGATGTCGCTGACCACCAGGTCATAGGCCGGCAGTGGAGACTGGTTGGAGATAGCCAGCGTATACGTGATGAGGTCGCCGGCCCCTACCACACAACCGTCCCCGCCGTACAGCGTCACCATAATGTCGTCGAACTGGGTCAGTGACTGATAATCGGACAGCAGGCCGATGCGGCCGCGCGCATGGGTGGTGTTGGTCGCGGAAAGCACCAGACTGCCGTCCACAAACACCTGGATCTGGGAGCCCTGCACGCGCATCTCCACATGGTACCAGCGGCCGGGGGTGAAGCCGCCGGCGCGCGATGCCAGCAGGACATCCGGGTTGCGCTGGCGCAGTTCCATCCCGGTGGTGGACCAGCGGAAGACATAGCCCGTATCGGTGGTATCGGTGCGGTTCTGCCGCACATACCCACCCATCGCCCCACTGGAGGAAGTGGTGCGCATCAGGAAGCTGAAGCTGTAGTCCTGCCAATTGGGGTCGCCGGCGAAGGCGCGCCGATAGGAACCATAATAAGTGTTCTGATAGATGCCGCTGCTGTTCGGCGCCCACGTGCCCACTTCCGACCAGCCGGCGTCGCTCAAGTTGTTGAAGTTGTACTGGAAGCGGGTCGCACTGCATCCTGGGATCCCGTAAGTCTTGGCCAGGTGCAGGAGCGGCTCCGCCACGTCAATGCCGGCCGTATCGGTGTAGATGTATGTCTGGCCGGCATCCACATAGCTCAGGCGCAGGGTGTTCGTCAGCCGGCTGTCCTGCACACTGGAGGTGACATCCCGGAGCACGACGGTGACCTGGCCGTCCACACGCGCCGAACCGGGCAGAGCGCCCAAATCCCAGATGATACTGCCGGTCTGCAAATAGGCCGGCGCACTGCTCGGTGTGGTGGAAATGACCGTGGTGCCGCCGGCGTCGATATCATAGGTGTACGTGATCAGCGAGGAGACATAGCCCAGGCCGGCCGGCAGGGTGTCCGTCAACCGCACCGCTTGATACAGGGCATCCTCATCCGGCAGGGAGACGGTGAAGGTAAAGGTGCGCAGGTCGCCGATGGTGCCCGACTGCAGGGCCGGCCCTTTGTCAAACCCCTGCATCAGGGTCACCCAGGCCTGCCGGGAGGCGGAGCTGGCCAGACAGCCGCTGTCACAGCTTGCGGTAGCAGTGACCAGGTTATCGTTGGCGCCGGCGCTGGCCACCGTCGCCGTGATGACCGCCCGCCAGGAGGCAGAAGGCGCCAGGTCCGCCGGCCGCCATACGGCCTGATTGCCGGCCACCGCCGGCATGGACCCATCCGAACCCGGCCCAAACTGGAGATTCTGGAAGGTCGTGGCCGCCGTATCGGTCACCACCAGGTTTTCCGCCGGCGCGCTGCCGGTGTTGGTCACAAAGATGGTCCAGGTGATGACCTGCCCGATGCCGGCCGTCTGGGTGGACGGTATCTTATTCACCTGCAGGGACGGCTGACCGATCGTCGTGTTGGTCTGGGCGGAGGTGCTGAAGGGATTCCCACAACTGTCCTCGTACGCCAGGGCCGTCGTAATGGGGCCGCTCTGCGGCAGGGCGCATCCGCCGGCGCTCGCGGCATTGCGCACCTCAAAGGTGATGACCGTCGAACCGGAGGGCAGGGAATCCCAGCGCCAGACCGCCGGATTATCGCCGCCGGCGGGATAGCTCGTGGGCGCGGTGGTAGCGCCCAGCGTGCCGCTGTAGACCAGCCCGCTCATCAGCGTCTCGGTGAGCACCACGTTGTGCGCCGGCGGCCCCTGGTTATCCAGGGTGAGCACGATCACGCCGCCGCATTCGGAGAGCGTCGTCGGGGTGTGTCCGCTGATGCGCAGTTGCGGCTGGGTGCGGAGGACCGCCGTAGTAGCGACCGAGCCGGCCGCGCATCCATCAACCTCACAGCCGTAGGTCACCCGGGAGGCGTTGAGCGTATCCACACCACAGCTATTCGGGTTGACCGTGCCGCGCATGTAGAAGTATGCGGACTGGCCGGCCGGCAGGGGATCCACCTCCCATCCGCCGGCAGTGGGCGTAATACCCACTGTAGCGGTCAGCGCGCCAGACGGCGTAAAGTTGGCCGGCCAGGTATCGGTCAGGAACAGGTTCTCGGCGGTGGACCCCTGCGGGCCGTTGGTCAGCCGGATGCGCCACTCCACCTGATCGCCAGGCTCGGCATCCAGCCGGCT
>JAPWUQ010000114.1 GCA_028275445.1 Anaerolineae bacterium | reverse complement strand
CTCCGCGACCCGCTCCCGCAAAGCAGTGCCCCGCATGAGCTTATGAATCACCAGGGGCTCCCCGATAATCTTTTCGATAGAATGGCGAGGGTTCAGGGAAGCATACGGGTCCTGGAAGATCATCTGCATCCTGGCGCGCAGTGGGAGCAGTTGATCCGCCGGCAAGCTGGTCAGCTCAATATTTTCCAGATACACTTTGCCCGCCGTAGGGCGGTACAACTGCAGAACTGTCCTGCCCAGAGTGGACTTCCCACACCCACTCTCCCCCACCAGCCCCAAGGTCTCACCTCGGTGGATGGAAAAGCTGACCCCATCGACCGCTTTGACCAGACGCCGGCCCCTGGAAAGCAGTCCACTGCCAATAGGGAAATACTTTTTCAAATCCACCACTCTCACCAGTGGTTCAGTTTCCATCATGGCGAGGTTCCCCCCGTTCAATGTCAAAGAAACAGGCAGCCATATGCTTTGGACGCACTTCCACCAGTGGAGGGATCTCCTCCCAACAGCGGGGGAAGGCATAGTCACACCGCCAGGCAAAGGGGCAGTGCTGAATAGGGATCATCAAATCAGGCGGGGTGCCGCGGATGCTGACTAACCGGCGAGATTCATCCACATCGAGCCGAGGCAGGGCCCCAAGCAGTCCGATGGTATATGGATGCAGGGGATGATCGTACAACTCATCCACGAGGGCGACTTCAGCCGGCCGGCCCCCGTACATCACCATAACGCGATCCGCCAGCCCCGCCACGATCCCCAGATCATGCGTGATCCATATCAGCGCCATTCCCAGCTCCTGCCGCAGCCGCTTGAAAAGCTCCACAATCTGCGCCTGTACGGTCACATCCAGCGCAGTCGTGGGTTCATCGGCAATGACAATCTGGGGATTACAAGCGATGGCGATGGCAATCATCACGCGCTGGCGCATGCCCCCGGATAATTGGAAGGGGTAACAACCCAGGCGAACTTCCGGGTCCGGGATGCCCACGCTGGCAAGGAGCTGCAGCGCCCTCTCGCGCGCTTCATGTCGCGAAAGATGTAAATGTCGAGTGATGATCTCGATAATCTGTTCGCCAACGGTCAAAATAGGGTTCAAGGACGTGGCAGGGTCCTGGAACACAAAGCCGATGGCGCCGCCACGAATGTCCCGCAGTTCTTTCTGGGACAGCCGCAGTAAGTCCTTCGGGCCATCGCTCCCGTAAAACAATGCCTGGCCGCTTTCAATCCGCCCGGGTGGCATCGGGATCAGCCGAAGCAGTGACATCACCGAAACACTCTTCCCACTGCCGCTTTCCCCCACAATGGCGAGCGTTTCCCCTTTTGCAAGGTCAAAGCTGACGCCGTTGACGGCATGGACAACGCCGTCCACCGTATAAAAGCGAGTTTTCAGGTCCCGTACTTCCAGGATGATCGCCATTTGCCAAGCCCCTTATTTCCTTGCGCGGCGCAGCCGGGGGTCCAGCACATCGCGCAGCCAGTCTCCAAGGAGGTTCATTCCCAGGGAAGTGATCATAATAGCGACGCCAGGGAAGGTTGCAATCCAGGGGTAGCTGGTGAGATACTGCCGGCCGGCCGCCAGCATGTTGCCCCAACTGGGAACGCTCGGCGGCACGCTCAATCCGAGAAATCCGAGGCCCGCTTCGTAGAAAATCATTGCCGACATTTCAAACGTGGCAAGGGTGATCAAGGGACCGATCAGATTGGGCATGATGTGGTCGAAGACAATGCGGGCCCAGCTTGCGCCGGCACAGCGCGCGGATTCCACATAACCGGATTCCCGGATCTTCAGCACCTCCCCGCGCGTGACCCGTGCGAAAATGGGCGCATCCGTGATACCGAATATCAGGATGACGTTCAGCAGGCTCCGGCCAAAGATGGCCGCAATAAATACCACAAAGAGCAGGTACGGCAAGGATAGAACAAGGTTCACCGTGTTCGTGATGACAGAGTCCACCCTGCCGCCTAAATAGCCGGCGATGGCCCCGATGATCATCCCCAGGGTGCCCGCGATCAAGACACCGAAGAATCCCACCGTGAGGGAGACCCGCGATCCGTAGATGATGCGGCTGAAAATGTCCCGGCCCAGGGTATCGGTCCCCAGCGGGTGTTCCCAGCTTCCCCCAACGCTCCAGGCCGGCGGCATCTTGCTGTCTTCCATAACCTGTTCCAGGGGGTCATGAGGAGCAATCCAGGGCGCAAAGACGGCGGAAAATACCACCAGCAGGAACAGGAATAAGCCCAGCATCCCCCCTTTATCGCGCCACAACAGGCGGCCAATAAAGGCCAGACGATCCCACCACGTTCTCTGTATATCCAGCAGACTGTCAGCCGGACGGGGACTGGTTTCAGAAGCCATAGCGAATCCTCGGGTCAATAATTGCATACACGAGGTCAGTGAGCAGGTTCAATGCGATCACCACCGTGCTGGTGAAAATGGCGATGGCCTGCACAAGCGGAAAATCGCGCCATCCAATCGCTAACTGGAGCAACTGCCCCATGCCAGGCCAGGCGAAAATGGTCTCGATATAAATCGAGCCGCCCAGCATATATCCGAACTGCACGCCGATCACACTGATGATGGGAATGGAGGCGTTGCGCAGGATGTGCTTCAGGTAGATGACAGGAGGTTCCAGACCCTTGCTGTACGCGGTTCGGACGAAGTCCTCACTGCGGATTTCCAGCACGGTGGACCGGGTGAGGCGGACGATCTGCCCCATTACGGGAAGGCCGAGCACAAACGCCGGCATAACCACCGAGTTCCACGCACCTCGCCCAAAGGTCGGGAACCAGCGCAGTTGAACACCGAAGAAGAGGATCATGAGCATTGCCAGCCAGAAGTTCGGGATGCTTTGCCCCATCAAGGCCAGCAAGCGGGCCAGAGAGTCTGCCGCGCTCCCTGGTTTCAACCCTCCCATCATGCCAATCGGCACGCCAATCAGCACCGCAAAGAGCAACCCCGTCGCGGCCAGCTCGACAGTGGCCGGCAGCCGCTGGGTCACAAGCGTCATCGCCGGCGTCCTGAAGTGCAGGGACTCGCCAAAATCCCCGACCACCGCCTTGCTGAGAAAATCAACAAACTGGACAATAATCGGCCGGTTAAACCCCATTCGTTCCCGAAATGCCTCAATCTCCGCGGCGCTGGCCTCCCGCGGCAACATCAGTGCCGCGGGGTCCCCTGTCACGCGCAGCATCATGAACACCAGCAACAATACGCCGAACATGAGGGCCAGCGATTGGCCCAGGCGTATGAGAAAATAGCGAAGCATTTCCCCTCCAGTTCACGACAGTGTAAAGGGACAGGGAGCGGCCCGGGAGGGCCTGACAAGCCCTCCCGGGCCGCCGGCAATGCCGCGCATCATTCAGGCGTGGCCAGCCAAACCTTGTTCAGATAGCACATCTCGGACGCGCGCGGATAGTAGTCCATAACCCGGTCGCGCATCGCCTCAAAGGTGTAGGGCTCGTACAGGTAGATGAACGGCGGGTTCTCCTGCATGTAGACCTGGAGTTCTTCATAGAGCGCCTTGCGCTTGGCCTGATCAACTTCCTTAGAGATAGCATCGAGCAGTTCGTCAATCTTCGGATCAGACCAAGAGGAGTACGGCGCATCCCATCCGCCCAGGGCGCCTTTCAGGCGGTTGTACGCCTCGCCGCTTTCATCGGCCCAGCTATCACCAAAGAGCGGCGGCAGTTCTTTCTTGGCCTCCAGGTCCCAGTAATGGGCGGATTCCATGAACTCGAGGTTCACTTTGATGCCGACTTTCTCAAGGTAGCCGGCGACGGCCTGGCACACTTCCTCAAAGTGGGAGTATGCACCGGTGGGACAGGCCATGTCGATTTTGAAGCCGTTGGGATAGCCGGCCTCGGCCAGCAACTGCTTGGCCTTCTCCGGGTCATACGGGAACGGCTTGACCACACCGTACCCAAGCTCAGAGCTGGCTACAAAGCCTGCCGCACGCTTCCCGGCCCCGCCAAACAGCGACTTCAAAATGGCATCCACGTCCACGGCATAGTTCATCGCCTGGCGAACCTTGGCATCCTCCGTCGGCAGTCCTTTCCCGGTGGTCAGGTTGTTGAACGCAATGTAAAAGATGCGGGCCACAGGGTACTGGATCACCTTGACACCCGGTACACTGAGCAGTTGATTGGCTTCCTCCGCGGTTAAGCGCTTGGTCAGGTCAATCTCATCCGCAGTCAGGGCGGCAACGCGCGTAGAGGATTCTGTGATGAAGCGGAAGATCACCTTCTCCACGCGCGGCTGGCCCTCACGCCAGTAGTTCGGGTTGGCCTGATACGTAATGTGATCGCCCTTCACCCACTCGACGAACATGAAGGGGCCAGTGCCAATGGGGTGCTGCTGGAAGCCATCGAGGCCGACCTTTTCCATGTACTCGTTGGGGATAATGGACCAGAAGTCGTGCATGGTGACGAGCAGGAGGGGCTTAGGGCCATCGGTGGTCACCCGCACGGTGTAATCGTCAATCTTCTCCACCGACTTGGCGATGGAATAGCGGTCGGGCCAGGAGGAACCCTCCCCCATGCCGTACTTCCACGTGGCGATCACGTCATCAGCGGTGAAGGGCTCGCCGTTGTGGAAGGTGACGCCTTTGCGGAGATGGAAGATGTACTCTGTGCCGTCTTTGGAGACTTCCCAGCTCTCGGCCAACGCCGGCACAATCGTGCCATCATCATCCTGGAAGACCAGCGGATCGTACAACTGGGAGGCCGCGATGTCGGCATTCTTGTCCGCCGTAGCGGGGATGTAGAGCGAGTTCGGCTCCCCAGACAGCGCGAACCGCAGGGTGCCCTTCGGCTGCGGCTTGCCAGGGGTCGGGGTGACCACCACCTGTTTCTCGACCACAACCGTCTTCTCGACCGGCTTTTCCACGACCACCGTCTCTTTGACGACCTTTTCGACGACCTGTGGTGTAGGTGCCGGCGCACAGCCCACCACAATCATGCTCACCGCAAGAATGACCGCGAGCAGACCAAGCAACTTCGCTTTCATAGTTCTTCCCTCCTCGTACATCTCCATTGATTGGGATCGGGTAATTTGACTTCGACTTGCCGGCGACTCCGTACTCGCTGGAAACAGGTGGGGCTGGATGGGTCGTGCATCACCTCCTTTCCATGATGAATGTGTACGCGCCTACTCCACCATGTGCCGGACCAAGGCCTGTCCGGCTAGGCGATCCGCACTCCCTGCTGGACAAGGGCGGCTTGCAGATCGGCGATATCAATCTGGCTGGGCGGAACGCCGGCTTTAAGGGAAACCGCCGCGGCGACGCCGGCGCCCTGGCCGGTGACGGTACAGCACATCATGTTGCGCGTGGCGGCGTGGGCGACTTTATCGCCGGCAACACACCGCCCTGCCACCAGCAGGTTCTCCACACCCGTAGGAAGGAGAATCCCATATGGGACCTGGAAATAGCGCCCAGTGGTCGGTAAGATTAATATCCCATACCCATCGATGAATTCAGGAAAGATGCCGATCGCGTCCGGGAATCTGGCCTGATTGCGGACATCCTCCTCAGTCAAGTTGTAACGGCCGATGATCTTGCGGGTGTCCCGCACACCCAGCGTCATGCCGAAGTTTCGCAGACGCGCCTTCTGGAATCCCGGCACATATTTGCGCAGAGCCTCGATCGCTAAGAGCGCCTGACGCCGGCCTTCAATCTCCGCCCGGGTGAGGTCCCATACGTCTGTCCCATCCACACCGGGTATATAGACCAGGTTCAACCCCAGCGCTTCGCCGGCCTCGGTAATGGTGCTCCACGTCCCCCCAATGGTGTCCAGCTCAGGAGGAATCACCCCATCGCGGCGCGCTTGCAGAAATGGCTCAAACAGGGCTGGGCTGAAAAGATGATCCTCTTTGCCGCTCGTCACCACCCCCCACTGCTCCTGCCAGTCCCCATATGTGGGATGGGTCTGGCGGACGTACTCCAGAAATTGCTCACGATCGACCCCGGAGCAGGAAAACATCACGGTGACACCCATCATCTGTTCCCGAGGAAGTTTGCGACAGGGAGCGCCGGCGCGAAAGGCAATGTCCGCGTCTCCCGTGGCATCAATAACACGCTGGGCAAGAATGGCCGCGCGGCCCGATTTGCTTTCGGTGATGACCCCTTTGATGATATTCCCTTCCATCACCACGTCAACCGCCAGGCAATGCAGAAGGGGACGGACGCCGGCCTCCCGTATCATTTGGTCGGCGACACACTTGAAGAGTTCCGTGTCCAGTGCCTGGCTGTCTGACTGGGGTTCCGGCCGGCTTGCGCCCATCTGGAAGGCCCGCTCTTCAAACTCGCGCCCGATGCCCTCCACATCGACGGTGCCGGCATGCCGGTACCAGGCAATGCTTTCCACCCCAACCTGGGTGATTACCCCACCGAAGCATCCGTACCGTTCCAATAAGATCACGTCCACGCCGGCGCGTGCCGCGCTGATGGCGGCCGCCAGGCCGCCTGGCCCACTGCCCACGACCAAAACATCCGTCTCTGCCAGGACCGGTATTTCCCGGCTCGCTTCCCGTATTTGACGCATTTTCGGCGTCTCCCATCCTGCCGCGACGTTCAGACCGGCACGGCGCCGTGTTCCACTGTCAACGCGACGATGTCTCTTGCAGGGATATCCCTGGATGGGACCCCTCGCTGGACCGCGAGAGCCGCGGCCGCGCCCATGGCCTGTCCCATGGCCATGCAGGTGCACTGCGCACGGATGCCGGCCAGGGCCCACCGATCTGCGGACACGATGCGGCCGGCGACGGTGATGCGTGCGCTCCCCCGGGGAATCAACGCCCGGAAAGGAACCTTCGGCACCATCTCCCGGGATTCGTGGAAAATGACATCGCAACCCTGCTCGCTGTGCATGTCAATATAATTGAAGGCATTGCAGACATTATCGTCATAACTGCGAGCTTGCAGGAAGTCGTCCCGGCTGATCGTGTATTCGCCGACGATGCGATAGGTCTCCCGGGAAACCGCGCGATATGCCAGCGCCTTTACCACCGCGCGTTCACAACCTGGCATCCATTCCCGCAAAAACTTGTACATCCGCAGCATGCGAGCCCTGCCCTCGATGTTTGCCCGGGTCTGTCCCTCCGCATCAGAGGTATCGGCATCGTACACATGGGTGCATTCGTGCCCGCCCTGGGTGAGATAGAACATAAATGGCGCCCAGTTAGGGAACGCATAATCCCCTTGCTGAATAAAGCCGCCGGCCAGAGCTTCCTCGAAGAGGGCCTGGGCCTCTTTTTCCCAAACCTGCTCGTACTCGATGCCCTCGATCTTGTAGGAATATGCGCCCGGCTGACGTTCGGGGCCCTTGTCCACAGGCAGTCCCAGGATACGCACCACATCCGCGTCCCCGGTGCAGTCGATGATTTCCTTACAGCGAGTGTCACACTCGGGGGGGATGTCAAGATAGCCCGTGCTGGCAGCAGAAAGGGCAGTATCAGGCTGCGCGGCTTTGCCCGGCCGGCCCTCCTGTGCTACAATGCAAAACACATTCGGTGTAAGGAGATTACTGCCATGCGGCAGGTCCTGAAAACCGCGGCCATCGTCCTGTTATGCCTGCTGGCCGTGGCGGCGGCCTTCTCCGCCGGCTTCGCCACCCATATGGTCCTGGCCGAGAGCCGCGCCGCCTCCCATACGCCCAGCCAGCAAATCGTCCTGCTGGACTCCACCCAGCCGGACGAGGAAGAGGCCGGCGCGTTCGCCGTCTTCTGGGAGGCCTGGCACCTCGTCAAACAGCATTTTCTGGGCGATCTGCCCGCCCCACAGCAGGTGGCATACGGTGCGCTCAAAGGCGCCCTCCAGGAACTGCATGACCCCTACACCATTTTTGTGGAGCCGGCCAATCGCGAGCTGGAGCGGGATGAACACCGCGGCCGCTTCGGCGGCATCGGCGTCTGGCTCTACCAGCGCGAGACGGACCGCCGCTTCATCCTGAAGCCCCAACCCGATGGGCCGGCGGCCAACGCCGGCATCCTGGAAGGCGACGTGCTCGTCCAGGTGGACGACGTGGTGCTCAGCGAGACGATGACCGTGGACCAGGTCGCGGCGCTGGTGCGCGGGCCGGTGGGCACACCCGTGCGGATCGTGGTAGAGCGCGAGGGCCGGCGGCTCAGCTTCACCATCACCCGCCAGGAGTATCAGACGCCGTCGGTGGAATGGCGCATGCTGGACGACCAGGCGCCGCACGTGGGCTACCTGCGCATCACCATGTTCACCGAGCGCACCGGCGCGGAGGTGCAGTCCGCCCTGCAGGAAATGCGCGCCCGGGGCATGGAGAAACTGGTGCTCGACCTGCGGGATAATCCCGGCGGCCTGCTGGAGTCTGCCCTGGACGTCGCCAGCCAGTTCCTCCGGGAGGGGGTGCTCATGTATGAGGTCCGCCGCGGCGGCGAGGAGAAAAGCTACCCTGTGCGCCAGGGCGGGACCGCCGGCGATATCCCCATGGTGGTGCTGGTGAACGGAGGGACCGCCAGCGCGGCGGAGATCGTCGCCGGCGCCCTGCACGACCATCAGCGCGCCCAGCTCATGGGCGAAAAGACGTACGGCAAAGGCTCGGTACAGTTGGTGTTCGACCTGTCGGACGGATCATCCATCCATATCACCGTCGCGCGCTGGCTGAGGCCCTCCCGTATGCCGATTGACGGGACCGGCATCGAGCCGGACCGCGTGATCGTCCCGACCGAGGAACAGCGCCAGCAGGGTGTGGATGCACTGCTGAACGCCGGCGTGGCGGCGCTGATCGCGCAGGCGCCTTGACATTTCCCATGCATGAGGTGTGATACCTATGGATCGTGGGCTGAAAGCATTCGTGATTATCATCTTGGAACTTGTCCTGCTGGCCTCGATGTTCATGGCCGGCCTCGCCGCCGGCCACTTTTCGAGCCGGCTGGCCCTCTCCCCTACCCCGACACCGCCGGCCAACGTGCAGGAAGAGCGCCAGAAGGCCTTTCAACTCTTCTGGGAAGCCTGGGACATCCTGGAGCAAAACTTCTACGGCGACTTGCCTGACCCCCAACAGGCGGCCCGGGATGCCGTCAAAGGGGTGCTCCAGCGCCTCAACGACCCTTACACGGTCCTGCTGGACCCTGAGCTGGCCCGCATCGTGAGCGAGGATATCTCCGGGCAGTTCGAGGGCATTGGCGCGACCGTGCGGACGGATGAGAACGGCTTCCTGATCATTGTGGAACCGATTGAGAACAGCCCGGCCAGCCGCGCCGGCCTGCGCCCCGGGGACATCGTCCTGGAAGTGGACGGCGAGAACATCCAGGGCTGGAGCACCACCGAGGCCGTGGCCAAAATCCGCGGCCCGCGCGGCACCA
>JAPWUQ010000098.1 GCA_028275445.1 Anaerolineae bacterium | reverse complement strand
GGGTGTATGATTGTCTTGTAAGTGCAGAGCGGCTTGTTGGGAAAGGGAGTTCAGGTCCATAGCCCCGTGAAGGGTCAGGATCGTGGCCCAAACGGGGTTTTCTTTTTTGGGGCTTTCTTCGCACAACCTCCGGCGGAGTTGCGCGATGAGGCTCTCGTCCCTGCAGGGGCGAGCACATACGAACGGAATGCACGGCATTCCAAAAAATCAAATTTCAAAAGGTGTTTGTTGTTAAGGAGGAAAGCAGTCCAATGAGCGAGCGCATTATCGGAACCGTCAAATGGTTCAATTCCACGAAGGGATACGGCTTCATCGAGCGACCGAATGGCCCGGACGTGTTCGTCCACTACTCCGCCATTCAGAGCGAGGGATTTCGCGATCTCGCCGCCGGCGAGAAGGTGGAGTTCTCCATCGAAGACAGCCCCAAGGGACCGCATGCGGTTAACGTCGTCAGGCTCTCGTAACTGACGCCTGCACGCCTGCATCGTGTCTCGTTCCGCCGGCGAGACGCGTCTCGGAGCAGGAAATCCACGAACCCCGTGCCATATGACACGGGGTTCGTTTTATTTCCTCTGCCGGCTCCCTCGAACCAGGGCCAGCAGTTCCTCGCCGTAGCGCGACAGGATGAAATCGCTCATGCCGGCGACAGCGCGCAGTGCCTCCAGGTCTGCCGGCCGCTCCTCAGCAATGCGGTGTAGAAGCCGGTTGGACAGCAGGACGGAAAGCGGTATGCCCTCTTTCTCCGCACGCTGGTTGCGCCAGGTGCGCAAACGCTCGAACAGCTCTTCGGTCAGCCGATCGAAGCCATTGTTGGCGGTGCGCCGGCCGTTGGCCGGCAGGATCACCGGCCTCTCCTCTCCCCGTGCGATCGCCTGCAGGAGGGCATAGCCGTATTCTCTTCTCTGCCAGGCCGGCAGGGCCAGAACCTCATCCAGCTCCGCGGTGGTATGCGGCCGCCGCCGGCTCAGTTCCACCAACAGATGGTCGCTCAACACCCGGAAAGGCGCACGATTGCGCCGGCGGGCGATCTCATCCCGCAGATTGTACAGCTCCCGCAGAACCCCCAGCCCCTCGGGGTCCAGCTCCTGCGCCCCTTTCAGCCGCAGATAGGCATCGGGATCCGCCGGCGCGCGGTTCCAAACAGCCTTTTCCACCTGGCGAAAGGCCTCTTCCGCCACCCTCTCCAGCCGGCGCGCCCGCAGTTCCGCCAGCAAATTCTCCCGCAGCGGGAGCAGATAATGGGTATCCAGGCGGGCGTAAGCCAGCACCTCCTCGCTCAGCGGACGGTGCCCCCAGTTGTACTGCTGGTAGCGCTTGTCGATCTGTACCCCCAGCCGCTCCTCGAGCAAACGCGCCAGGCTGAGCTGTTTGATGCCCAGTAGCTGGCCGGCCAGCATCGTATCGAACACGTTACGGAACTCGAAGCCGAAGTCCCGGCGCAGTGTGCCAATATCATATTCCGCCGCATGGAACACCTTCTGCTGGGCCGGATTGGCAAACAATTCCCCCAGCGGCCGGACATCCGGCAGAGCCAGCGGGTCAATGATGTAATCCATGTCGGGCGTGGAGAGCTGAATCAGGCACACGCTCTCATAATAGGCGTAGAGGCTGTTCGATTCGGTATCCACCGCAATCAGGGAATGCCGGCGCAGTTCTTGAACGACCCGCTGGAGTTGTTCGGGGGTGGTTACCAGCATCCAGGGCGCGTTGAGGTCGGCGGAATCAGGCATATGGCATGGGGCTCAATAGATGAGATACTTGCGCCAAATTTCGTTGGGCACAGATTGGGACACCAGTGCCAGGGCGATGAAGCGCGGCCGGCCGGGCCGGTTCCGCAGGGTCAGGCCGGCTTCCTCCGGCGTGCGGTTGCCCTTGCGCACGTTACAGCGCTGACAGGCCGTCACCACATTCTCCCAGGTGGTCTCGCCCCCGCGCGAGCGCGGGATGACATGGTCCACCGTCAGCTCGGCCTTGCCCGGGGTTTCGCCGCAGTACTGGCAGGTGTAATGGTCGCGGGCCAGGACGGTGCGGCGTGTCAGCGGGATTCCCAGCCGGCGAGGGATGCGCACGTAATAGATCAGCCGGATCACCGCCGGCAGGGGCATCACCCCGTTCGCAGAGCGCAGTTCCTCGTTCAGCGCTTCGACAATCTCGGCCTTCTCCTTCAACAACAGGACAATGGCACGCTGCACCGAGACCACATTGATCGGCTCATACGTGGCGTTGAGCACCAGCACGCTGTGTTGAGATACGGCACTCATACATCCTGCCTCGACCGAAGCATAACAAAAGGCGATTTCCCAAATTCGAACAGCATTCTACTCCGCCGGCATGCAGTTTGTCAAATGCGCGGGGCCTCTCACAATCAGCCAGCATGGGGGTGACTGTCACCCAGGTTTCAGCGCGGCGCCAGCACCACGAATATGCCGACATGATCCGAAGGCCACAGCCAACCCCCGCCCGCCGGCTGAGGCCGATCAAACGCCCGCCTGGCCTCTACCACGCGCAGTTCTTCTGCGCCGGCGCCAGCCAGGAATACATAATCAATGCGCTTTTCCAGCGGCTCCTGCGGGCCGGCGGTCAGCGAGTCCACACAGCAGGTGAATCCTTCCATGTCCGGGTGCGCCGCGCGCCACGTATCCAGCCATTCGGGCTCCAAGAGCCGCATCTGCGGCATATCCGGAGCGGCGTTGAAATCGCCGGCCACCACAACCGGCTGTGGCGTCAGCCCCTTCACCCACTGCGCCAGAAACGCGACCTGCCCGGCGTTCGCTTCGGGGTGCTTCTGCGTCGTCAGATGCACGGAGACCACCGTCAGCGGGCCAATAGGCGTGCGCACGGTCGCATACAGCGCGATACGCTGTTCAAAGGGGGCCGGCTGCGGTTCCAGCAGTTGGACGCCGGCACCCTCCAATGGATAGCGGCTGAGCACCGCCTCCCCCTCCTCAAAAAGTATCGCCCAGCGGTTGCCGTTGGCGCGGGCGTACACGTAATTCATGCCCAGGCGTTCCGCCAGCCGGCGCGCCGCCAATCCCGTTTTCGGTGTCCAGGCCGCCTCCTGCAGAAGGACGATGTCAGCATCCAGTGCCTCTATTTCCCGCGCCACCAGCTCCAGGCGCTCACGGATATACCCGAAGCGGGGGAAATCGTGCAGGAGATTGAGGGAGGCAATGCGTACCTCGGGGGAGGGCCGGCCGTCCACCTGCCTGGCACATCCGGCGGGACATCCCTCGACATTCCCCGGCCGGCTGGCCTGTGAGACCCAGAACCCTGCCAGGGCGAGGGCCGCCAGTACCGCAAGGAGGGTTCGAACACTGCGATGAAGCCTCACCATCTCCTCCATGCCGTGTCAATGGGGTTCAATAACGGGCGGCGATGGGCATACGCCGGCCCATGCCGAACGCCTTCGTCGTCACCTTCAGCCCGGGGGCGGCCTGCCGGCGCTTATACTCGTTGCGGTTCACCATTCGGATGACTCGTTCCACCGTCTCGGGATCAAACCCCTCGGCGATGATCTCCTCGGCCGAGCGCTTTTCCTCAATGTACAAATGCAGGATAGGGTCCAGGATCGGGTACGGCGGCAGGGAGTCTTCGTCCTTTTGATTCGGGCGCAGTTCGGCCGAAGGCGGCTTCTCCAATATGGCCCCGGGGATGATCTCTCGCTCCCGGTTGATATAGCGCGCCAGCTCATAGACCATCATCTTGGGGACATCCGAGATGACGCTGAGGCCGCCGCTCATGTCCCCGTACAATGTGCAGTACCCGACCGCCAGCTCACTCTTGTTGCCGGTGGAAAGCACTAAGTACCCATACTTATTCGAGAAGGCCATCAGGATATTGCCGCGAATGCGGGCCTGGATGTTCTCCTCGGTAACGTCCGCCGGCATGCCGGCGAAATGTCCCTCCAGCGTCTCCAGGTAGGACGAGAAGACGGTCGTAATGGGGATGACCAGGAATTGGATGCCCAGGTTCTGCGCCAGCCGGCGGGAATCCTCCACGCTCCCCACGGAGGAATAGGGAGAAGGCATGGTGATGCCCAACACGTTCTCCTTGCCCAGGGCCTCCACCGCCAGACAGCACGTCACCGCCGAATCAATGCCGCCGGAAAGCCCCACCACCGCTTTGGAAAAGCCGCATTTGCGCAGATAATCCCGGATGCCGAGCACCAGAGCGCGATATACCGTGGCAATAGGCTCCAGCGGCTCATAGCCCTTGGGATGGCCGGCGGCCTCTGTGTCAATCGTGGCAATCGTCTCTTCAAATGCCGGCCCCACCCAGAGAGGGTTGCCCTGCCGGTCCAGCGCCAGACTGCGGCCGTCGAAGATCAGCTCGTCGTTGCCCCCCACCTGATTGACATACACGAACGGAACCCCGTGCTTTTGGGCATGCCCGCTGATAAGCCGAAAGCGAATTTCCTCCTTCCCCACATAAAACGGGGACGCGGAGATGTTGATGAACAGCGTCGCGCCTTTATGAGCCTGAATGGCAATGGGGTCGAAGGGATACATGCGCTGAAGAGGCCATAGTTCCGGATCATTCCAGGCATCCTCACACACGGACACGCCCAGGGTCTCGCCCATGAAAGGACACACCTGCGGCCCACTGCCGGCGTCAAAGTAGCGCGCCTCGTCGAACACATCATACGTCGGCAGGAGCGATTTGGCCTGACGCAGGAGGACATCGCCGCGGAAGAACAACACGGCGGCGTTGTAGATGCCGGCGCCCACCGCCTGCCCTGTCCTCAGCGGCGCTCCGACGATAATGCCTGTCTCCGGATACGCGCGAGAGATGCGCCGGACCTCTTCGATCCCCTCCTCGATGCGGCGCAGGAACCAGGGGTATTCCAGCAGATCACGCGGGGGATATCCGGAGAGGAACAGTTCCGGAAACACGACCAAGTCGGGATGGTCCGAGCGAGTATCCAGCAGAGTCTGCCGAATCCGTTCCACATTGCCGGCCACATCCCCAACGATGGGGTTCAACTGCGCCACGGTGAGTCTCATACTGCGCTCCTGAAGGTTCGGGTCAAATCGCTACCTGCTCTCGCCGACGATCCCCGCGATCATCTCCGCCAGTGCCTCGCGGATAGGGGTATAGCGCAGTCCCAGCTCGCGCTCTGCCTTCGAACCATCAAACTCCAGGCCGGCGTGAATGGTGCGGATGGAATCCCACGCCAACTGCCAAATGGGCGGCCGGCCGCTGAGATAGGCCCAGGCGGTCGCCAGGAGAGAGGCGGCCAGCACCAATGGGGTGGGCATGACCAGACGAGGCAGGGGCACGCCGGCCATCTCGCTCACCATGCGGTTGAACTCTCCCCATGAGAGGCGCTCCTTGCCCAGCAGATACCGCTCGCCGATGGTATCCGGCTTCTCCAGCGCCAGGAAGATCGCCTCCGCCACATCCCGCACATGCACCCAAGTGATGACGCTGTCCTCAAAGACGCGCGCCGGCAGTTCCCGTTGCACCAACTGACGCACATACTGACCGCTGGCCTTCACATCCCCCGGACCGAGCACACCGCCCGGATACAGGACGACGAGAGGAAGCCCCGCAATACGCTGAAGCTCCCAGGCAATGCACTCGCCGGCATATTTACTGCGGGCATAGGCGCTCAGCAAACGCCTGCCGGCCGGCGTATCCTCCCGGAATGGACGCTCCGGCGGTACGCCGTATACTAAGGAAGTGCTGACCAGGACGACTTTGGACACGCCGGCCTGCAGGGCGCACTCCATCACACGGCGCGTGCCTTCGACATTGACATCATAGTAGCGGCGCGGCCGGCGCTCCCAGAAAGAATACAGCGCCGCCAGATGCACCACCGCGTCGTGGCCCTGCATGCCGGCCAGCACAGCTTCCCGGTCGAGGATATCGCCGAATACAAGGCGCGCCCCGGCGCTCTGCAGATATTCCAGCCGGCTCCCTGGCCGCACCAGGCAGGTCATCTCATGCGGGGTGTGGCGCAGGCGGGCGATGACATGCCGGCCGATGAAGCCCGTCGCACCGGTAACGAAAACCCTCACCGTGTCCCTCGTCAGCGCCGCGCGTAGGTGCCCATCAATTCCCCCTGCGCCAGGATGTGCCCCTGCATGGCCGACTGCACATCCTTTTTGGCGGCGCCAGGCGCCAGGTCGAGGGAAATATCCAGGGCATAGAGCCGGAAGAAGTAGCGGTGGGTGCCGGCCGGCGGACACGGTCCGCCGTACCCCAGCTTGCCCCAACTGTTCTTGCCATGTCGGGCGCCGCTGGTAAGGGTCTCCAGCGCCGGCACCGCCTCCTCGAGGGAACGCACACCCGCCGGGATATTGAAAAGCACCCAATGCGTCCAGGTGCCGGCCGGCGCATCAGGATCATCCATGATCAGGACGAAACTGCGCGTGCCGGCCGGCGGTTCGCCCCAATTCAGCGGCGGGGAGACATCCTCGCCGTCGCAAGTGAAGCGGGCTGGAATAGGCTGGCCGTGCGCGAAGGCCGGGCTGGTAAGGGAAAGGGATACCGCCGGCGCGGCGGGCGCGGAGGGCGTTGTGCGGGCACAGCCGGCAAGGATGAGTATCCATCCGGCAGTTATCAGCACATGCAGAAGCCGGCGCATGGCAGACATGCCCATCCTCCTTTCGTGCGCAAGACCTTTACTCCCCCCACAGCAGATGCACCTCGCTCAGATCATACTCCGCCACCTGGTCAAATTCCACATCCAGGATGCCCATCAGAAAGTGCGGTTCTGCCGCTTCCCAAATGGCATAGCTCGTGAGGCCATCGGCGCTCATGAACCAGTGGCGGAGGCGGATGCCAGGCGGCCGCCGGCGCGCCATCTTCAGCGCGGCGTTGAAGAACGCCAGGTCGTCATTGACGTGGAAGATGACCATATAGAGGTGGGTCTCGCTCTTACTGTAGCCGGCCACGTCCCTGTTCATGAGATCGCATCTCCGACAATGATGCCCAGCAGACCAATGATCACCCCCACATGCAGGAGCAGGTCGCTGGTGGCCAGGACACCCAGGGCGGGGAAAAACTGCACCACGAAGTTCAATATCACCAATACCACGGCGATCAGCACCGGCAAGCCCTTCGGATCGAACCGCATTTGCCCTACCTCCCTGGCTGTACCTTCTGCCGCTGTCTCTCAAAAAAGTATACCACAGCGGCCGGCTCCCGCAACCATCCGCCGGCATTTTTCCCGCTTTCACTCCCCCTGTGGTATAATGCCGGCGATATCCTTGCCATACCCATTTGCCAGAAAGGCGGTGAAGCATGATGCGTACATCGGCCCTCGATGACCTGGCGGTCAACACCATCCGCATGCTTTCCATCGATGCGGTACAGCGCGCCAACTCCGGCCACCCCGGCATGCCCATGGGCGCGGCGGACATGGCCTACACCCTGTGGGCGGACTTCCTGCGGCACGACCCGACCCATCCCGACTGGCCAGATCGGGACCGCTTCGTCCTCTCCGCCGGCCACGGCGCCATGCTGCTCTACGCCCTCCTGCACCTGGCCGGCTACGACATGACGCTGGAAGACCTGATGTCCTTCCGCCAGTGGGGGAGCAAGGCGCCCGGACACCCGGAATACGGCGCCGCGCCCGGCATTGAAGTCACGACCGGCCCCCTCGGCCAGGGCATCAGCACCGCGGTCGGCATGGCCATCGCTGAGCGCTTCCTGGCCGCCACGTTCAACCGTCCCGGGCATGAAATTATCAACCACTACACGTACGTCATCGCCAGCGACGGCGACTTGATGGAAGGAATCTCCAGTGAAGCCGCCTCGCTGGCCGGCCATCTCAAGCTGGGCAAGCTCATCGTGCTCTACGACGACAACGATATCAGCATTGAGGGCAAGACGGACATCACCTTTACCGAGGATGTCGGCATGCGCTTCCGGGCATACGGCTGGCATGTCCAGCACGTGGATGGGTTCGACCGGCCGGCCATCGCCCAGGCCATCCGCGAGGCCCAACAGCGCGCAGATGCCCCCAGCATCATTATCTGCAAGACCATCCTGGCCTACGGCAGTCCCAACCTGCAGAACAACCCCGAGGCGCACGGCGCCCCATTGGGCAAGGAGGAGGTGATCCTCACTAAGCAGAACCTGGGCTGGCCGGCGGACAAGGAATTCTATGTCCCGGAAGAGGTCTATGCGCTCTTTGCGGACTTCCGCCGGCGCTGGACGGCAGAACGCCAGGCATGGGAGGAGCGCTTTGCCGCCTATGCCCGGGAGTACCCGAAAGAGGCAGAGCTTCTGCAAACCCTGTGGAACAATCAACTGCCGGCGGGATGGGAAGAGCATCTGCCGCCCCTGCGCTCGGAGGGTAAGGAAGCGACCCGCAACAGCTCCGGCGTGGTGCTGAATGCCATCGCGCCCTACCTCCCCACCCTGATGGGCGGCTCGGCGGACCTGGCGCCCTCCAACAAAACCTACCTCAAGGGTGCCGGCGACTTCCAGCCCGGCAGTTACCACGGCCGCAACCTGCGCTTTGGAGTGCGCGAGCACGCCATGGGCGCCATCCTCAACGGTCTGGCCCTGCACAAAGGCCCCATCCCGTACGGCGGCACCTTCCTGGTCTTCTCCGACTACATGCGGCCGGCCATCCGCCTGGCGTCCCTGATGGAACTGCCGGTGGTCTACGTCTTCACCCATGACAGCATCTTCCTGGGCGAGGACGGCCCCACCCATCAGCCCATCGAGCATCTGGCCGCCCTGCGCGCCATCCCCCATCTGGTGGTCATCCGGCCGGCCGATGCCAACGAAACGGTCATCGCCTGGAAGGTCGCCCTCCAGCGGCGGGAAGGCCCAACCGCGCTCATCCTTTCTCGGCAGAACCTGCCCATCCTGCCGCAAACCCAACAGCACTGCGCCGAGGGCCTGCCGCGCGGCGCCTATGTGCTTTCCGACCCGCCCACACCTTCCCTGGACATGATCCTCATCGCCACTGGCTCCGAGGTGCACTTGGCGCTCGGCGCCCAGAAGGCACTGCTCGAAAAGGGCATCGCGGCGCGCGTGGTCAGCATGCCGAGCTGGGAGCTTTTTGACGCCCAGCCGCAGGAGTATCGCGATGCGGTGCTTCCGCCGGCCGTGCGCCGCCGCCTGGCCATCGAGGCCGGCACCTCGCAGGGCTGGTGCAAATATATCGGCGAGGCCGGCCGCACCCTGACCATAGACGGCCGCTTCGGCGCCTCGGCGCCGGCGGAGGTCCTGGCAGAAAAATTCGGCTTCACCGTGGACAACGTGGTGCGCATCGCCCTCAGCATGATGTAAGGGGAAAAGTCCCGACCCGCGGGGCCATCCCCCGCGGGTCTTCTGTTTCCCTTTCGCGTGGTACCTGGTATATACCAGACAGGCGGCACTTGACGAAAACAAAGAATGGTATATACTTTTTCTCACTTTCCAGTGAGTGGATTCCTGCCGTGAACTGGACACGCCAAGGACTGGATCTGCCCCTGCGGTGTGACACTGTCATCTTCGACGTGGACGGGGTGCTCATCGACGATTCCGCCAGCTACTCCGCCACCATCAAAGCGGTTGTGCGTCATGTCGTGCATCACATGCACTGCCGGCCGGAAGGCCTCAGCCAGGTCGAAGATCAGGATATCCGCGCCTTCAAGGCCGCCGGCGGCTTTAACGACGATTGGGTGCTCAGCTACACACTGGCCGGCATCCTGCTGGCCTGGCCGGGCGAGGCGCGTCCGGACCTGCCGGCCATTGCCCGAGAGAGCGCCGGCCGCGGCATGGACTGGGTGCGGGCACACTATTTCCCGCATATTCCGCTCGACTTCGAGCAGGTGCGCCAGATCTGCCTGGAATATTTCTGGGGAGAGGACCTGCTGTCAGAAAAGATGGGCCTGCGGGCATTGTATTATCACGGGCCGGGGTTCGTGCGGCAGGAACGTGCCCTGGTGCCGGCCGACTTTCTCCAGCGGCTGAAGGCCGCCGGCATCCAGCGCTTCGGCATCATCACCGGGCGCGACCATATCGAGCTGGGGGTTGCCCTGGAGACGCTGGGATGGGACGAGAAGGCGTTTGCCGGCATCGTCACCGCCGACCACGTGCGCAAACCCGACCCGCGCGCCCTGCATATGGCGCTGGAAGCCCTCCAGCCGCGCCGGGCTTTGTACATGGGCGATACCGGCGATGACCTGCAGATGATCGAGAACTACCGCCGGCAGTACGCCGGCCCCCCATGCCTGTTCGCCATGGTAATGAGGGACAGCGTGCCGCGGGAAGGCGCGCCGGCGGGGGTGGATATAGCTCTGGAACGGGCAGAGGACATCCTG
>JAPWUQ010000097.1 GCA_028275445.1 Anaerolineae bacterium | reverse complement strand
CGCGCGCATATTGTCCTGTGCCTGTCCTGTTGGGAATTTCGTCCAGGGGCCAACCGGCCCGACCCATACCCCGCGTTCCCGCATGCAGAGGCCATGATATCATATTTCACAGGGAAATTCAAGCTTCAGGGAAGAAAGCGTTGAACAGGCATGGCTGGTACGCCAGGCTCAGAAGCCCGTCTCCGATCCCTTTCTCCGCCGGCGGAGAAGAGGAACAGGGGTAGAGGCTGTAGCTCCTTTCTTGTGCATGCCCAGGGCACTGCAACTAACGCTTCACAGCACGGGGCCGCTGGGATTTCCCAGCGGCCCCTTTCTTCATGTCTGCGGGTGTGCCGGCCCCTCCACCCACCACTCGCCGTCGACCGCCACCTCCTTCTTCCAGATGGGGACGATCTCTTTGATGCGGTCGATGGCATAACGGGCCGCATCGAAGGTGTCGGCCCGATGGCCGGCGGCCACGGCAATCACCACGCTGATCTCCCCCGGCTCCTGATGGCCGACGCGGTGCACGATGCTGACATCCTCGATGGCCGGCCAGCGCTCCCGGATCTCCCGCCCGATCTGCTCCAGCATCTCCTCGGCCATCTCGGGATAGGCCTCGTACTCCAGGTAGCGGATCTGCCGGCCGCGGCTGTTCTCCCGCACCACGCCGATGAAGGCCGTGACCGCCCCGTACGCCGGCGCCATGACCCGCCCCACGACGTCATTGACGTCGATCGGCGATGTGACGATCTCGAAACGCTTCTTGCCGGCGCCGCACATGGCTCATCCTCCGCTCACCGGCGGGAAGAGGGCGATCTCATCGCCGTCCGCCAGCCGGTCCTCTATGGTCACATAGCGGCGGTTGCGCGCCAACATGATATGCTCCCGCCAGCGGCCCAAGGCGGGATACAGGGCGCAGAGCTGATCTAGCGCTTCCCCGACGGTGATATCGTCGGGCAGTTCCAATTCGACGGCCTCGATGCCGGCCGCGTCGCGCAGTGATGCGAAGAGACGCAGACGCACGCGCATATTTATTCCTCCAGGATGATTTCCCCGCTTTTGCCGCCGGCCTTGCGCACCAGCCGGATATCGGTGATGCGCATGCCGCGATCCACGGCCTTCGCCATGTCGTAAATGGTCAGCGCCGCCACCGACACGGCGGTCAGCGCTTCCATTTCCACGCCGGTCTTGCCGGTGGTGCGCACCGCCGCCTCGATATCAATATAGGCCGGCTCCTGGTCCGTCGGCCCCGGCGTCAGCTCCACGGCCACATGGGTGAGCAGGAGCGGGTGGCACATGGGGATGAGGGTGCCGGTGTGCTTGGCGGCCATGATGCCGGCGATGCGGGCTGTGGTCAGCACATCCCCTTTCTTCACCTGGCCGGCCTGTATCAGGCGCAGGGTCTCGGCGCGCATATAGACGCGCCCGCGCGCCACCGCCACGCGCTCGGTGTCCGGTTTGGCGGTGACGTCCACCATGCGCACCTGCCCCTGTGCATCCACATGGGTCAGGGATGGATTTTCGGCGTCGGTTGGCGTATCGTTCATGGTCTCCCTCGTACATATTCGGGTTTTTCACTGTATGTAGAGCGGCGCATGCGCCGCCCTGCGCGCCCATATGGGTCATCCCAGGCGTACTGCCGCGCCGGCCGCCCTATGTGGTCCGTGGTCCATGGTCATTGGCCCCCGGCCCGCGCCTCACCCCCCGATCTGCGACATCAGCCGGCCGGTGGCGGTGATATCCTCGGCCAGATGGTGGCCGGCCGGCTTTTGTTCGATGGCCTGGCGGAGGATGTCCTGCAGTTCCTCCAGGCCGGCGCCGCGGCGCAGGGCAGCGCGGATATCAACCTCCAGGTCAGAGAGCAGGCAGGGCCGCAGTTTGCCGTCGGCGGTCAGGCGCAGGCGGTTGCAGTGGAAGCAGAAGTGCTCGCTGACCGCGGAGATGAAGCCGATGGTGCCGGGTGCGTCCGGGAGCCGATAGTAGCGCGCCGGCCCGGCGCCCCGCCCTGCGCCGTCGGACGGCTCCAATAGCCCCACCTCCGCCTCGATGCGGGCGCGGATTTCCGCCACCGGCACGAAGCCCCCTTTGGCCAGGCCGGCGGTTTCCCCCACCGGCATGACCTCGATGAAGCGGATATGCCAGGGCCGCGCCAGCGTCAGCCGGGCGAAGTCGGAAACTTCGTCATCGTTCAGGCCCCGCATGACCACGGTATTGATCTTGATGGGATGCAGGCCGGCCTGCTCCGCGGCCTCGATGCCGGCCAGCACGTCCTCCAGCTCGCCCAATCGCGTGATGTGTCGGAAGCGCGCCGGCTGAAGGGTGTCCAGGCTGACGTTGACCCGATGCAGGCCGGCGGCCTTCAGCTCCTGTGCGTGTCGGGACAGCAGGATGCCGTTGGTGGTCATAGAGATGTCATCAATGCCCGGCACGGCCGCGATCATGCGCACCAGCTCGGCGATGCCCAGGCGCACCAGCGGCTCTCCGCCGGTCAGGCGGATTTTGCTGATGCCCAGGCCGGCGGCCGCCTCCACCACCCGCGCGATCTCCTCGTAGCGCAGTATCTCATCATGGGAGAACTTGTGCGGGATGCCCTCCGCCGGCATGCAGTAGATACAGCGCAGGTTGCACCGGTCGGTGACCGAGATGCGGAGGTAACTGATGGGACGCGCTAGCGAATCCAGGCAGGGCATAGACCCTCCTCTGGCCGGGCGGGGCCTGGGGAAAACAGCCGGCGGCATCGGGGGAAAATAACCGCTCGCGGGCCAGGGGAAGTATGCCGGCGAGCCGATCGGACGGGATACAGTTGCATGGACCGTTCTCCTTTCCAAGCACGGGAGGCGAGGGCGTTTCCGCCATCACCCTTGAGACCTCGTCGGTCTACTGCGGCTAACCGCCGTGGGCCATGCGCCGGTAGGACAGTTAGCTCGGAGAACTCGCGTGCTTTCATGATACATGCAAATTATAACCAAATACCGCCGGCCGTCAAACGCGGTACGGCGGTCTGGGAAAAGCTTTGAACAAGGTATGCCGGCGCTGGAGCAGGATCGGGGATGGGGCTTCTGGATTTGCCTGCTGTACTTTTTCGAGGCCTCTTATTTGACAGGCCGGCCCCGCCGGATATGATAAAACAGCATGGCCCCGGGCAGGCGCATGACGGCAAAGTGCCGCCGGCCAGTGAGGTGAGGGACCTATGAGGCGTATGGCCACCATTGCCTGGAAAGAGGTACGCCATATCGTCCGGGACTGGCGGACCATGGTGGTCATGTTCCTGATCCCCATCGTCCAACTCTTCCTGCTGGGCTATGCCGCCACCACCGATGTGGAGCATATCCGCACCGCCGTCCTGGACGGCGACCGTTCGCCGGAGAGCCGAGAGCTCCTGCGCTCCTATGAGGCCTCTGGCTATTTCAGCCTGGTGCGGTATGTCGAGAGCGAACAGGAGCTGGCGGAGATGATGGACCGCGGGGACGTGCGCGCCGGCGTGCTGGTGCCGGCCGGTTACGGCCGCCGCATCCTGGCCGGCGAGAAGGCGCAGGTAGCCTTTGTCATTGACGGCTCTGACCCCAATGTCGCCAACGCCGTCTTCGCCGCCTCCCAGCAGGTTGGGCAGGCCTACAGCCTGCGCCTGATGGAGCGCCGGCTGGGCATCTCGCCGGAGGAGCTGATGGCCCTGGAGGTGCGCCCACGCGTTTGGTACAACCCGGAGATGAAGAGCGTGAACTTCATGATCCCGGGCCTGATGGCCATGATCATGTACCTGCTCACCACCATGCTGACCGCGCTGGCGGTGGTGCGGGAGCGCGAGCAGGGCACGGTGGAGCAGTTGATGGTCACCCCCATCCGGCCGGCGGAGCTTATCGTCGGCAAGGTCCTGCCCTATGTGGCCGTGGCCTTTTTCGACATGCTGGAGGTGCTGGCCATCGGCACATTGTGGTTCAAAGTGCCGGTGCACGGGAGCATCGGCCTTCTCCTTGGACTGTCGTTCGTCTTTCTGCTGAGCTCGCTGGGAATCGGCATTTTTATCTCCAGCGTGGCCAACACCCAGCAGGAGGCGATGCTGTTGGTCTGGCTGACCCTGCTGCCGTCCATCTTCTTAGCCGGCTTTTTCTTCCCGATCGAGGCCATGCCGCCGGCCCTGCAGGGGATCAGCTACCTCATCCCACTGCGCTATATGCTGGTCATCATGCGCGGGATTATCCTGAAGGGCGTGGGCCTGAACCTGCTGATTCCGCATGTGATCCCGCTCCTCATCTTCGGTGTGTTCATCATGGGCGCGGCCGCAATGCGTTTCCGCAAACGGCTGGAATGAGCGGGAGGCAGTCCGCTATGTCCGATGTGGTCATCGAGGCTCGAGGGTTAACCAGGCGCTTCCGCAGGGTGGTAGCGGTGGACCATCTGGACCTGACCATCTACCGCGGGGAAATCTTCGGCCTGCTCGGCCCGGACAGCGCCGGCAAAACCACCACCCTGCGCCTGCTATGCGGGCTGATGCGCCCGAGCGAAGGGTCGGCGCGCGTCGCCGGCTGTGATACCGTGCGTCAGGCGGAGGCCCTCAAGCGTCAAATCGGCTATATGCCCCAGCAGTTCTCCCTGTACGGCGACCTGACCGTCATGGAAAACCTGCTCTTCTTCGCTGATATCTTCGACGTGCGGGAGCCGGAGCGTTCCCAGCGCATCGAGCGGTTACTGCGCTTCGCCGGCCTGGAGGAGTTCACCGGCCGGCGCGCCGCCTACCTCTCCGGCGGCATGAAGCAGAAGCTGGCCCTGGCCTGTGCGCTCCTGCATCAACCGCCCATCCTTCTGCTGGACGAGCCCACCACCGGTGTGGACCCGGTCTCGCGCCGCGAATTCTGGCAGATCCTGACGGAACTACACCTCGCCGGCGTTACCCTGGTCGTCACCACGCCGTATATGGACGAGGCGGAGCGCTGTACCCGCGTCGGCCTGATGTACCAGGGCCGGCTGATGGTGTGCGACACGCCGGCGCGCATCCGCCAGATGATCGAGGGTGAGGTGATCGAACTGCAGGTGGGCGCCTTCCGGCAGGCACGCCTGCTCCTGCAGGATGCGCCGGGCGTCGTGGAGGTACAGACCTACGGGGAGATGCTTCATCTCATCGTGGACAATGCCGAGGAGCGCATGCCGGCCATCGCCGCCCGTTTGGAAGAGGCCGGCATCCCCGTGCTCTCCATGCGCCGCACGCGGGCGCGCATGGAGGAGGCGTTCATCAGCCTGATCCGCCGGCAGAACGCCCGCCTCCAGGCTGAAACTACGGCATCGGGAGCAGAAGGCCATGGCGGATGAACTGGCGGTGGACGTGCGCGGTCTGGTAAAAAAGTTCGGCGATTTCACGGCGGTGGACAATGTCCACTTCACCATCCGCCGCGGGGAAATATTCGGCTTCCTGGGGCCCAACGGCTCCGGCAAGACGACCACTATCCGCATGCTGTTAGGGCTACTGCGGCCGACCGCCGGCGAAGCTACCGTGCTGGGCTTCGACATTCGCCGGCAGACCGAGGAGATTCGCCAGCGCATCGGCTATATGTCCCAGCGCTTCAGCCTCTATTATGACCTGACCGTCTCCGAGAACCTCGACTTCTTCGGCCGCACCTACGGCGTGCGCGGGGAGCGGCTCCGACAGCGGAAGGAGTTCGTGTTGGAGATGGCCGGCCTGAAAGGGCGCGAGCGCGAGCTGACCCGCAACCTTTCCGGCGGATGGAAACAGCGGCTGGCGCTGGGCGCGGCCATCCTGCACGAGCCGGAGATGCTGTTCCTCGACGAGCCGACCGCCGGCGTGGACCCCATCTCCCGCCGCGCCTTCTGGGACCTGCTGTACGAGCTGGCCGACGCCGGCACCACCATCTTGGTCACCACCCATTACATGGATGAGGCGGAGCACTGCCACCGCCTGGCGTTCATTTACCGCGGGCGCATCATCGCGCAGGGCACGCCGGAGGAGATCAAGCGCCAGATGCCCGGCCAGGTGCTGGAGATTGACAGCGAGGCGCCGGATGAGGCTGTGAAGCTTCTGCGGGCCAGCGGCGCATTTAATGAGGTGGCGCTGTACGGCACACTGGTGCATGCTATCGGCCCGGACGCCGGCGCCCGTGCGGGCGAGGTTCGGGAGATGCTGGAGAACGCCGGCGTGCGCGTCTATGCGGTCAATCATATCCCACCCTCTCTGGAGGATGTCTTCATCGCCCGGGTCGGGGAGCAGGCGAAAGCCGCTGACCGGAACCCGGGGATCGGAGGTCAGCTATGAAGCGCACCCCTCGCATCATCATCGGCGCAGTTCTGGCGGTGCTGGTGCTGGTCGCCGGCATATACCTTTGGCGGACGCCGGCGGCGCGTTCCGAAATTTCTGTCCGCCTGGGGCTGGCGCCCACGCCGGCGGCCGGCCCTTACATCTTCGCGTCGGGCAGTATCGAGGCCACCTTGGTCGGCGTCTCCAGCGAGGTCGGCGGACGGGTGGCGGCTGTCCATGTTGATGAAGGGGACGAGGTGAGCCAGGATCAGGTGGTGGTGGAGCTGGATACCGCCCTGATAGATGCCGAGATTCGCAAAGCCGAGGCCGCGGTAGCGCTGGCCGAGGCCGGCGTCGCGCTGGCCCAGGCGCCTTTCCAGCCGGAGCTGATCGCCAAGGCCGAGGCGTACCACCACCAGGCGGAGCTGGCGGTGCAGGCCGCCTATCAGGCCTGGCAGGACGCGCAGGCCGTCCTGACGGCGCCGCGCGATGTGGATGTCCAGCTCGCCGGCGCCCGCACCAAGGCTTCCGCGGCGGAGCTTCAGGTGCAGATCGCCGGCCTGCTGGCCCAGGCCGCGGACCTGGAGCAGGCCATGTACGAGCGCCTGGTGAAAAGCCTGGAAGGGGGTGTGGAGGTCGTCGTGCCGGGGCCGGGCGGTCCGACGCCCGTGAAGGTGCCGGCGCCGCCCCAGACCCTGGAGCAGGCGCGCGAGCAGTGGAACCTGGCGAGCCAGCGCACCTGGCAGGCCTATGCCGCGCTGGAAGAGGCCAAACGCGCCAGGGAGGCCGCCCTGCGGACCCTGGCGGACCTCCAGCACCAGAAGGAAAACCCCCTCACGCTGGAAGCGCAGGTGCATGCCGCGGAGGCCAATTATCAGCAGGCCCTGGCGGCGGAGGAAGCGGCGCGCCGCGCCGTCGAAGACCTGAAAGCCGGCTCGCGCCCGGAAGATATCGCCGTTGCCCAGGCGGAGCTGAGCAAGGCCCAGGCGGCGCTGAAGCTCCTGCAGACCCAGCGGGAGAAGATGACCCTGCGGGCGCCGACGGCCGGCCTGGTCACCGAGCGCAGTGTGGGCCTGGGGGAGGTGATTGCGCCGGGCGCCCGCATCCTGCGCATCGCAAACCTGGATGAGGTGACCCTTACCGTTTATGTGCCGGAGCCGCAGATCGGCCGGGTGAAGCCCGGCCAGCGGGTGCGGGTGGAGGTGGACGCCTATCCCGGCCGGCAGTTCGAGGGGCGCGTCAGCCGGGTCGCCGATGAGGCCGAGTTCACCCCAAAGAGCGTCCAGACGAAGGAGGAACGGGTCAGCCTGGTCTTCGCCGTGGAGATCGAGATTCCCAATCCTGACCACGCCCTGAAGCCGGGCATGCCGGCCGATGCCTGGATTTTCGTTGAGGAGGTGCGCTGATGTCCAGACCCCGCCGCACCATGCTCATGACACTGCTCATCCTGCTGACCGCCGCCGGCTGTCTTTCTTGGCCGGCCCAGCAGGCGGGCGTCCTATCGTTCATGGGTTCTCGCCGGGAAAACAGCGCCGCGTTCGAGGCCTCCGGCACCATTGAGGCGGAGCAGGTGACCATTGCCAGCGAAATTGGCGGCCGGGTGGTGGCGGTGTACGGCCGGCAGGGGCAAACCGTGGAGCAGGGGGAAGTGCTGATCGCGCTGGACGACGCGCTCATCCGCGCCCAGATCGGGCAGGCCCAGGCGGAGGTGGAGAAGGCCCAGGCGGAGCTGGAACAGCTTCTGGCCGGCGCCCGGCCGCATCAGGTGGAACGGGCCCGGGCGGAGCTGGCGCAGGCGGAGGCGAAAGCCGCCGGCGCCAAGCAGGCCTGGGAGGATGCCCGGCGACTGCGGGAGGACCCTCAGGAGCTGGACGCGCAGATCCACGCCGCGCAGAATGAGGTGGCCCTGGCCGAGGCGCGCCTGGACGCGGCGCGCGCCCGCCTCTCGGAGGCGGAAGCCCGCTATGAGGCGTCGAAAGGGGGCGGCTCGGATATCGAGAAGACGACCCAGGAAATCCTGCGCCGGCAGGTCGAGGCGGCTCGCCTGGCGGTCCAGCAGGCTGAGCTTGCGCTGGCCGGCACGCGGCAGACGCTGGCGGTGCTCCAGCAGATACGCGCCCAGCCGGCCTCCCTCGACGCGAGCGTCCATCAGGCGGAGTGGGGCTATAAGCTGGCCGAGGCCGAGGTGGAGGTGCGTCGGGCGGAGCTGGCACTGCTGACCGCCGGCCCGCGCGCGGAAGAGGTGGCGCTGGCCCGGCGCAAAGTCGAGCTGGCACAGCGCGCCGTCGAGGCGCTGGAGGTCCAGCGCGACAAGCTGACCCTGCGGGCGCCCATCGCCGGCCTCATTTCCTCGGTCATGATCCACGATGGGGAGAGCGCGACCGCCGGCGCCGCCCTGATGACCATCTCGGACCTGGCCCACGTGCACCTGACCATTTACGTGCCGGAGGCCGACCTGGGACGCGTGTACCTGGGACAGCCGGCGGAGGTGCGGGTGGATGCCTATCCTGATCGCGTTTTCCCCGGCCGGGTGACCTATATCGCCTCACAGGCGGAGTTCACCCCGCGCAGTGTGCAGACGAAGGAAGAGCGCGTCAATATGGTCTTTGCCGTGAAAATCGCGCTGGACAATGCGGAGGGCATATTGAAACCGGGGATGCCGGCGGATGCGAAGCTCCTGCCGTAAGGGTTACGCCGGCCGGCGGGATACCATGTGCCAGATGCCGAGCGGCTCCGGCGCCCGCACCAGCAGGGAGGCCAGCAGGTACATCAGCGCGCCGATGGTGATGCCGCCCAGGGCGGTCAGCCAGGCACTGCTCTCCCCAAGATAGTACAGGAAGCTCCACAGCACTATACCCATGGCGCCGGCGGAAAGCGTGATGCGGCCCAGGGAGGCGCTCATCTCTCTCCACGGCAGGCCGCCGGCGCGCCGCGCCAACAACACCATCAGCACAATCATCTCCAGCAGGGTAGCCGTAGAGTTCGCCAGTGCCAGGCCGGTGTGGCCCATGCCGCCGGCCTCTGTCGGCCGGCCCAATAGCAGGCTCAGGATGACATTCAGCCCCATCGCCCCCAGGCCCACCAACACCGGCCGCAGGGTGTCATGCAGGGCGTAAAAGGCGCGCGAGAGAATCTCCACCGCGGAATGCCCGACCAGCCCGATGGCGTAGAATGCCAGCGCGCTGGCGACCCAGGCAGTGCTGTGGGCGTCAAAGGCGCCGCGCTGGAGCAGGACCTGCACCAGCGGCCGGCGCAGGAGGATAAGCCCCACGCTGGCCGGCACCGAGAGGTACAGCGTCGCCCGCAGGGTGGCGCTGACGGTGGAGCGGAAAGCGGACATTTCCCCCCGTGCCGCCTGCGCCGAGAAGGTCGGGAAAGCGGCGGTAGCCACTGCCTGGGCGAAAATGCCCTGGGGCAGGAGCATGATGAGCCAGGCGTAGTTCAGCGCCGAGAGGGAGCCGGCCGGCAGGCGCGAGGCCAAGATGGTGTTGACCAGGAAGTTGACCTGCACGGCCGCCAGGCCGATGGTGCGGGGGAGCATCAGCCGGCCGACCTCGCGCACGTTCGCATCCCGCAGGCCCAGGATGGGCGCATAGAACCCGTCCAGCCGGCACAGCGCCGGCATCTGTACCAGCAGGTGCAGGAGCGCGCCGACCACCACCCCAATGGCCAGCCCCTCCACCCCGAGAGAGGGCGACAGCCAGAGCGCGCCGGCGATGATGGCAAAGTTGTACAATGATGGCGCCAGGGCCGGCGTCAGGAAATGCTGGTGCGAGTTCAGGACGCCCATCAGCACCCCGCTGACGCCAAAGATGATGGGCGTGAGCAGCATCAGCCGCATCAGATGGGCGGTCAGCGCCTGCTGTGCGGGGGTGAAACCGGGGGCAATGATATGCCGCACCAGCGGGCCGGCCAGCAGGCTGGCAAGGAACGAAAGCACGGTCAGCAACAGCATGAGCAGGTTGATGATGGCGCTGGCCAGACGCCAGGCGTCGCGCCGGCGCTCCTGGGCCAGCAGGCCGGCGAAGGTGGGGATAAAGGCAGAGCCGAGCGCGCCGCCGGCCAC
>JAPWUQ010000096.1 GCA_028275445.1 Anaerolineae bacterium | reverse complement strand
ACCCTCTTAAGGACGCTTCCGCTCGACGAAGAGCTGATGCCGGCGAGGTCGGTTTCTCGCACTATCCCAAACCTTTTCGCACAGGAGGCATGACAATGGCATCAGTGTATCTGCTGGACACCACCAACCGCGATGGCGTACAGACCGCCCGCATCACCCTTTCCAAGCTCCAGAAGACCATGGTGAACATCTATCTGGGGCAGATGGGCATCCATCAATCCGAGATGAGCTTCCCGTTCGTGCGGCACGAGCATAACTACATCGCCGCCAACCTGGAGCTTCACGCCATGGGCGTCATGGGCGACATGGTCATCTCCGGCTGGTTGAGAGCCCAGCGCCAGGACGCCATCTTTTCCCTGCAGACCGGCCTGCGCGACTTTGACCTCTCCATGAGCACCTCGCCGCAGATGATGCAGCATAAGTTCAAGGGCAAATACACGCCCGAGCAGGTCATCGACATCACGGTGGATGCCGTGCGCGCCGCCATCGAGCATGGCGCCCGCTCCATTATCGTCAGCGCGGAAGATTCCTCCCGCTCCGACCTGGGCTTCCTCATTGAATTCGCCCAGGCGGTGAAGGCCGCCGGCGCCTGCCGGCTCCGCTACTGCGACACCCTGGGCTACGATACGCCGGCCTCCATCGCCCCGCGGGTGCGCGCCCTGGCCGAGAAAGCCCAGATGCCCATCGAACTGCACTGTCATAACGACCTCGGCCTAGCGGTGGCCAATTCCCTCGCCGGCGCGGTGGCGGTCATCGAGGCCGGCCAGGACGCCTGGATCAACACCACGGTCAACGGCATGGGCGAGCGCGCCGGCAACGCGGACCTGGTCTCCGTGCTCCTGGCCATCGAATATGCCCGCGACCTGCGTGACCAGCTCCCGCTGGGCCGGCCGGTGGACTTGCGCTGGGCCTGGACCCTCTGCCGCTATGTGGCCTACAGCACCGGCCAGAAAATCCCCATCAATCAGCCCGGCGTCGGCGCCAACGCCTTCGCCCATGAATCCGGCATCCATGCCGACGGCGCGCTGAAAGACCGCCACAACTACGAGCTGTTCGACTTCACCGCGCTGGGCCGGCCCGAATTCGAACTGCGGCCGCGCGGGCGCATCATCACCACGGGTGAGTTCGGCGGGATCGCCGGCCTGCGCCACGTCTACAGCGAGCTGGGCATCGAGTTCGAGAGCGAGGAGGAAGCCCGCACCATCCTGGAGCTGGTCCAGCTCGCCAACGCGCACAACCAGCTCCCGCTCCTCCCCGACGAACTGCGCTTCATCGCCCGCTTCCCGGCGCAGGCGGCGCGCCTGCTGACCGTCGTGCCCAGCGAGGCGGCCTGGCAAATCGTGGAGCATGCACGGCCCGAATGGACCATGCCCTGGGAACTGCCGGCCGGCGTCAAGCCGCTCACCCTCGATGCCATTCCCTTCAGCGCTCGCGACAAACAGCATCTGCTCCAGCAGCCGCGGGTGCTCTTCGAGTAAGCTCTCGCACGCATATAAAAACAGCGGGCCTGTGCCAAAGAGCAGGCCCGCTGTTTATTTATCGCAAGTCACCAGGGCATCACAGCTTGAGGTGCTGGACCACCAGATCGCCCATCTGGCTGGTGCCGACGGTGGTGCATCCCGGTTCGGCGATATCAGCGGTGCGGTAGCCGGCCGCTAGCACCGCTGATACGGCCTCTTCCACCGCCCGTGCCTCCTCTTCCATGTCCAGCGAATGGCGCAGGAGCATGGCCACGCTGAGGATGGTGCCCAGCGGGTTGGCGATGTTCTTGCCGGCGATGGTCGGGGCCGATCCGTGGATCGGCTCATACAGGCCGCGCCGGCCCTCCCCCAGCGAGGCTGAGGGGAGCATGCCGATGGAGCCGGCGAGCATGGCGGCCTCGTCGGTCAGGATGTCGCCGAACATGTTCTCCGTCAGCACCACGTCGAAGCTGGTCGGGGTGCGGATCAGCGCCATGGCACAGGCATCCACCAGCATGTGCTCCAGCGTCACATCGGGATACTCTTGCGCCACCTCGTTGACCACCTCGCGCCACATGCGGGAGCATTCCAGCACATTGGCCTTGTCCACCGAGGTCAGCTTCTTGCGTCGCTGGCGCGCCAGGCGGAAGGCCACATGGGCCACCCGGCGCACCTCATGCTCCCAGTAGTGCATGGTATCCACCGCCCAGCGCTGGCCGTCCTTCACCCCGCGCTCTTTGGGCTGGCCGAAGTAGATGCCGCCGGTCAGCTCGCGCACCACGATCAGGTCGGTGCCCTGCAGTACCTCGGGCTTCAGCGTGGAGGCGTGGAGCAGGGCCGGCATGACCGCCACGGGCCGCAGGTTGGCAAACACCCCCATGGCTTTGCGCAGTCCCAAAAGGCCCTGTTCCGGCCGCACCGGCAGTTTCGGGTCATCGTATTTAGGATGGCCCACCGCGCCCATCAGCACAGCGTCGCACTGGGAGACCGCTTCCAGCGTGGCCGGCGGGAGAGGACTGCCGGTGCGGTCAATGGCGCAGGCGCCCAGCAGTTCCTCCTGCAGATGCAGTTCCATGCCGCGTTCCTGCGCCACCGCTTTGAGGACCTTGACGCCCTCCGCCACGACCTCCGGGCCAATACCGTCGCCCGGCAGGAGCACGATGTGGGCTTTCATGCGGCACCTCCCAGCAGGTCCTGGCGGGTCTTGGCGATGAGGCCGCCGGCCCGGATGATCTGCAGGATGAATTCCGGATACGGCTCCGACTGGAACTGCTCGCCGGTCGTCTCGTCGGTAATGATGCCGGTGCTCAGGTCCACCGTGACCCGATCCCCCTGGCGGATGCGGCGCGCCGCCTCAGGCGATTCCAGGATGGGAAGCCCGATGTTGATGGCATTGCGGTAAAAGATGCGGGCGAAGCTCTCGGCGATGACGCAGGCCACGCCGGCGCCCTTCAAAGCCAGCGGCGCGTGCTCGCGCGACGAACCGCATCCGAAGTTCTTGCCGGCCACAAAGATATCCCCGGGCTCGATCTTCCCCGCCAGGCTGGGGTCCAGGTCTTCCATCACATATTTGGCCAGCTCCTCTGCGGTGGACATGTTCAGCCGGCGCGCCGGGATGATGACGTCGGTGTCGATGTTGTCGCCAAATACCCAGGCCTTTCCGGTGAGTTTCATGATGACCTCGACCTCCTCTTATGCCCAGGGTGCCGGCAGTTCATCGGGGCCGGCGATGCGCCCCAGCACCGCGCTGGCGGCGGCGACCGCCGGGCCGGCCAGGTAGACCTCGCTGGTGCGGTGGCCCATGCGCCCGATGAAGTTGCGGTTGGTGGTGGAGACACAGCGTTCGCCGGCGGCCAGGATGCCCATATGCCCACCCAGGCACGGCCCGCAGGTTGGGGTGCTGATGGCCGCGCCGGCGTCCAGGAAGACCTCCGCCAGCCCCTCGCGGATCATCTGCCGCATCACCTCCTGCGAGCCGGGGATGACGATACAGCGGACGTTCGGGTGGACGGAGCGGCCGCGCAGGATTTCCGCCGCCAGGCGCATATCCCCGATGCGCCCGTTGGTACAGCTCCCGATGACCACCTGGTCAATGGGGATGTTCCCCACCTGGCTGATGGGCCGGGTGTTGCTGGGCAGATGCGGGAAGGCGACCTGCGGTTCGATTTCGCTGACGTCAATCTCCAGCGTTTCGGCGAAGACCGCGTCGGGGTCAGAGCGAAACTCGCGGTACGGCCGGCGGGCATGCTCCGCCAGATAGGCGCGCGTGACGTCGTCCACGGCGATGAGGCCGGCCTTGCCGCCGGCCTCGATGGCCATGTTGCTCATGGTGAAGCGGTCATCCATGGGCAGGGACTCGATAGCTGGGCCGGTGAATTCCATCGCCATATAACGGGCGCCGTCCACACCGATTTTGCCGATGGTGTAGAGGATGAGGTCCTTCCCGCCGACCCAGGGCCGGCGCTCCCCGCGATAGATGAAGCGGAAGGTGGGCGGTACCTTCATCCAGATGCGGCCGGTGGCCATGGCCACGGCGATGTCGGTGGATCCCATGCCGGTGGCGAAGGCGCCCAGCGCGCCGTAGGTGCAGGTGTGGGAGTCCGCCCCCACCACCACGTCGCCCGGCACCACCAGGCCCTGCTCGGGGAGCAGGACATGCTCGATACCCAGCCGGCCGACCTCGAAGTAATGGGTCAGCTCCTGCCGGCGGGCAAAGAGCCGCACCTGCTGGCACTGCTCCGCGGAGGGGATATCCTTATTGGGGGTGAAATGATCGGGGACCAGGACCACCTTGTCCCGGTCAAACACCTTTCCCACCCCGATTTTCTCGAATTCCCGGATGGCGATCGGTGCTGTGATGTCGTTGGCCAGCACCAGATCGACCGGGACGTCGATCAACTGGCCAGGATGCACCGGGGCACCCACATGGGCGGCGAGGATAGCTTCAGCGAGTGTCATGCCCATAGCCTATTTCAGCTCCTCCTCCCGCATGACTCCGATGCCCCAGTAATCGTTGACATGGGCACTGCCGTGGGTGGCCTGCATCTGGTCCAGCGTCTGCTTGATCTGCTCGGCGGCCTCCTTGCGGGCGTTGCGGGTCTGCTGTTTGGCCGCCAGCATGCGGTTCAGGGCGAAGAGATAGGCCTTGGCGCTGGCCGTCACAATGTCCAGGTCCGCTCCCCGCCCCATGAAGTAGCGGGTGACCTTCTCGTCGCCGCCGTTGACCGGCAGTTCGGCCTTGATGCGGGTGGTCACCTTGCCCATAGCGTCAATGCCCTCGGTGATGGCCTGCACGGTGAACTCCACCAGCTCGACCTTCTCGCCGACGATGGCATCAATGGCCTTGTAGGTGGCGTCGATGGGGCCGACGCCGGTGGCCGTATGGCAGATCTCCTTGCCGTCCACGCTTTGCAGGCAGACGGTGGCGGTGGGCATGACGTTGGTGCCGCAGACCACCTGCAGGCGGGTCAGCTCGTAGGTCTCGAACATGAAGGGCCAGGTCTCGCCGGAGACGATGGCCTCCAGGTCGCGGTCATCCACCACCGGTTTCTTGTCCGCCACTTCGAGGAAGCGCTGATAGACGCGCTCGAACTCTTGCTCGCTGAGGGTGTAGCCCAGCTCCTGCAGGCGGTGGCGGAGGGCATGCCGGCCAGAACGGGCCGACAGCACAATCTCGGACACCGGCACGCCGATGTCCTCCGGGTTGATGATCTCATACGTACTGCGGTGCTTCAGCATGCCGTCCTGGTGGATGCCGGAGGAGTGGGCGAAGGCGTTGCTCCCCACGATGGCCTTGTTGGGCGGGATGACGAAGCCGGTCAGATCGCTCACCAGCCGGCTGATGGGGTAAATCAGCTTCGTGTTGATGCCGGTGGTGAAGTCGAAGAGGTCGCGCCGGGTGTGGATGGCCATGACGACCTCTTCCAGCGAGGCGTTGCCGGCGCGCTCGCCGATGCCGTTGACCGTGACCTCCACCTGGCGGGCGCCGTTGCGGATGCCAGCCAGCGTGTTGGCCGTCGCCATGCCCAGGTCATTGTGGCAGTGCACCGAGATGGTGGCCTTGTCAATGTTGGGCACCCGCTCGCGGATGGCGCGGATGAGGCCGCCCCACTCCTCGGGCGTGGTGTAGCCGGTGGTGTCGGGGATGTTGACCACCGTGGCGCCGGCATCAATGACCGCTTCCAGCACCTGGAACAGGTATTCGGGGTCGGCGCGGCCGGCATCCTCCACGTAATACTGCACGTCCTCGACGAAGCGCTTGGCGTACTTCACAGCGCGCACGCCGGCCTCCAGCGCCTCCTCGCGGCTCATGTGGAGCTTGTACTTCAGGTGAATGTCGGAGACGCCCAGGCCGGTGTGAATGCGCGGCCGCTGTGCCTTGGCGAGGGCGGCGGCGGCGACATCAATGTCCTCGGTGCGGGCACGGGTCAGCGCGCAGATGACGCAGTTCTTGATCTCCTTGGCGATGGTCTGCACCGCCTGGAAATCCCCGGGCGACGAAATGGGGAAGCCGGCCTCGATGATATCCACCCCCAACTGCTCCAGCATCTTGGCCACTTCCAGCTTTTCGGCGACGCCCATGGCCGCGCCCGGCGATTGCTCGCCGTCTCGCAGAGTGGTGTCAAAAATCATGATACGTTCCGTCATGCTCCTACCTCCTTTTCAAGCCGTCTTTTCGGCATTATTCCCTCACGTTTTGGGGACGTAGGTGAGCCATCCCCAACGATCCTCCTCCTTACCAGATGTGATGGCGAAAAAGCGCTCCTGCAGTTTGGCGGTGATGGGGCCGCGCCGGCCGCTCCCCACCGGGATGCCGTCAATGGAGCGGATGGGCGTGATCTCGGCCGCTGTGCCGGTGAAGAAGGCCTCATCGGCCACGTAAAGCCGCTCCCGCGGGATCATGGCCTCCTCGACGGTGTAGCCCATGTCGCGGGCCAGGGTGATGACGCATTGGCGGGTGATGCCCTCGAGGATGGAGGCGGCCAGTGACGGCGTCTGGATGGTGCTGTTGTAGACCAGGAAGATGTTCTCGCCGCTCCCCTCGGAGACGTAGCCGTTGATGTCCAGCGCGATGCCCTCGGCAAAGCCGCGGTCCTTGGCCTCCATGGTGACAAACTGGGAGTTGACGTACTGGCCGCCGATCTTGCAGTTGGCCGCCAGGGTGCCGGGGGCCATGCGGCGCCAGGAGCTCACGCCGGCGTCCACGCCCTGCTCCAGCGCCTCCGGACCCAGGTAGGCGCCCCATTCCCAGGTCATGATGACCACCTCCACCGGGCAGGCCCGGCCGTCCACCCCCAGACGCTCCATGCCGCGGAAGACCAGCGGCCGGATGTAGCACGCCTCATGGCGGTTCTTCGCCACCGTGTCCAGGATGGCCTGCGCGATCTGCTCTTCGGTGTAGGGGATGGGCATGCGCAGGACCTTGGCGGAGTTGAAGAGCCGGCGCACATGCTGTGCCAGACAGAAGACCGCCGTGCCCTTCACGGTCTTGTAGGCGCGGATGCCCTCGAACACGCTGGTACCATAGTGGAGCGCGTGCACCCCCACGTGCACCTTGGCCTCGTCCCAGGGGACGAATTCGCCGTTGAACCAGATATAGTCGGACCGGAACGCCATGGTGTATCCCTTCCTTTCCGTTCGTGCCTGGATGATGTGTGCGAAATGGGGGAGGCCCACCGACCCTCACCAGGTCGGGGGGACCTCCTTCGGGTCGAGCCAGGGCATCATGCGGCGCAGTTCGCGCCCCACGCGCTCGATCAGGTGGTTCTTCTCCTGCTTGCGCATGGAGTTGAAGAAAGGCCGGCCGGCCTGGTTCTCCAGGATCCACTCGCGGGCATAGGAGCCGTCCTGGATGGCTTTCAGGAGCCGGCGCATCTCGGCGCGCGTTTCCTCGGTGATGATGCGTGGGCCGGCGTAGTAATCCCCGTGCTCCGCCGTGTCGCTGATGGAGTAGCGCATGTAGCTCAGGCCGCCCTGCTGGATCAGGTCCACGATGAGCTTCAGCTCATGCAGGCACTCGAAGTAGGCGATCTCGGGCTGATAGCCGGCTTCCACCAGGGTCTCAAAGCCGGCTTTGATGAGCGCCGTCACACCGCCGCACAGCACCGCCTGCTCGCCAAAGAGGTCGGTCTCGGTCTCTTCCTCGAAGGTGGTTTCGATGACGCCGGCGCGGGTACAGCCGATGCCGCGGGCATACGCCAGGGCCAGTTCCTTGGCATGGCCGGTGGCATCCTGATAGACCGCCAGCAGGCCGGGCACGCCGCCGCCCTGGGTGAAGACCTCGCGCATGCGGTGGCCGGGGCTCTTGGGCGCCACCATGGTCACGTCCACATCGTGCGGCGGGATGATCTGGCTGTAGCGGATGTTGAAGCCGTGGGCGAACATGAGCATGTTGCCGGCGCGCAGGTTGGGGCCGATCTCTTTCTCGTACAGCTCTTTCTGAACGTTGTCCTGCACGAGGATCATGACGATGTCGGAGGCCGCGGTGGCTTCCGCCGGCGTCATGACCTTGAGGCCGGCCTCCTCCGCCTTGGACCAGGAGCGCGAACCCTTGTACAGGCCCACAATCACGTCACAGCCGCTGTCGTGCAGGTTCAGGGCGTGGGCATGTCCCTGGCTTCCGAACCCGATGATGGCGATCTTCTTGCCCTTGAGCAGGTTAAGATCCGCATCCTTGTCGTAATACATCTTGGCCATCGTTCTTTCTCCTTCCTGCGATTTGATGGGTTTGATGAGATATGGAAAGGCTTACCCTTCTGCCTTACGGCCGTTGCCAGAGATGCCCCGCCCGTTGGCGGCGCCGCGCAGCATGGCTACCGGGCCGGTGCGCGCCACTTCCCGCACGCCGAAGGGCTGTAACAGTTCAATCAGGCTGTCGATCTTGTCCTGGGTGCCGGTGGCCTCGATGGTCAGGGTCTGCGGCCCGACATCCACCACCTGGCCGCGGAACACCTCGGCCAGATGGATGACCTCCGAGCGCTTGGAGGCATCGGCGTTGACCTTGATGAGGGCCAGCTCGCGGAAGATGGCCTTGTCGGGGGTCAGGTCCGTGACGACGTTGGTGACGTTGACCAGCTTGCGCAGTTGCATGCCGACCAGCTTTTCCTGGCTGGCATCGCATTCCAGGACGGCGGTCATGCGGGAGATGGCCGGCGTCTCCGTAGGGGCGACCGCCAGGCTGACGACGTTGTAGTTGCGCCGGCGGATCATGCTGGCCACCCGCGCCAGCACGCCCGGCTTGTCCTCCATCCAGGCGATGATGGTCTTGGTGGTCTTCATCACGCACCCTCCTCCACCATATGGCGCTCGATCATCTCCGAGATGCTGGCGCCGGCCGGCACCATCGGGTACACGTTGTCCTCGCGCTCCACCAAGAACTCCAGAACCACCGGGCCAGGGATGCGCAGGGCTTCCTCCACCGAACTGCGCAGGTCCGCCGGGTCTGTCACCCGCTTGGCAGGGATGCCGTAGGCCTCGGCCAGCTTTAGATAGTCGGGACCGCTGATGGGTGTGAAGGCGTAGCGGCGCTCGAAGAAGAACTGCTGCCACTGGCGCACCATGCCGAGATAGCCGTTGTTGAGGATGGCGATTTTGATGGGATATTTCTCCTGCACGATGGTGGCCAGCTCCTGGATGGTCATCTGGAAGCCGCCGTCGCCCACGGTGGCCCAGACGACGGCGTCGGGGTGCGCCGCCTGCACGCCCATGGCCGCCGGCAGGGCAAAGCCCATGGTGCCCAGGCCGCCGGAGGTGATCAGGCCGCGCCGGCGGTCATGGAAGTAGTACTGCGCCTCCCACATCTGGTTCTGGCCCACATCGCTGACCATGATGGCCTGGCCGCCGGTGGCGCGCCATATCTCGCGGATGACCATGGGGGAAGTGAGCCGGCCGTTCTTGGGTTGGAAGGCCTGCGGGTCCTGATACTGCTGTTTACTGCGGAGCAGGTCCGTGATCCATTCCACGCACAGCCGCGGCTGGACCAGCGGGATCAATGCCCGCAGGACCCGCTTCACATCCCCCACGATGGCCAGGTCCGGCTCCACATTCTTGCCGATCTCCGCCGGGTCAATATCCACATGGATGATCTTGGCATTGGGTGCAAAGGTCGCCACCTTGCCGGTGACGCGGTCAGAGAAGCGGGCGCCCAACACGATCAGCAGGTCACAGCGCTGAATGGCCTGGTTGGCATACTTATGGCCGTGCATGCCGACCATTCCCAGGGCCAGGCGGTGGGTCTCCGGGATGGCGCTGATGCCCAGCAGGGTGGTGGCCACCGGGAAGTTGCCCCGCTCGGCCAGGGCGAGCAGTTCGTCCTCGGCTTCGGAGAGGATGACGCCGTGGCCGGCCAGGATGAGCGGCCGCTCGGCGGCATTGATCATGTCCGCCATTTTTTGGATCAGGTTCTCATCCCCCTCCAGCGGCGGCTCATAGCCCGGCAGTTTGATCTCGTCAGGATAGTTGAACTCGGTCTCGGCGGCCTGCACATCCTTGGGGATATCAATGAGCACGGGGCCGGGCCGGCCGGAGCGGGCGATGTAGAACGCCTCTTTCATCACATGCGGCAGTTCCCGCACATCGGTCACCAGATAGCTGTGCTTGGTGATGGGCATGGTGATGCCGGTGATGTCCACCTCCTGAAAGGCATCCCGCCCCAGCAGGTTGGTGGGGACCTGGCCGGTGATGGCCACGATGGGGGAGGAGTCCATATATGCCGTGGCGATGCCGGTCACCAGGTTGGTGGCGCCGGGGCCGGAGGTGGCGATGCAGACGCCCACCTTGCCGGAGGCGCGGGCATAGCCGTCGGCGGCATGCGCGGCGGCCTGCTCATGCCGCACCAGCACGTGGTGAATGGGATAGTCAATCAGGGTGTCGTAGAGCTTGATGAC
>JAPWUQ010000095.1 GCA_028275445.1 Anaerolineae bacterium | reverse complement strand
GTGGTGGCCTCTTACGGGAGCGACGCCGTCTGGGAGCTGAAAGACCCACAGACCGTGGTGTTCACCGCCACGCGGGAAATACCGGCGTACATGGGCCTGGAGGTGCGGGTGCAGTTCCCGCATGGGATCGTATCCGCACAGAAGCCCTCCTGGCAGGCGGCCGACGACCGCCGTATCGAGTACGAGGAGCGCTGGGCGCCCCTCATCAACTTGCTCGTGGGGGTGTTCAGCCTGTTACTGCTGGTCGGCGGGGGTGTGGGGTTGTATCTGCTGTGGTTCACGAAAGGCCGGGACAAACCGGTGGAGCTCGTGGCGGAGTATATCAACGAGCCGCCGTCGGACCTGCCGCCGGGGCTGGCCGGCACCCTGCTGGATGAGCGCGCCGATATGGCAGACGTCGTGGCAACGATCGTTGACCTGGCGCGGCGCGGCATCATCAGCATTGAAGAGATCGAGGAGCCGGGCTTGCTGGGCATTGGCAAGAAGAAAGATTTCCGCTACCGCCTGCTGAAATCGCCGGAGGGACTGCTCGAGTACGAGAAAGCGCTCATCAAAGGGTTGTTTGGCAAGAAGCAGGAGCGCCGGCTTTCCGAGCTGAAGGAAAAATTCTACACCCATATCCCCACCATCCAGAAGGGCCTGTACAAGGAGCTGGTCAGGCAGGGGCTGTACAGCCGCGACCCCGAGAGCGTGCGCGGCTTGTTCGCCGGCCTGGGCATCGCCGGCGTGGTCATCTCGGCGCTAGTGGGTATTTTCGTCACGCCCTTCCTGGCCCAATATGTGGCCTCCTTCCCTTGTATACCTATTGCGTTGGGTATACTCTCCGTGGCACTGATCGTGGTGTCGCGCTTCATGCCGGCGCGCACGGAGAAGGGGAGCGAGGAATACGCCCGCTGGAAGGCCTTCAAGCGCTACCTGGAGAACATCGAGAAGTATGAGAAGATCAAGGAGGCCGCCGACCTCTTTGACAAATATCTCCCCTACGCCATCGCCTTTGGGCTGGAGAAGTCCTGGATCGACAAGTTCGCGGCAGTGGAGGCGCCGGCGCCCCCCTGGTACATCCCTTCGCGTCCCTACATGGGAGATACCCTACGGCCCGTGTCTTCCGGGTCTTCGGGAGGCGCGGTGCCGGGCGGGGGAGGCATATCGGGGCCGGCCAGCGCGCGATCGGGGGGAACGCCTTCCCTTGACTCGCTCAGCTCCGGCATGTTCCATTCTCTCTCGTCCATGAGCAGTGGCCTCTTCTCCATGCTGAACTCCGCATCCTCCACCCTCTCCAGCGCGCCGCACAGTTCGGGCCGCAGTTTCGGCGGTGGCGGCGGCTTCAGCGGTGGAGGCGGCGGTGGTGGAGGCGGAGGCGGTGGTGGTGGCGGCGGCTTCGGTTGATGTCATCCGATGTGCGATGATTCATGAAAGGAGCGTGGCATGAATGTCAACAGCACCACTGTCGGCGTGATTCTCATCGCCGTCGGGGCAGTCCTGGGGTTGGTCATCCTGGGCTTCATGGCCGCCGGCATCATCCAGTCCGAGCTGACGCTGGGCGGTGCGGTGTTGGGGTTCGGCCTGGGGCTGATCGTGGTCTTGCCGCTGATTGGCGGCGGCGTGTACCTGGTGGTGCGCGGCCGGCAGGAGGCCGCTCAGCTTGCCGATATCCGCAAGGAACGCCGCATCCTGGAGATGGTCAGCACCCAGGGCAAGGTCAGCCTGTCCGAACTGATCCTGGAACTGGGGGCAGACCGGGAAAAGGTCAAGGCCTGGATCTACGACCTGGTGGGCAAGGGCCTTTTCAGCGGCTACATCAATTGGAAGGAAGGGGTGTTGTACTCGAGGGATGCTTCCCTGCTGAAGACCAACAAGTGTCCGAACTGTGGGGGCGAGATTGAGCTGGCCGGCAAGGGGGTCAGCCGCTGTCCGTTCTGCGGGACCGAGATTTTCCTGTCCGAATGAGCACACAAAGAAAGGAGTGCTGTCATGGATTTTCGGGAGGTCATTGAGGGGGCCAAGGGAGGGCTGGAGAAGTTTGCGGCCAGCCTGCCTGGCTTCAAAGGGTACAAGGAAAAGGAGTGGCGCCGCGAGGCGGATAAGCTCCTGCGCGGCAAACTGGCTGATGAGCTTGCGGTCCAGCTTCGCCGGCTGAACGAGCTTCAGCTCCAACTGGTGGACTCCGGCCTCATTGAATTCACCGATGACCTGGGGCGCGCCATCAAGAAGCTGGAGAACCTGGTGGACCGCATCAAGACCGCCACCTATGGCTACAGCGGGTTCTTTGACGCCGTCAAGGTCAAGGAAAAGCAGTTGGATGCCATCTACGCCTTCGACGCCAAACTGCTGGAGCAGTTGCCCAAGGTCGCGGAGGCCATTGATGCGGTGGGGCAGGACATTGAGGCCGGCACGGGCATCGGCGCCGGCATCCAGAAGCTGATCAAGGTGATCACCGCCCTGGCCGAGCAGTTCGAGAAGCGGAAAGAGGCCATCACTGCTGTTGGTGAAGTCACGGAAGCGGACGAGGAAGCGCCGGCGGAGCAGTAACATAAGACCGCCTGTCACAGGATTAAGGAGGAATTCGAATGGCACGCATTTTTGATGTGATCGAGTATTTTGACCCCACCGGCCAGGAAATTGTTCACCGCATCCCCGAACAAGGCTCTGGGGATTTCCGGTTGGGTTCCCAGCTCATCGTGCGGGAGAGCCAGGCGGCGGTCTTCTTCCGCGACGGCAAGGCGCTGGACGTGTTTGGCCCTGGCCGGCATACCCTGACCACCGCCAACATCCCCCTGCTGGTGAAGCTTATCGGTGCGCCGTTCGGCGGGGAGACCCCCTTCAAGGCCGAGGTCTACTTCGTCAACTTGCGAGAGTTCCTCGACATGAAATGGGGCACCAAAGAGCCCATCACCCTGCGCGATTCGGAACTGGGCATCGTGCGCCTGCGGGCCTATGGCCGCTACAGCATGCAGGTGGCCGACCCACAGCTCTTCGTCAACAAGATCGTCGGCACCATGGGGATGTATCAGACCTCGCAGATCGAGGATTACCTGCGGGGGATGATCCTCTCCTGGCTGACCGATATGCTCGGGGAGACGTCCAAGACCATATTGGACCTGCCGCGGTTGTTCACCGAGCTGTCCGCCGGCGTCAAGGCCAAGCTGGCGGACGAGTTTGCCGGCCTGGGCCTGGCCCTGAAATCCTTCTTCGTCGAGTCCATCAGTCTGCCCGAAGAGGTGCAGAAGATGATCGACCGGGGCGCCGGCATGCGGGCGGTGGGCGATATGGACAGCCTGCTGAAGATGGACATGGCGGAGAGCCTGCGCGACATGGCCGCGCAGCCGGGCGGCGGCGAAGCGTCGGGTGTGGGCATTGGCGCCGGCCTGGGCATGGGCGCGGCCATTGCCCAGACGCTGATGAGCTCCATGCAGCAGCAGAAACAAGCGCCTGGCACAGCCGCGGCGGCCGGCACCTTCCCCTGCCCCAACTGCGGCACCCCCAATCCCGCCGGCGCGAAATTCTGCAGTAACTGCGGGCAGAAGCTGGAAGGGACAAGGTTCTGCAGTCAGTGCGGCGCTCCCCTGCCGCCGGGCGCCAAGTTCTGCAGTAACTGCGGCGCCAAGGTCGGATAAAAGGGGTTTCGATGGGAACCGCTGTTCGTTCCGCCGGCCGCAAGGCCGGCGGAATGCTTTTAGCGCAGGGGACGGGTGACAACTGTCGAAATTGTCGAGCAAGATAGTTGGATTTATAATACATCGGTGTGGGAGCCGGCAGGGAGAGGATAACCGCATGAACACGGCAGAGGCCGCGGCCCAGAAAATTATCGATAACGTCGAAAAGGTCATCATCGGCAAGCGCCAGGTCATTCACCTCATCATCCTGGCCCTGTTGACCGAAGGCCATGTCCTGATCGAGGATGTGCCCGGGGTCGGCAAGACCATGCTGGCGCGCGCCATCGCCAAATCTATCGGATGCAGTTTTCGGCGTATCCAGTTCACGCCCGACATGCTGCCCAGCGATATCACCGGCGTCTCGGTCTTCAATCAGAAGACGCGCGAGTTCGAGTTCCGTCCTGGGCCGGTCATGGCCAACATCGTCCTGGCGGACGAGATCAACCGCGCCACGCCCAAGACGCAGTCCGCCCTGCTGGAGGCGATGGAAGAGCGGCAGATCACCGTGGATGGGGTCACCTACGCCCTGGAATCCCCCTTCCTGGTGTTCGCCACGCAGAACCCCATCGAATACGAGGGGACATTCCCACTGCCCGAGGCGCAGGTGGACCGTTTCATGATGCGCGTCAGCCTGGGCTATCCGGCGGAGGAGCAGGAGATCGCCATCCTGGACGCCCAGCGGTACGATCACCCCATCCGCCATCTGGAGCAGGTGATTGCGCTGGACGAGCTGATGGCCGCGCAGGAGCATGTCAAGCATGTGTACGTCTCGGACCTGATGAAGGAGTACATCGTGCATCTCGTGGGGGAGACGCGCCGGCATCCCGACGTCTATCTCGGTGCCAGCCCGCGCGGCAGTCTGGCGCTGTACAAGACCGCGCGCGCCCTGGCCGCCACCATGGGACGCGATTTCGTGATACCCGATGATATCAAGGCCCTGGCCGTCCCGACCTTGGCCCACCGGCTGATCCTCAGCCCCTCGGCCAGGCTGAAGAACGTGGACCAGGAGACCATCATCCAGGAAATACTCGATTCCGTGCCGGTGCCGGGCACGCGGGTAGCGCCCCGGCCGGCCGGCGTCTAGACATCAGTCGCCCAGCAGGGCGCATACATATCTCGTTGCAGGAGAGGTTACCCTGTGGCCAATGCAGATTTCGTGTTCTTACACGCCCCCAGCGTGTATGATTTCCGGCGGGAGTCCATCCTATATGGGCCGATCAGCGACCTGGTGCCCTCCACTCCCGTGTTCGAGATGTACCCTATCGGCTTCACCACCCTGGCGGATTATCTGGAACGCCGCGGGTTCCGCGTGCGCATCGTGAATCTGGCGGTGCGCATGTTGAAGAGCCGGCGCTTCGACCCCGAGAAGCTCATCCGCCGGCTGAACCCCCTCGCTTTCGGCATTGACCTGCACTGGATGCCGCATGCCCACGGCGCCATCGAGGTCGCCCGGCTGGTCAAACGCCACCATCCCTATACCCCGGTCATCTTCGGCGGCTTCTCCTCCTCGTACTTCCATGAGGAGCTGGTCCAGCGGCCGGAGGTGGACTTCGTACTGCGGGGGGACTCCACCGAGGAGCCCCTGGCCCAGCTCATGGAGCTGATCCGCGCCGGCAAGCTCGACGACGAGAGCCTCTCCCAGGTGCCGAACCTCACCTGGACCGACTCCGCCGGCCAGGTGCGCGTCAACCCCATCACCTACAGCCCCTCGGACCTGGACCATGTCATCATTGACTATACCTACGTGGTGCGGGCCGTGGCGCGCTACGCCGACCTGGCGAACTTTGTGCCCTTCAAGGACTGGCTGACGTATCCCATTACCGCCGCCCTGACCGTGCGCGGCTGTACGCACAACTGCCGCACCTGCGGCGGCTCCGTCTCCGCCTTCCGCCGCATTCACAACCGCTCCCGGCCGGCCTTCCGCTCGCCGGCGCAGTTGGCCGAGGACCTGCGCAACATCCGCCGCTTCTCGCGCGGCCCCATCTTTATCCTCGGGGACCTGCGCCAGCCCGGCATGGACTACGCCGAGGAGTTCCTGCGGCTGGTGGGAGTGGATCCCGGCCCGGTGATTCTGGAGCTGTTCGACGCGGCCGACCGCGAGTACATCCAGAAGCTGGCCCGCACCTTCCCCAACTTCACCATGGAAATCTCGCCGGAGTCCCATGATGATGAGGTGCGGCGGGCCTTTGGCCGGCCCTACACCACCGCCGCCATGGAAGAGACCATGGCCTACGTCTTGGAGGCCGGCTGTAAGCGCCTGGACGTCTTCTTCATGATCGGCCTGCCGAAACAGGACTTCCAGTCCGTGATGGACACGGTCGCCTACTGCGGGCACTTGATGGAGCGCTTTGACGCCGGCACCGATAAGCGCCTGTTCCCGTTTATATCCCCGCTGGCGCCCTTCGTTGACCCGGGGAGCGAGGTCTTCGAGCGCCCGGAGGAATACGGTTACACCATCCTCTTCCGCTCCCTTGAGGAGCACCGCCAGGCCCTGCTGGCGCCGAGCTGGAAATACGTGCTCAATTACGAGACGATCTGGATGGACCGGCACCAGATCGCCGATGCGACGTATGAGGCCGGCTTCCGCCTGAACCGGCTGAAAAAGCAGTACGGCCTGATTGACCCGGCCGTGGCCGACGCTACGGAGCGCAGGATTCAGCGCGCCCGCCGGCTGATGGCCCAGATTGACGATATCCTCCAGATCACCGACCCCACGCGCCGCCAACTGCTGTTGAACGCGCTCAAGCCCCAGGTGGATACCGCCAACCTGTCTACCGTTTGCGAGAAGACCGAGCTGAACCTGCCGGTGGGCCTGCTGAAGTTCAACCTGCTGAACGCGGCCGGCATCGTGCTGGCCGGGGCCATGGGGCGCCGGCGGCTGGTCACCGTCCCCAACGGGGGTGGGGAGGAAAAATCGTGAGCCTGGCAGGGACAATCCCTGCCCCATGAAAGGAAAAAAACCGTGTCCGACAAGGTGTTGGTGGCGTATGGGAGCAAGTACGGTGCGACGGCGGAGATCGCCGGCCGCATCGGTGAGGTGCTGGGGGCCGCCGGGTTCACGGTGGATGTCCTCTCCGCGGACAAAGTGCGGGGTATCTCCTCCTACGAGGCCGTGGTGCTGGGCAGTGCGGTGTACGCCGGCAGTTGGCGCAAAGAGGCCGCCAAACTGCTGACCTCGGAGGCGGACGCCCTGGCGGAGCGGCCGGTATGGCTCTTCTCCAGCGGCCCAACCGGCCCGGGAGACCCGGTGCAACTGCTCAACGGTTGGCGCATCCCGGATGCCCTGCGGCCCGCGGCGGAGCGCATCAAGGTCCGCGATATCGCCGTCTTTCACGGCGCCATTGATATGCAGAAGCTCAGCCTGCCGGAGCGGCTGATCATCAAGGGCATCAAGGCGCCGGCCGGCGATTTCCGCGACTGGGCGGCCATCATGGCCTGGGCGGAGGGCATCGCGCGGGCGCTGAGGCCTGCATAAACGCCGATTGCGCGTTTCAGGAGCGGGGATGTGTTGAAGCAGGGCTGGGTGGCGCTGGGACTCCTGGTCGCGGCCGTGATATGGGCCATGATCACGAGCTGGCGCCTGCTGTATCACGTCAGTTATGCCCTGGCATTCATCCTGGTCCTCTCCCTGCTCCTGACCCTCAATGACCTGATCGGGGTGCAGGTGGCGCGGCTCAGCCGCACCCACCGTTCCCAGGTCGGCAAGCATTTCGACGAGGAGTTCACCCTCGTCAACCGCGGCTGGTTCCCCAAGCGCTGGCTGGAGGTGCGCGATCATTCCACGCTACCCGGGCATCGCGCCGGCCGCGTCATCAGCGGCCTGGGGCCGCGCCAGCGCTATATCTGGGCGGTGCGCACCTACTGCGGACACCGCGGGCGCTTTCGCTTAGGTCCCTTGAGCCTGCACAGCGGGGATCCCTTTGGCTTCTTCTTCCTGTCCCGCCGGCTGGCTGGCGAGGGGGAGCTGATCGTCTATCCCTACACGGTGGACCTGCCGGGCCTTCAACTCCCCTTTGGCGAGCTTTCGGGCGGCACCGCTATGCGCCGGCGCACCCAGCACGTCACCGACCAGGTCGCCGGCGTGCGCGAATACGTGCACGGCGACAGCTTCAACCGCATTCACTGGAAGAGCACGGCGCGCGTCGGCCGGCTCATCTCCAAAGAGTTCGAGCTGGAGCCGGTCACCGACATCTGGCTGTATTTGGACCTGGAACAGCACATGCATGTCAGCGCGCCCTGGGCGGAGGAAATGGACCGGAGCGGGCCGGCGGTATTGTGGGGGGAGCACCGCACTCCGCCCCTGCCTCCCAGCACAGCGGAATATGCGGTCAGCGCCGCCGCCTCGCTGGCCAAACAGCTCCTCTCCATGGGACGCGCGGTGGGGCTGGTGGCGTACGGGCAGAAACGGGAGGTGATGCCGGCGGACCGCGGCCCGCGCCAGCTCGTCAAACTGCTGGAGGCGCTGGCGGTGCTGGAAGCGCGCGGCACCGTGCCTATCTCGCTGGTGCTGGAGGCGGAAGCGCGGCATCTGCACCGCGGCACGGGGTTGATCGTCATCACGCCGGCCTTCGACGTGGAATGGGTGCGGGTGGCCCAGGCGGTAGGCATGCGGGGTGTGCGCCTGGCGGCGGTGCTCATCGCCGGGGAAAGCTTCGCGCCGGCGCCTTCCATCGCACCGGTGCAGGCCGCACTGCAGTCCAGCGGCATCTTGTGCACGGTTGTGCGCCGGGGCGATGACCTGGCGGAGCGCCTGCGGTTCCCGGCCGGCGGCTGACCCCGGCGGAGAGTTATCTGACAACCGCCCCGGGCGTTTTCGCGGGATTTGCATACATTGGCGCGGCGTGCTATAATAATAGCTGAGTGAGCGCCGTATCACTCAATGCCTGATAGTCGCACGCGATGATGGTCGACGCCACGGAAGGGGTCGACCATTCTTTATATCGCGTCCAGGAAAAGAACACATAAACCGGTGCGGTGTGGCGATAACCCGTGGACGAAGTCGTCTACCAGTGCAAGGGTCTCAACGATTCCGATATCGAGCAGTTACAGCGCGTCGAGGCGAGCATGGCCATCCTGGCCGATGTCAACCGCTCCGATGTGCTGTTGTACTGTTTGCTGACGCCGGAGAAGGCGGTGGTCGTGTCCCATTCGCGCCCGCACTCGGTGTCGCCGGTCTATGCGGAACCGCTCGCCGGCCTATGGGTAGGGCCGGCGCAACAGCCGCTGGTCTTCCGGGTCCTGCAGGGGCGCTTCGGACTGCGGACACAGCGCTCTGCCGTCGCGAACGGCGCCCCCATCATGCAGAAAGTCCTGCCGGTGCGGAACCGCCAGGGGCGGATTATCGCCGCCCTCTGTATCGAGACCAACTTGATCGAGCACGAGCGTCAGCGCCGGCGCAGTAAGGTGTTCCAGTGGGCTGTGCGCCAGCTCCAGCAGATGGCCGCACGCGGCGAGCTGGCAGACGCGGCATCGCTCACGCCCTTTGGCGAGCACGATGGGATTATCCTGGTGGATCGCCAGTACTGCATCCGCTATGCCAGCGGCATCGCCACCAACCTGTACCGCCGCATCGGCATCATGGAGGGGCTGGTCGGCAAGCGGCTGAGCGAACTGGGCACGCACGACGCGGAGATCGTCGCCCCGGTGTTCGACGGCTCGCACTGCATCCAGCAGGAAACCGATGAAGGGGGCCGCACCTGGATCAAGCGCGGTGTGCCCGTCCTGGCCGTCACCGAGGGGTGGAGGCGCTGGTCGGTGCTGGAACCACTGCTGGTGCGGCACCTGGCGCGGCGGGTGCAGGCAAGCCTGATACTGATCCGCGATACGACGGAAAGCCGGCTCAAAGAGCAGGAGATCAAGGTCAAGACCGCCCTCATCCGGGAGGTGCACCACCGGGTCAAGAACAACCTGCAGACCATCGCGGCGCTCCTGCGCATGCAGGCCCGCCGCAGTCAGTCCGAGGAAACCCGTCAGGCTCTGCAGGAGGGCATCAACCGCATCTTGAGCGTGGCGGTGGTGCATGAGTTCCTGGCCCACGAAGAGGCCAACGCGGTCAGCCTGCGGGAAGTGGCTACCAAGATCGTGCGGCAGATTCGCCAGGGCATTGTGGCGCCGGACCAGCAGATTCACATCACCATCGAGGGGGATGATGTGCTGTTGCCGGCCCAGCAGGCGACATCCTGCGCCCTGATCATCAACGAGCTACTGCTGAATTCCATTGAGCACGGCTTTCAGGGGCGCGCAGGCGGGCGCATCGCCCTTTCCATCGGTGTGCAGGACAGCAACGTGCGCCTGTCCGTCCAGGACAACGGGCGGGGCCTGCCGGCCGATTTTGACCTGCGCACCGCCGGCAACCTGGGCCTGCAAATCGTGCGCACCCTGGTCCAGGACGACCTGAAGGGCACTTTCTCGCTGGAAAATACGCAGGATGGTGTGATTGCCGTGATCAGCTTTCCAAAAGGCATATCAGGAGGTGACTAAGTGGCAGATCGCAAACGGATCATAATCGCAGATGACGAGTCCATTATCCGTATGGATCTGCGGGAAATGCTCACCAACCTGGGCTACCTGGTGGTGGGCGAGGTGGCCGACGGCCGCAGCGCGGTCAACCTGGCACGCGAGCTTAAACCGGACCTGGTGGTCATGGATATCCGCTTCGAGGGGGATGATTTCGACGGCATCGATGCCGCCAAAATCCTGACGGAGGAGCGCATCGCGCCGGTCCTCCTGCTGACGGC
>JAPWUQ010000094.1 GCA_028275445.1 Anaerolineae bacterium | reverse complement strand
TTCTTTCTCCTCGTCCGGGGCTGGGCTTTCTTCCGCAGAGCGGGTCATATAGGGCAGGGAATAGATCAGCCGGCGGTCCGCCTCGATGGCCGCCACCGCCTGACGGGTCAGAAAGACGATGTACTCGGTCGGACTGCGAAACCCCGTGCCGTGAATAATCGCCTCCACCCGCGCATACAGCTCGCGCGGGATGCTGATGGTCGTATATTTCCCCTTGCGCTCGCTCATCGGAGTTATCCTTTCGGTCCCCACACCCGGCGGCCAGATATACTGATACAATCATTGACCTGGCAAGGAAATTATACAGAGGGGATGTCCCGGCGTCAAACTAACCCTGCGAGTTTGCCTTTCCGCCGTCCTCTGGTATAATGCCGGCGGCGGGAACGCAACGCACAAGGAGCGAAACCGTGCCATCCGAAGCAGATACCCCAGGCGCCGGCCTTCTGGCCCGGCTCACCCTGATATTGACCGCTGTACTGCTGTGCTGGACCGCCGGCTCCCTGCCCATCCGGGCAGACGACCCCACCCCGACCCCCACTCCTCATACCTGGGAAAAGTGGCTCGAGGTCGAGGAAGAGATGGCCTCGCCGGCGCTCCGCCGCGAGCTTCTGGCACTCCCCCGCATCCTGACCTACATCGTCCAGCCGGGCGATACCGTATCCGGCATTGCCAGCCGCTTCGGCCTGGACATTGACACCATCCGCTGGTCCAACCCGGAGCTGGAACGCAACCCGGACTACCTGCGTCCCGGCACGGCGCTGACCATCCTGCCCGTGCGGGGCGTATATCACCAGGTGGCGGCCGGCGACACCCTGGAATCCATCGCCCGCCGCTACGGCGTGGCGGTGGAAGACATCGTCAATTATCCGCTGAACCACCTCGATTCGGCCGACAGCCCGCTGGAGGCCGGCACCTGGCTCATCGTGCCGCACGGCACCAAACGCCTGGCCCGCCCCAAGCCGGCGCCCGTGGCCGGCTATCTCTTCGCCTGGCCTATCGTCGGCTCGGTCACCCAGGGCTACAGCGCCGGCCACCGCGCCATCGACATCGGCGCACCTTACGGCAGTGCGGTCTATGCCGCCCGCGCTGGCGTCGTGGTGCACGCCGGCTGGTCCGAGACCGGCTACGGCTACACCCTCATCATTGACCACGGCGACGGCTACCGCACCCTGTACAGCCACCTCAAGGGCACCTGGGTCTCCAAGGGGCAGAAAGTGGCCTGCGGCCAGCTCATCGGCGAGGTGGGGAGCACCGGCAACTCCAGCGGCCCCCACGTCCACTTTGAGATCCGTCTGAACAACGCCCGCCTGAACCCACTGGATTACCTGCCGCCGCAGTAAGGCCGGCATCGGAGGAAGCCCATGCGCGAGGAATATTACGCCCGTCCCCTGGTCTTCGGACACCGCGGCGCCAGCGCCGCCGCACCGGAGAACACCATGGCCGCCTTCGAGCTGGCGGCGGAAATGGGTGCCGACGGGGTGGAGCTGGACGTCCAGCTTTCCAAGGACGGCGAGGCCGTCATCTGCCACGACTTTTTCGTGGACAAGACCACCAACGGCCGCGGCAGGGTGGACTCGTTCACGGTGCAAGAACTGCGTGCCCTGGACGCCGGCTCCTGGTTCTCGCCGGCCTTCGCCGGCCAGCGCATCCCCACCCTGCGCGAGCTGTTCGAGCGGCTGGGCCGGCGCTTGCTCTTCAACGTGGAGCTGAAATCGGACAGCCTGCGGGACAACGGCCTGGAACGCCGCGTGGCGCAGTTAATCCGCGAGTTCGACCTCTACGATCGCGTCATCGTCTCCTCCTTCAACCCGGCCGCGCTGTGGCGCATGCGCCGGCTGGACCCGCGGGTGGACCTAGGACTGCTGTACTATGACGAACAGCCCATTCACCTGCGGCGCGCCTGGGCGCGCTACATCATCCCCTTCCAGGCCATGCACCCATATTACCCGATGGTGGACGAGCGCTACATGGAATGGGCGCGCCGCAACCGCTATAAGGTAAACGTGTGGACCGTGGACGATGAAGAGGAGGCCCGCCGGCTACTGCGGCTAGGGGTCAACATCATCATCACCAACCGCCCCGATGCCATCCGGCGGGTGGTCGAGGAAATGGCCGGCTGAAGGGGATCTCACCCCATCACCACGCGCCAGGCATGCGTATAGATGGTCATGCGGCCGGCGCGCGCATAGCCGACCAGCGTGCAGTTCAACCGCTCCGCCAGGTCAATGGCCAGGGTGGTGGCGGAGGAGCGCGAGACGGCGACAGGAAGCCCTACCCGCACCGCCTTCGTGACCATCTCATAGCTGGCACGGCCGGTGCTGTACAAGATTTTATCATGCAAGGGGATGCGCCGGAGCAGGCAGTAGCCGATGGCCTTGTCTATAGCGTTGTGCCGGCCGACATCCTCGCTGAGGGCCACCAGATTCCCCGCCGCGTCGAATATGGCCACGGCATGGACGCCGCCGGCCTGCCGGTAGGCCTGCTGGCCCTCCGCTAAACTGCGCGCCAGCCGGCCGATGACCTCCGCCGGCACGCGCAGTGCATTCTCTAGCGGCGTCAACTGCTCCGCCACTTCCCCCGGGTCGGCCCGCCCACAGCCGGAGCGCACCAACCGCACCACCTCCGGCGGCCGATCTCCGACTACACCATCCAGGGTGGTGATATTCACGATATTGCGGGAGATGTCCAGCGGGTCGGAGAACGTGCCGGCGGCCGGCGCGGAGCCGCCGCAGTGCTGGACCAGACCGATGGCCTCGAAGCTGGTGACAAGGCCCTCCGTAACGCAGTAGCCCACCGCCAGCTCTTTCTCCTGGCCGGGCGTGCGCATCAGCACGGCCACCGGCCGGCCGTCGAGCTGAATCTGCAAAGGCTCCTCCACGACCACAAAGCCCTCGGCCGGCTCGCTCCCCCTGCCGTTCAGGCGCAGGAAGCGGCGCCGTTCCAGCGCCGGCATACCTCCCTCGCTCTCCCTATCCATACAGGCATCCATCCCCCGTTGCCTACCCATCATACTTTCAGGCGCAGGGCGCCGGTCGGGCAGGCCTCGACGCACGCCGGCGACCCCCGGCCGGCGCACAGCTCACATTTCACCACCCGACGCTGAAGCGGGTCAAAGAACATGGCGGAGAACCGACAGGCCTCCACGCACTCCCGACAGCCGATGCACAGGCCGTAGTCCACGCGCCAGACGCCCAGCGCATTGTCCTTGTAAATGGCATCCACCGGACAGGCCTTGGCGCAGTCCGGCTCGGCACACTGCCGGCAGACAAAGATGCGGTTATCGCCGCCGAACTCATCCAGCTCGATCTCGATGCGCGAGCTGGCGAGACTGCTGTACCCGTCATTGACGGTGGAGCAGACCGTCATACAGGAAAGACATCCACTGCAGAGCGAGGCTTTGGTGATAAGACGCATGCCCGATCATTCCTGCCGGTGGGCGAGATAGGGACGCCGGCCCGCCCAGCGCTCCTAGTATACATGAAAGGCCCCGAGACGCCAAAAGGCGCCCAAAGGGGCTGGTGTTTCTAAGTACACCCCTGCAGATTAGAATTTCCCAACGAGCGTTTTTCCGCTATAATACCCATGTGCACGCCGGCCGGCAGGCCACAAAGAGGAGCGAACATGTCGGTGCTGATCGACCAGAACACGCTCGACCTTATCAGCCACAGCGAGGAGCAGACCCGCCGCTTCGGTGCCTATCTGGCCCCTCTGCTGAAAGCCGGCGACGTGATTTGCCTGCGCGGCGAGCTGGGGGTCGGGAAAACGCGCTTTGTCCAGGGCATCGCCCAGGGGCTTCAGGTGGAAGGGCCGGTGCGCAGTCCCTCCTTCACCCTGGTGTGGGAGTACACGTCGCCGGCCGGCCTCAAGCTCTTCCACATTGACCTCTACCGCCTGGGCGACGCAGTGGCCGAATCCCTGGCCATCGGCATCGAGGAGTATCTCTATGGGGACGGCGTCTGCGTGATCGAGTGGTCGGAGCGCGCCGAACCCATCCTGCCGGCGGACCGTCTGATGGTGGAAATGCGCTTCATTGACGATTACAAGCGCGGCATTCTACTGCGCGCCGGCGGCGAACGCTCCAGGGAATTGTTGACCGCCTACCGGAGTGTGGTCACCGGGCATGCGCCGGCGTCATCGGCGCCGGCCGGCCGCTCTTGACACTGCGTTTCGGGGGTCAGCCTCATGCTGTTAGCCATTGACACCGCCACCCGCAATGCCAGCATCGCGCTCTATGACGCGCACCAGGTCTGGGCGGAACGCACCTGGTTCTCGGATTACAATCATACCGTCGAGCTGATGCCCAACATTGTGGACATGTTCCGCTTACTGCGGCTGGAGCCGGCGCGCCTCCGCGGGGTGGCGGTGGCCATCGGCCCAGGCTCCTTCACCGGCATGCGCATTGGGCTGAGCGTTGCCAAGGGGCTGTGCCTGGCGCTGGGGATTCCCATCAAGGGCATCCCCACCCTGGACGTGGCGGCCCAGCCTTTCGCCGGCAGTGACCTGCCGGTGTGCGCAGTGGTGCACGCCGGCCGCGGGCGCTTCTGCGCCGCGGTGTACCGCAGTGTGGACGGACAGTGGACCCGCCAGGGAGATTTCCAGCTTGTCACGCCGGACAGACTGCCGGCGCTGGCGGAGGGCCGGACGATTTTCTGCGGGGAGCTGGATGAGGAAGCCCGGCAGGCGGTGCAGTCCGCGCTGGGGAAGCGCGCCGTGATCGCTACGCCGGCGCAGTCGGTGCGGCGGGCGGCGGTGCTGGCGGAAATGGCCTGGCCGGCGCTGGCCTCCGGTCAGGGCGACGACCTGGCCAGCCTATCGCCCATTTACCTGCACACGGCCGGCGACTCGCTATGAGGGATACGCCGTTGGATTGGACCGATATCCCGTACCTGGTGCGGCCCATGCAGGTGGCCGATATCGAGCAGGTCATGCCCATCGAGCGGTCGAGCTTCACCTCCCCCTGGCCGGCCTCCGCCTTTGAGTATGACCTCCTGCACAACCGGCACGCGCATTATTTCGTCGTGACCCCGCGGCCGGCGCAGGAAGCGGGAGAGCCGAAGCCGGTATCCTGGCTGAACCGGCTCCTGCGCACTACCCCGCCCTCCCCCTCGCCGTCCGGGCCGGTGCTGGGATACGCCGGCTTCTGGGCGCTGGTGGACGAGGCGCACCTGGCCAATATCGCGGTGGCCCCGGAGTGGCGCGGGCGCGGGCTGGGGGAACTGCTGTTGGTAACGGTCATCGATCGCGCGGTGGAACTGGGTCTGGCGGTGGTGACGCTGGAGGTGCGGGTGAGCAACTTGCGGGCGCAGAAGCTGTACCGCAAGTACGGCTTCGAGGTGGTAGGGGAGCGCCGGCACTACTATTCCGACAACGGCGAGAACGCCTACATCATGACCACGGGCATCATCACCAGCGCCGCATATCAGCGCCGGCTGGCAGAGCTGAAGGAAGCCCTGCACGCCAAACTGCGCGCCCAGACCGCGCCGCCCCCAGCGGAATGAAAAAGCCCGCCCGAATCGCTCGGACGGGCTTGCGTGCTGTTTCTCACTGCCGCAGGTGAATCATCACCTTGCGGTTATCCCCTTCGCCAATGCTGTGCGTGGTCACCTTGGGGTGATTGCGCAGGGCGAGGTGCACGATGCGCCGCTCGTACGGCGGCATGGCTTCCAGCACCACCGAACGGCGGGTCGCCACCACCTGCTCGGCCATGCGTTCGGCCAGCCGGCGCAACTGCTGTTCGCGCCGCTCCTTGTAGCCCTGCACATCAATCACAATGTTGTACCAGCGGCGCGTGCGGTGATTGACAATCAGCCGCACCAGGAACTGCAGTGCGCCCAGGGTCTCGCCGCGCCGGCCGATCAGCACCCCCAGGTCCCGGCCCTGGATATCCAGCACCACCGGCGGCGGGTTATCCCCCTCCAGCATGAACTCCGTCGGGGGCTTGGAGACGATGCGCGCCTGGATGGCCATGCGCTGGAGGATGCCCTGCAGGGCGTCGCGGGCGATGCGCTCCACCTCTTTGGGGGAGAGCGCCGGCGCTTTGGTGACCTCGGCCCGGGCCTCTTCCCCTTCCTCCGGCCCCTCCCAATATTCTTCCGAAAGAACCTGCTCCTGCGTTTCGGCAGGGGCGGCTTCCACTCGCGGCGTCAGGCGCACCCGGGCATCTTCGGCGCCGATGCCCAGCAGGCCGCGACTGCCGTGGCTCAGGATTTCCACCTCCACCTGGTCCCGGCTCAGCCCTAACTGGGCCAGGCCGGCGGCAATCGCCTCCTCAACGGTCTTTCCTCTAACCTCGACGCTTTCTCCTCTTCTTTCCATACTGTTGCCCTTTCTTAGCGGTTTGTCCCTCGGCAGGCTGAGCATCCACAGGAGAGGAAGCAGTGGGCGCACTGCTGGCCGGCGCTTTGCTGGTCACGGCCTTGGCCGGCGGCGCCCCCCGCTTCCCGAACGACACGCCCACCCAACCCGGCGTGAAGTACTGGATGACGATGCCCACAATGTTGGACACGACGAAATAGAGCGCCAGCCCGGAGGGGAACTGTAAGCTGAAAAAGCCCAGCATCAGGGGGAACATCACCTGCATGCTCTGGTTCATGGACGCCGACTGTGGGTCGGAGGAGGGCGGCGACATCACTTTCTGCTGGAACCAGGTCGTGGCCACCACCAGCACCGGCAGGATGTAGAGCGGGTCCGGCTTGCCCAGGTCCAGCCAGAGGAAGGTGTTCTTCACCGGCACCAGCGAGGAGAGCCAGGGCAGGCTCTTGTAGATATTATTGGAAAGGTTCAGCAGTTGAAGCGGGCCGGCCGCCAGCGTCTGGGCGATGGATTGATACAAGCCGATCCAGATGGGGAACTGGATGAGGAGCGGCAGGCACCCGCCCAACGGGTTGACGCCGGCCTCGCGGTACAGCTCCATCTGGGCCTGCGCCAGCTTCTCCTTGTCGTCCTTGTATTTCTTCTGCAGTTCCTGGAGCTTGGGCTGTAATTCCTGCATCTTCTTGGCGGATTTCTGCTGGGGCAGGCTCAGCGGCAGGGTGAGCAGGCGGATAATGATGGTGAACACAGCGATGGCCGCGGCGAAGTTCTGCCCGAGTGCTCCATAGAGCAACAGCAGGCCGTTCAGCATCGGCTGAAGAAAGAATTGTGTCCAAATCTGACCCACGTGTGCACTACCTCCTGGGGTCTCCCCCGGTGTGAGAAAATTTACTACTTGCTCTGGGCAGGGTTCGCCAGCCAGCGCTGTACGCCGCTGGCGGCATCCAGCGCCGCGACACGGCCGTTCATGATGGCAACGTAAATGGTATCGCCGGCGGCCACCGGTTCGCTGAGCAGTTGGCCGGCCTTGGGATCATCGGTGGAGAAGCTCCATTTCTGCTGGCCGGTCTGCGGGTCCAGGGCATACAGCCGGCCGTCCCGGCTGGCGACATACAGCGTCCCCTCGTGATACAGCGGCGTGGCGCGCACCAGGTCGCCGGCGGTGAACTTCCAGCGCAGGGCGCCGGTCCCCGCATCCAGCGCATAGACGTTGTGGTCTGTGGCGCCGAAGTACACCACCCCTTCATGCAGGAGCGGCCCGCCCCAGACCCAGCCATCGGTCTTGAAGGACCACTTTTGCTCTCCGCTGGCGGCATCCAGGGCATAGAGGGAGCTGTCGAAGGAGCCGAAGAAGACCATGCCCTCGCCCACCGCCGGCGTGCCGGCGATAGCGCCGCCGGCCTCAAACTGCCAGAGCTTCTGGCCCGAATCCGCATCCAGGCAGTACAGGCGGTGGTCCATAGCGCCGAGATACAGCCGGCCGTCGGCCAGGGCCGGCGAGGCCCAAATCCACCCCTCTGTCGGGAATTCCCAAAGCACGCGGCCGCTGTTCACTTCCACCGCCCGCAGTTTTTTGTCCTCCCCGCCGAAATAGGCTGCGCCATCCGCCACCAGCGGGCGGGCCAGCACCGCTTTATTGGCGGTGGAAATGGTCCAGCGCGTCTGGCCGCTCGCCCGGTCCAGGGCATACAGGCCTTGGGCGGAGGTGCCGACCAGCAACAGGTCGCCGGCCACGGCCGGCTCGCCGTGGAATTGGGCCGGCTCCTTGCTGTCGGCCGGGGGCACCCGCCACAGTTCCTGGCCGCCCCGCTGGGCGTCCAGTGCCCACACATGCCCGTCCAGGCCCGTCAGATACAGCACATTATCGGCGTATGCCAGGCCGGGCCAGATGGGCGGCGGGGTTGCGCTGGCGCCGCCACTGCACCCTGCCCCGATGAAAAGGAATGCCAACAGCAGGGGTACCAGTACCCCCACGCCCCATGGAATGCGGTGTTTCAATGGAAGTCCTCCTGCTCCGATAGCGAATACCGTCTCTCTGCGCGTTGCATAACCGCCGGCCGCGAACATGCCGGCTCCTTACGGCACCGGGTCATATCCCCCAGGGTGGAACGGATGACAGCGCAAAAGGCGCCGTAGGCCCAGCCATCCCCCTTTCAGCAAGCCGTATTTATCGATCGCCTGGTAGGTGTAATGCGAGCAGGTCGGATAAAAACGACAGCTAGGGGGAAGCAGTCGGGATATCGTCATCTGATACAATTTGATGAGCCAAAGAGCAACGATCTTCATCTTTCACTTCTTCTGGGTGCGGATGGGAATCCGCCGGCCCAAGGGATGGTTCGGCCGCCTGCGAGGGCTGGATGGGCCGCCAAAGGCCGGCGCGCCGCGCCAGTTGTCCCACCGCCTCGTACACCGCGGCAAACTTGGCATCGCGCAGGGGAGCTCGTGCGATGAGGATGACATCGTAGCCTGGGGCAAAGTTGGATAACTGCAGGCGCACCGCCTCCCGCAGTAATCGTTTCGCCCGGTTCCGTTTGACGGCCTTGCCGAGGCGCCGGCTGACGGAAAAGCCGAACCGGCTGTACGGCAGATCGTTCGGCAGAGCGATGAGAACCGCCAGGGGATGGGCCACGCTTTTCCCCTTCTCCCGCACCTCCGCAAAACGGGCACTGCCGCGCAGACGATACCGCTTTTTCAACATGCCCAGACCTTCCGCGGCGTGCCGGCCCGCTCCGCACTCCCCCCATAACGCCGCCCTGTGCTCCCAGCCTCCCGCTCCACGGTCATCCTAATCCTACGGCCGACAGGTTTCCACCCCGCGCCGGGGCGATCAGACGGTCAAGCGCCAGCGGCCCTTCAGCCGGCGAGCCTTCAACACCTTGCGCCCGCCTTTGGTGCTCATGCGCGCCCGGAATCCGTGCACGCGCAACCGACGCAACACTTTGGGCTGCCATGTTCGCTTCGGCATATCGCTGTCCTCCCTTGCAAGGGTTGATATCGTCGCAAACTGCAACAAACGATTATACCTTTGGTCTGTAATAGCGTCAAATAACACGGACTACCTGCGCCGGCGGAAAGGGCCGGCGCAGGCGGGCTTCGCCAGGCTGTCGCGGCTTGCTCTCGCGGCCCTTCTCCACACCCTCCCGTCTTAGGTTTTCACAAAACGACGATTTCGTTGTATCATGGACAGCAATATATCTTATATCGGTAAGAGAAGGGAACGCAGTGGCAGTGGGCGAGCAGGGACAGCGGATCCGAGGGCTGTGGGCCGGCGTACTCCAGGTGGCCGCCGGCCATCTTCTGCATGACACGTTCACGGCCTTTCTGGCGCCGCTACTGCCCCTGCTCATTCCCAAGCTGGGCCTTTCCCTGGTCATCGCCGGCCTGCTGTCCACCCTGATACAACTGCCGTCGCTCTTCCAACCTTTGCTGGGGTATATCAGCGATCGCCTGGACATCCGGCTGTTCGTGGTGCTGGCGCCGGCGATTTCTGCTACCGTGATGAGCTTCATCGGCGCCGCCCCCAATGTGGGCATATTGCTGATGATGGTCACCATCGTGGGGTTCAGCTCGGCGGCCTTTCACGCGCCGGCGCCGGCAGTGGTGAGCAACCTGGCCGGCCGGCGCATCGGCCTGGGGCTGAGCTTTTTCCAAATGGGCGGGGAGCTGGGGCGCGCGCTCGGCCCTATGCTGATCGTGGCGGCTGTGTCCTGGTGGGGCCTGGAAGGGACCTACCGCCTGGCGCTCCTGGGCTGGGCCGTATCGCTGTTCCTGCTGTGGCGCTTGCGCCGCACCCCTCTGGAGCGGCCGAGGGTGGACGACCTCTCTTTCGCCCGGGCGTTTCGGGATGTGCGCGGCATCGTGATTCCGCTGGCCGGCCTCACCCTCAGCCGGGCCTTCATCAACTCCGCGCTGGTCACCTTTTTGCCGACCTATGTCGCTTCGGAGGGGGCATCGCTGTGGGTGGCCGGCGCATCCCTGACCGTCTTTCAGGTCGCGGCCATGGTCGGCGCACTGCTGGCCGGCGGCATCAGCGACCGGGTAGGGCGCCGGCCGGTGCTGTTCGCATCCGCCGCCGCCACGCCGGCGCTCCTTTTCCTCTTTGTCGCCGCGCACGGATG
>JAPWUQ010000009.1 GCA_028275445.1 Anaerolineae bacterium | reverse complement strand
TCCTTCTCCCTGGCCTTTTCCTGTACATTACATCCAGGAGTGATCGCATGGAATCCTCGCAGAACCTTCAGCGGCCCATTCATATTGGCGCCTCGGTCAGCCCATCGTTCCTGCCGGCCCAGTTGGAAGCCATTGACCGATATATGACGTATGCCCGCCGGCTGGGACTGACCTCCATCGAAATTGATTTCTCCATCAAGGGACACTATCCACAGTATGCCCCTCTCCCGTATGCCTGGGAGGACAGCCCGGTGTGGGAAGAGGTGCGCCGGCGCGTCGAACAGTTCCCCATGTCCGGCGCGCACCTGCCGTTCCTGGGCATCAATCCCCTTTCGGATGACCCGGAGGAGGCCAAATGGGCGAACTTCGAGTACCATTCCTCGATTGACCGCGCTGGGGAGCTGGGCCTGCGCTACGTCATTATCCATACGACGGGCCACCGGCCCGGGACGACGCGCGAGACCTGGCTTACCATCTGGGTGGATTACATGGGGGAAATGGCGGAGTATGCCCGGCGGGCCGGCCTCATCCTGTGCCTGGAGAACGCCGCCGCTACCTTCCGGCTGGACGACACGGTCTATGTCATCCGCCAGGTGCATTCTCCCTGGCTGAGGATGACGTTCGACACCGGCCACGCCCAGTATATCCTGAACTGGAACGGCGAGCGCATCTGCGCCTATGAGGCCTACGGCTCCCTGGAGAATTTCATCCGCCAGGAGCATGATATCCTGTTCACCCTGCACATCCACGATAATTTCGGCGAGCAGGACGATCACCTGGTCATCGGGGATGGCAAAGGCGATTTCCGCTATCTGCGCACCCTCTACGAGCTGGGGTTCGACGGCGCCTGGAACTTTGAGCACAACATTGACGATAATTGGGACAGCGTCGAGGTGGCGGCGCGCCGGCTGAGGGCCTTGCTCGGCCTGCCGGCGGTCAATACGGCCGCTTCTTAGCGCCGGCGGGAGCGGCTGACTACCACCAACAGCATGGACAGCACCGCCACGCCGGCGAACCCGACCAATCCGATCCCCAGGAAGAGGTCGGCGGCGATGTCCAGGCTGATGCCCAGGAAAGGCGTGGGAGTTGGTGTGGCCGTCGGGGTGGGAGACGGCGTGTTGGTGGGCGTGGCACTGGCGGTAGCCGTTGCTGTCGCCGTGGCGGTATGCGTCGGTGTGGCGCTGGCCGTAGGCGTCGCGGTCAAGGTCGCGGTGGCGCTGGGCGTCGGCGAGGGCGTGTCCGTCGGGAGCGGCGTCGGGGTGCGCGTCGGGGGCGCCGGCGTGAAGGTGGCCGTGGCCGGCAGAGCCGTGAACGTGGGCGTCGGCTGAGGCTGGTTCGGGTCCACCGTCAGGGTCACATAGTCGAGAAAGCACTGGTCGGCGCCGAAGGTCTGGTCGTGGAACACCCAGACAAAGACGGTGATCTTCGTGGACTGCGCGACGGCGGACACGGATAGGTCGGGCATACGGGTCTTGTCCCAGCAGGACGGGCCCCATATCACGTTGGGTGAGAGGGGGTCCGTGCCGCCGAAGGGGTCAATGCCCAGCTTGCGCTCCATGCCCGGCACACTGCTGGCCGCCCAACCGATGGTGACGCGATAGGCGACGCCGGGGGTGACGTTCGGCACTTCCTGGTAGATGCCGGCGGTGAAGGGTTCGCCGTCGGACCAGACGCGCAGGGAAGGCGCGCCGAAGGCGGTGTCCGGGGACTGGTCGAAGGCGGGATTGCCGCGCAGTTGGAAGTACCACCAGCCGGCGGGGACGAGCTTATTGGGGGTTACGCTGGTGAAGGTGTCGAACCCGCCGTTGAAGAGGAGGTTGCCGCCGGCCTGGGCGGCGGTCAGTGAATGGACTGCCGACAGGCAGGAAATACACAGCAGTAGGATCAGCAGTGTGCGTCTCAAGTCGGCTCCCGGTCTCAAAGAGAATGATCAACATCTACCTCAGGCGGGGCCAGTCGTCAAATTGGCGGGGGTGACAGCTCCGCTTCCTGCCCCCATGTATCGGGCCGGCGTCGGTTGTGCCAAGTTACCCGTCTGTCCCATGTCCCCCTATCTTCATGTCCCACGACTTTTTCATCGCCCTCCGGATCATACTTGATTTTATGAAAAGTTGTGGTACAATATAACCGGACGAGTTAACATTAAGCGGACCTCCGTCGCTGTCGAGACGGATCGAAGATATCCATGTGGTCCGATCGCCGCGAGGGGCCGGCATGCCGCCGGCTCTCAGCATGGCTCACCGGGCGCGTGAGCCGGCAGGAGGATAATTATGCGCGATGCGATTGAAGCCTTTTTGCAATTTCTGGAGCTGGAAAAGGGATATTCGGGTAATACGCTGGCGGCTTACCGCAACGACCTGGAACAATTCGCCCAAGCCATGGAAGAGGAGGGCATCAGCTCCTGGGAGCAGGTCAACCAGGATGTCATCATAGATTACATCATGAGCCTGCGCGAGCGGGAATATGCCTCCTCCACGGTGGCGCGCAAGATCGCCGCGCTGAAATCGTTCTTCCACTTCCTGGCCGCGGAGGAGATCATCTCCGATGATCCGACGCTGAACCTGGATTCCCCCAAGGTCAAAAAGCGCCTGCCGGTCACCCTCTCCTACGAGGAAGTGGAGCGACTGCTGGATGCACCCAAAGGCTCCAGCCCCAAAGCCATTCGGGACAAGGCTCTGCTCGAACTGCTGTATGCCACCGGCATGCGCGTCACGGAGCTGGTGTCGCTGGACCTGGAGGACATCAACCTGGCCTCGGCGACGGTGCGGGTCAGGCAGGGCAAGGGGAGCAAGGAGCGCATCATCCCCATCCACAGCCGTGCGGTGGAAGCCCTGCGCGAGTATCTGGCCAAAGCGCGCCGCATGCTGTTGAAAAGCCCGGAGGAGCGCGCGCTGTTCCTCAATCATCGCGGCGAGAGGCTGACGCGCCAGGGGCTGTGGCTCATCATCAAGCAGTACGTGCGGGAGGCCGGCATCAAAACGGAGGTCACCCCGCACACCCTGCGCCATTCCTTCGCCACGCACCTGCTCAACGGCAAGGCCGACCTGCGCCACGTGCAGGAACTGCTGGGGCATGCCAACATCTCCACCACCCAGATTTACACCCACATCTCCAGCGAACGCCTGCGCGAGATTTACGACGAGTCGCATCCGCGGGCGAAGTAAGCACTGCCCATGGCACGATGACGGCTGTTCCTTCCCGCAGGAGGGGTACCCTGCGGGAATTTTGTCAACGACGACCATCACAGGAGAATGATCCCTATGCACGCATCGGTGCGCCCTCAGGTGGTGGTGAGCAAATGTCTGGGGTTTGCCGCCTGCCGCTATAACGGCCAGGTGATCCCGGACCCGTTCGTCGAGCAGTTGCGCCCCTTTGTGGATTTCCTGCCGGTATGTCCGGAGGTGGAGCTGGGGCTGGGGGTGCCGCGCCCTCCTATCCGCGTTATCCAGCGGGGCGAGGAGCGCCGGCTGGTCCAGCCCGAGACCGGCCGTGATGTCACCGAAGCGATGCAGGACTTCGCGGCCTCCTTCCTCGCCGGCCTGCCGGCGGTGGACGGCTTTATCCTCAAAAACCGCTCCCCCTCCTGCGGCATCAAAGATGTCAAGCTGTATGCTGACATGGGGAGTGAGACGCCGGTCGGCAAAGGTGCCGGCCTCTTCGGCCAGGCGGTGCTGGAGCGCTTCGGCCATCTGGCGGTGGAGGACGAGGGCCGGCTCACCAACGCGACCCTGCGCGATCACTTCCTGACCAAGCTCTTCACTCTGGCGCGCTTCCGCCAGGCCAAAGCCGCCGGCACTATGGAGGAGCTTGTGCGCTTCCACACCGAGCATAAGCTCCTGCTGATGGCCTATAACCAATCGCGCCTGCAGGCCATGGGCCGGGTTGTGGCCAATCCAGGGCGCCGGCCGGCGGCGGAAGCGTTTGATTCCTACGAGCGCCTGCTCTGGGAGGCCCTGGCGCGGCCGCCGCGCCGCACCGCCGGCATCAACGTGCTGATGCATGCCCTGGGCTACTTCTCGACTCGATTGACGCCGGCGGAGAAGGCCCTCTTCCTCGATACCCTGGAACGCTACCGCGCCCGGCACGTGCCGCTCAGCACGCCGCTCTACATCCTGCGCGCCTGGGTCGCTCGCTTCCAGGAGCCCTATCTGGCGCGCCAGGTCTTCTTCGAACCGTATCCCATCGCCCTGGTCAGCCCGACGGATTCCGGGAAAGACCGGGACGTGGTGTGAAAGGGGGCGCTGACATGCGAAAGCCACTGCTGTGGGCCGGCGCCGGCATCATCCTCCTCCTGCTGGTGGGGCCGTTCCTGGTGCCGGTGCCGCCGCTCCCGGATACGGTGCCGCCGGAGGAACTGGCGGACCCCGACAGCCGCTTCATCGAACTGCACGGCGTCCGCGTGCATTATAAGGAGCAGGGCGCCGGCGAGCCGGTCTTCCTGCTCCTGCACGGCTTCGGCGCCAGCACGTTCTCCTGGCGGGAGGTAATGGCCCCCCTGGCCTCTATGGGGCGGGTCATCGCCTTTGACCGGCCGGCCTTTGGCCTTACGGAACGCCCTCCACGCAGTGAATGGGGCGGTTTCAATCCCTACACGCCGGAGGCCCAGGTGGAACTGACCCGTGCACTGATGGACGCCCTGGGCGTGGAGCGCGCGGTGCTGGTCGGCAACTCCGCCGGCGGCACCGTCGCCGTCCATTTCGCGCTGACCTATCCCGAACGGGTGCAGGCGTTGGTGCTGGTCAGCCCGGCCGTGTACGTCGGCGGGGGAGCGCCGGCCTGGCTACTGCCTCTGCTCCGCACGCCCCAGGCGCGCTACCTGGGGCCTCTGCTGGTGCGCCGCATCCGCCAGAGCGGCATGGAACTGCTGAACCTGGCCTGGCATGATCCGAGCCGGCTCACCCCGGACGTCATCGAGGGCTATACCAAACCTCTGCGGGCGCAGAACTGGGACCGGGCGCTGTGGGAACTCACCGCCGCCAGCCGGCCCCTGCACCTGGAACGCAGACTGCACGAGCTGACCATGCCGGCGCTGGTCATCACGGGCGACGATGACCGCGTGGTGCCGACGGAGCAGAGCATCCGGCTGGCCGGCGAACTGCCGCACGCTGAACTGGTCGTCATCCCGAACTGCGGTCATGTGGCGCAGGAGGAATGTCCAGCGGCGTTCCTGGAGGCGGTGCGGGCCTTCGTGCAGAGGTTGGGAACCGGATAGGGAGTGCCGGCGTCTATGGAGAGACGGCCGGCCGCCGCGACGCGCCCTTTTCTTTGACCCATATGTCCCTGGCCCGTATAATGGGGATGGATTTCCTGCCGCAGGCGCAGAAGGAGTTGGAACGTGACCGAGCACTTCACCTACGAGGATTATCAGCGCGCCGCCGGCGTCATCCGGGAGCGCTTTCCTGTCCCCGCGCGCGTCGGGCTGATCCTGGGCTCCGGCGTCAACCCGCTGGCGGACGATATCGCCGCGCAGGCAGTCATCCCCTATGCGGAGATCCCTCACTTCCCCCAACCCTCCATTGAGGGGCATATGGGCCGGCTGGTGTGCGGCACACTGGAAAACGTCCCGCTCTTCTGCCTGCAGGGCCGCGCCCATTATTATGAAGGGGTCACCATGGCCCAGGTGACCTTCCCGGTGCGGGTGCTCCAGCTCCTGGGCGTGGACACCCTTATCGTCACCAATGCCGCCGGCGGCCTGAACCCGGGCTTCCGCGTCGGCGACCTGATGGTCATCACCGACCATATCGGCTTCACCAACCTGACCGGCCTGAATCCCCTGCGCGGCCCCAATGACGAGCGACTGGGCCCCCGCTTCCCGGACATGACGCACGCCTATGACCGGGAGCTGATCCAACTGGCCTTGGAAGCGGCCCGGGAGGCCGGCGTTCCCCTGCACAAAGGGGTATATGTGGGGCTGGCCGGCCCATCCTTCGAGACGCCGGCGGAACTGCGCTTCCTGCGCGCCATCGGCGGGGATGCCGTCGGGATGTCCACCGTGCCGGAAGTGACCGTGGCACGGCACGGCGGCATGCGGGTGCTGGGAATTTCAGGCATCAGCAACCTGGCCATTTTTGACCCTGACGAGCGGCGCGAGGCCAGCCATGAGGAGGTGCTGGAGGCCGGCCGGCAGATTGCCCCGCGCCTGCGCGTCGTGATCCGCGGCGTCCTGCGCCGGCTGTACCCGAGCTAGATCGTTCATTAATATCCGTGGGAGGCCCACGAGGGAATGGCCGTTTTCATCCGCCTTGTCCAGCAGTACAGCGTCTGGCTGTATGGGTTGTGCGCCATCATCGCCCTGATATTACTGCGGGCCGCCTGGCTCGCTCGTCGGGAGCGCCTGCAGGCCATCTTCTCCTTGGAGAAAGAGGCGGCGCGCAACCGGGAAATGCGCATCTTCAGCCTGGCCATCGTACTGCTGATCGTGGTCGGCGTTGTCTACCTCATCGAGCATCAGGTAGCGCCCAATATGCCCCTGCCGGAGGAGGAAACCCCGACAGCGCTTCCCATCTTCATCCCGACCATTACTCCGACGCCGGCGCCTCCCACACCAACGCCCACCCCCACGCCGCGCCCCACACGCCCGACGCCGGCGCCCACCACCCCGCCGGAACCCACGCACACACCGACGCCTGCCGTGCGGCCGCCGGCCTGCCCCAACCCCGGCGTGCAGTTGACATCGCCAGGCATGAACGCGGCCGTCAGTGGGGTGGTGACGCTCATCGGCACCGCCTCCATTGACCGCTTCCAGTATTACAAGGTCGAGATGGGGGCCGGTGCTCAGCCGGCGGAATGGTCCTTCCTCTTCGCCAATCAGTCGCCGGTGGTCAACGGCGTCCTGGGCCAGTGGGATACCGGGCCGCTTCCCGCCGGCACCTATTCCCTCCGGCTGGTCGTCGTGGACCAGACCGGCAACTACCCTCCACCCTGCCAGACCGTCGTGCAGGTGGTGAAATAATCCGCAACTTTAACCTGAAATCCTGAGGAGACCCGCCCCTGACCCCTGTTCGCGCCGCCCGAAATCTGCTACACTGGAAATGCATCCGCATGCCGAACGGTGGAACCTTCTGCGCATCCAGGGCGTCTAGTACGCGTGAGTGACGGGTCTCACCCGCGGGACCAGAAAACCATTTCACGCCTGAGGAGGTTGTGACAGATGCCGAAAAATAACATTGTGGCATTGATCATCACGGTGGTGGTGCTGACCGCCGTCGCCATGTTCGGCACGCAGTTCGCCGGCAGTTCCAACATGCCGGAAGCCGAAGCCGCCGCGGTCACGCCGACGCCGCTCCCCGCGACAGCATCCGCCCAGACCCAGCCGGCGGCCGCCGGCCTGCCGCGTGCTATCACGGTGGTTGGGCAGGGCAAGGTCTCCGCCGCGCCGGACATCGCCACCGTCGTGCTGGGCGTCAACGTGTCCGCCGCCACGGTGGAGCAGGCCATGGAAGATGCCTCGTCCCGCATGGACAAGATCATGGCGGCGCTGAAGAAGCTGAACATCTCCGATAAAGATATCACCACCAGCAACTACAGCATTTACTATGAGGAGCCGCCGCGCTATGAGATGCCGGCCGCTCCCAAGGGCACGGAAGGCTCCGCGGAAACCCCCGCCGGCGTCTACCGGGTCTCCAATATGGTCACGGTGAAGATCCGCAAGCTGGACCAGGTGGGTGAGCTGATCGACGCGGCGGTGGCCGCCGGCGCCAACAGCCTCTGGGGCGTGAACTTCGATCTGGAGGACCGGACGGAGCTGGAAGCCAACGCGCGCGCCCAGGCGGTGGAAAATGCCCGCCAGCGGGCGGAGGAGCTGGCCAAGTTGGCCGGCGTCAAGGTCGGTGGGGTGGTGCAAATATCGGAAGTCATCGGCGGCGGAACCTATTACCCGATGCCCGCCGCCCCACGAGCCGCAGAGGGTATGGGCGGTGGTGCCGGCCCCATCTCCCCCGGCGAGCTGGAGATCACCTATCAGATTCAGGTCACCTTCGAACTGCAGTAATCACGACCCAGATATAACAAGGGCCCCCGCTGTTCATCACAGCGGGGGCTGTTCGCGTCAGCGGGAGCGCCGGCGGGCCAGCCCGACCTTCACAAACAGCCACGGCCCGATCCAACTCACCACCAGCGCCACCAGGAAATAGCGCGCCAGCCGCACCGGCGCGCTCTCATACGCCGCCGGCAGGACTTGCTGGGCGAGCCAGCGCGGGCCGAGGTAAAAGGCAAACACGAGGAGCAGGCCCAACAGGAAGCGGCCGGCGCGCTGAAGGGCCGGCCCCGCCGGCGAAAAGCGCACGAAACGCCCTTCCAGCACAATCCCCAGGTTCAGCCCGAACAGTGCGCCGGCCACCACCGCTGGGCTGACATCCCCCTGTCCCTCCGGCATGCCCAACGCCCACGAGCCGAGCCACACCAGGGCCGGCACGGCCAGCGCCAGCACCATCTGCGCCCCCATTGTCAGCGGCCCCACCAGGCGCGTCAGGTATTTTTCGGCCGGGGCGAAGACCAGCAGAAAAAGAGCGCCCACCAGGTAGCCGGCCAGCACGTCCTGCGGATAGTGCACCCCGAGATAAAGGCGCGAGAACCCGATGCCGAGGATGAGGAGCGCCGCCAGCACCCAGAAGCCGGCGCGGCGCGCCCGGCCGGCCAGATACCCCCAGACCGCCATGGCGTTCTGCGCATGCCCGCTGGGAAACGAGGGGTCGCCGATCTCTTCCAGGCGCATGATGCGGGGATCGGAGGGGCGCGGGATGGCGAAGAGGTTCTTCAGGCCGGCGTTCAGCCAGCCCGAAAGCAGGACCACATATGCCAGCCCAATGCCGGCCAGCCGGTCGAAGCACCAATAGACCAGCGGGAGGAGCACCAGATACGCATACGTGGTGCCCAGCCCGCTCAATGCCTTGAACAGCACGTCGAGCCAGGGCGTGCGGAACCCCTGGATCCAGAGGATGACCTCCGTCCCCCATCCGGTGAGCGAAACCAGCCAGGACTGCATCGCCTTCCCCCTCCCGCCGGCGCGGCCGCCTCATATCCCGAGCATGTGCGCCAGCACCGAAGCGCAGAAGACCATATCATCCAGCGCGATATACTCCTCGGTGGAATGGACATGCTCCATGCCAGTGCTGATATTCACCGTCTGGACGCCGCGCGCGTTGAAAATGTTGGAATCACTGCCCCCGACCGTCGGGATCAGCGTGGGCTCCACGCCGAAGTCCCGCAGGCTTCGGCAGAGCATCTGCACGATAGGGGCATCCTCCGGCACGCGAAAGGCGTCGTATTTGCGCTCGACATGGAATTCCAGGCGCGCGCCGTGCCGGCCGGCCGCCTCCTCGAGACAGCGGAGCATGGTCTCCACCTGCCGGCGCAGGCGCTCCTCCTCCAGACTGCGCGCCTCCCCTTTCAGCTCCACCCGGTCCGGCACCACGTTGGTGGCCGTCCCGCCGTGGATGACCCCGATGTTGGCGGTGGTCGCCTCGTCAATACGCCCCAACGGCATGGCGGCGATGGCCTCTGCCGCCACACGGATGGCGTTGACACCTTCCTCCGGCGCGCAGGCGGCGTGGGACTTTTTGCCGTGGATCACTATCTCCAGATGGTCATGGGAAGGCCCTTGGACGGTGATATAGCCGCGCGGGCCGCCCATGTCGAGCACAATGCCGTGCCGGGCGCGCAGGCGGGAGATATCCAACCCTTTCGATCCTTTCAGGCCGGTCTCCTCGCTGACAGTGAAGACCACGTCCAGCGCCGGCGCTTCCTGGCCCTGCCGCGCCCGTTCGTGCGCGATCTCCAGCAGTTCCAGGATGATGGCCACGCCGGAGGTATCGTCGGCCCCCAGGATGGTCGTGCCGTCACTGCGCACCACACCGTCCTGCACCACCGGGCGGATGCCGCGGCAGGGTTCCACATGGTCCACATGCGCGCACAGCAGGATGGGTTCGCCGGCCCCTTCCCGCCGGCCGATCAGGTTGCCAACGCTGTCCATCTCTGTCTCCAGGCCAAGCGCCTGCAGGCGGCGCCGCAGTTCCTCCATCACGGCCGCTTCCTCGCCGGAAGGGCTGTCAATGCGCAGTAACGCCAGAAAGGTGTCCAGCAGGCGGTCGGGGTGCACCGATGTAGGGTAAGGATGGGCCATATTCAGCTCCTGCGGAGAGGATGATAAACGGACAGGGCTACTTACGTGCGCGCTCGCTCCAGCATCTCCTGCGCGCTCTGGAGCGTGGCGGCGCTGACTGCGCCCAGCATGCCGGCCAGCGCCTCCAACCGTTCCTCATGCGAGAGGGGGCGGATGAACGTCACGGTGCGGCCGGCGCGCTCCGCCTTGGTGACCAGGTATTGGACATCGCCGGCGGCTGCCAACTGCGGCAGGTGGGTCACGCACAGCACCTGGTGAAAGCCGGCCAGCCGGCGCAGTTTCTGCCCCACCAGCGTGGCCACCACCCCGCCGATGCCCGCGTCAATCTCATCGAAAATCAGGGTGGGCACCTCATCCACCTGGTTCAGCGCGTTTTTGAGGGCCAGCATGAGCCGCGACGTCTCGCCGCCGGAGGCCACCAATGCCAGCGGCCGCAGGGGTTCGCCCGGGTTCGCGGAGATGAGGAACTCGACCTGGTCCACGCCGGTGGCGTCGAAGCGCAGGCGCCGATCCCCGACGAAGGCGCCGGCCGGGTCCTCCTGCTGGGTCAGGCTGATGGCGAAGCGCGCCTTTTCCATGCGCAGTTCGGCCAGCTCCTGCTCCACGGCGCGGCAGAGCGCCTCCGCCGCGGCGCGCCGGCGCTCGGAAAGCTCGCCGGCCGCCCGGCCAATTTCCCGGAGCAGTTCCAGCTCCCTGGCCTCCAGCGCCTCGATATGTTCGCCGGCGTGTTCGATACGCGAGAGTTCCTGGCGGGCGCGCTCGGCGTAGGCCAGGATGTCGGGGATGGTGTCGCCGTACTTGCGCCGCAGGGAGTAAATGAGGGACAGGCGCTGTTCGATCTGCTCCAGCCGGCGGGGGTTGAATTCGATGCTGTCGCGGTATTCCCGCATCGTGCGGGCGATATCCTCGATCTGATAGAGCGCGGCTTCCAACAGGCGGCGCGGCTCCTCCATGCTGGCATCGAAGCGCACAATATCGGCGAGATGCTCCAGCGCCTGCGAGAGCAGGTCCACCGCCGGCGGGGTTTCCAGCGCCTCGCTCTCGTACAGCGCCTTGCAGACAGCGTCGGCCAGCTCCGCCAGGCGCTCGGCATTGGCCAGGCGGTCGCGCTCGATCTTCAGCTCTTCCTCTTCGCCCGGGTAGAGCTTGGCGGCCTCGATCTCCTGCAGTTCGTACTGCAGGCGGTCCACGCGGCGGGCGATCTCCCGCTCGTCCTGCCGCAGGGCTTCCAGCTCCTGCCGCACGCGGCGCAGTTCCCGCACCAGGGCGGAGACCTGTTCGCGCAGTTCCACCAGGCCGCCGTAGCGGTCCAGGAATCCCAACTGTTCCTGCCGGCGCAGGAGCAGGGTGTTATCCCCCTGGCCGTGAATGTCCACCAGGTACTGTCCGATCTCCTGCAGGAGGGACAAGGGCACGGCGCGGCCGTTGACCCGGCAGACGGAGCGGCCGCCCAGGCGCAGGTCCCGCCGCAGGATGAGGGTGAAGCGATCGCCGGCGGGGGCCTCGTCGAGCAGGTCATGCTCCTGCAGGATGGGCAGGATGCGCCGGCCGGCAGGGCCGGCCACCTCGAACACGGCCTCGACGCTGGCCTGCGATGCGCCGGCGCGAATCTGCTCCTGCTCCAGACGGCCGCCCAGCACCGAGGCCACCGCGTCCACGATAATGGACTTGCCGGCGCCGGTCTCGCCGGTCAATACGTTGAAGCCCTCATGGAAGCTGACCTGAAGGCGCTCAATAATGGCGAAGTTCTCGATCGTCAGCTCAACTAACACGTTCCCCTCTACCGCTTACCGCAAACGCATGGACAGCGTGCTGGCATGCAGGACGATAAAGATCAAGAACGTCAGCCAGGGCATGACCCCGATCTGCCACCAGAGGATGAGGATACCCAGTACTCCCCCGAGGACGCCGGCGGCGCTGGTCGTCAGCCACGTGTATTTGCCCCGCCGGCGCCCCACGGCACGGCGCGCCGCCTCGGCGATGCCGCCGCTGACGGGCGGCGTCAGGAAGAACACGAACAGCCAGCCGTAGGGCAGCATGGACATCAGCCAGGGCAGGAACGCGCCGACAAAGATGCTGAGGAACAGCGTCACCGCGGCGGCAATGGGGTAGTCCCAGGCTTGCGCGTTGAAATAATGGGCCTGAAGTTCCGCCACGCACTCCTTACACCGGTAGCCCACCGGCGTCTGCACGGCGCATTTCACGCAGATGGGCTTGTTACAGCGGTTACAGCGCAGGACGGTCTCGACGGTAGGATGATTGGCGCAGTAGAGCACTTCCGGCGCCTCCGCCGGCGCCGGCGTCTGCTGACGGTCCAACCAGGCCAGGCCGGCCAGCGCCTCGGCATTCCCCGGCTCCAGCTCCAGCACCCGCTGGAAACAGCGGCGCTTTTCCTCGGGCGAGTCTACCACGCCGCTCAATCCCAGCCAGGCGGCCGCCGCGTTGGGATCCAGGCGCAGAGCCTCCTCAAAATGCCGGCGGGCCTCCTCTTTCTCCCCCACGCGGGCGGCGGCCATCCCCTGACGAATCAGCTCCTCCACCTCTCGGTTCATGTGCGCCAATGAAGCTTCTCCACCAGGCTCTGATAGAAATAGTTCCGTGGTTGGGTGCGCACAAAGCGACAGCGGTAGGGGCTGATGGTGACCTGGACCACATCGCCGTCCACCAACCGCGCTTCGCCCTGGCCGTCCACGATGAGTTGGGCGTGGTGGTAGGTGTGCACCGCGAAGGTCAGTCGGGAGCCGGCCGGCAGGATCAGGGCGCGGTTAAAGGCCAGATGCGGCGCTACCGGTATGATGAGCATCGCTTCCAGGTCCGGCGAGAGAATGGGGCCGCCGGCGGACAGCGCATAGGCGGTCGAGCCGGTCGGTGTGGCGACGATCACCCCATCGGCCACATAGGTGGTCAGCGGCGTGTCGTTCACCGACGCTTCCACGTGCAGGACGCGCGCCAGCTCCCCTCTTCCGACCACGACATCGTTCAGGGCGTCGAACGTGCCCAGCGGCTGGGCCTGCCGGCTGGCGGAGGCCCGCAGCATAATGCGCTCCTCGACCCAGTACTGCCCCTCCAGCACTGCCGGCAGGCGCTCCTGCCAGTCCTGCGGGGTGAATTCCGTCAGGAACCCCACCCGCCCCAGGTTGATGCCCAGCAGAGGGACGTTGTACATCGCGCTCAGCCTCGCCGCCCGCAGGATGGTGCCGTCGCCTCCCAGGGTGATCACCATGTCCTGATGGTTCAGGTGGGCCAGTTTCTCGCCCTCTTCCAGCGCGGAATCGATGCGCGAAGTAACGCCCCGCTCGGCCAGCCATGCGGCGATCTCCTCTGCCAGGAGGCGCGCCGCCGGCAGTCGCGGATGATGCAGGATGCCGATATGTTTCACTGAAAGCGCTCCCCAACCTTCACCGGGTGCATGGACTGCCGGCAGGGCCGGCGCCCCGTGCACCTCAGGCCGTGATATCCGCTGTGACATCGGTCATTGGGTCTCCCTGACGCGCCAGCAGGGTCAGGGTCTCCGCCACGTGCTCCGCCACCCGCCGCACCTGACATCCCCGCTGGCGCAGGAACTGCTCATCATCCTCGGTCACGCGCAGGTTGGCGCCGCCGACGATGAGCACCCGCCTGGCCCAACTGGCCTCTTCCACCGAAAAGCCGCAGGCCGGCGTGTGGCGCTGGATGAAGCGCAGGACAGCCGACAGCTCCTCTTTGCTGGCCAGCGGCCGGGCCAGCAGGAGATAGAGGTCCAGCCCGGCGGCGGAAGGAGCGGTCTCCGCCTCGCCGGCCGGCGCTGACTCCGGGGAAGCGCTCGGCGCCGGCTCCGGGCGGCAGATGGGCGTGAAGACCACCTCGAAGATGGCATCTGTTTCCAGCTCAAGCTCCACCGCCGGCGCGATGCCGCGCGGCTGGAGCCAATAGCGGCCGGCGGCCAGCGGCGCCAGCTCGCAGTAGTACGGCCCCAGGGCCGGCTTCGACCCCGTCAGCCGCTCCATGCCATCCCATACCTCGTTCCAGATGCGCACCGGCAGTCCTGTCTTCCCCTCCACGGAGCAGAGCACCATGGCGAAGCCCAGGCTGGCCGGCCGCTTCGTGATGTGCCAGCGCCAGGCCGGCATCTCCAGCTCCAGATATTTCTCGTCGCCCGAGGCCAGGCTGATGCGGGAAATTTCCAGATTGGTGCCGTCGACGCGCAGGGCATATACCCCGGGGCGCAGGTTGCGGAAGACGAAGGTCTCGTCCTGGCCGACCACGGCCTCCTGCATGCTTCCATCGCGGGCCAGGGATAGGAGCACCTTGCGGCCGGCGCCCCCTTTCAGCTTGCCCTGCAGGCTGGCCGGCGGCCAGAAGGCGAATGGCTCCGGGGCGAACGTCGGCGGGATGACGTAGGCCTCCTCTTCGTCGCCGCCGACCGGGCGCAGAAGCTCGTACAGCGGCCGGCCCACCTCCGGCTCGACGAAGTCATCGGCGCGGGAACTGCCGGCGCCCAGCGCCACCCCGCTCATCACCGCCACAGCCTCCTCGGCGGGGACGGGGCTGAGGGGTTCCGCCAGCAGACGGGCGCGCTTCGGCTCGGCGCCCAGGAGTTCCACCACGGGCAGACGGCCGCGTTCCCAGCGGGGGCTGACCCAGGCCCAATCCTCAAAGGCCGGCTCGAAATTTCCCAGGGCGTAATTGCCCAGCACGGAGAAAGCGGCGCAGAAGAGATAGCCCGGCGCCGGCGAATGCTCTGGGCTGGTGCCCATCAGCGCCCGGGAAATGGCCAGCACCTGTTCGGCGTGGCGCTGGGGGGTGAGGGCCGGGTAGCGGGGATCCAGCCGATCGCCCAGGCGCGGGCCGCCGGCGGTGCCCAGGATGGGGATCGAACGGCCGAGATGGCGGCGGATGCGCAGATCCAGCGCCTCATAGCGGCGCCAGCCGGCCGATATGGTGGCCACCGTGGCATCCGGATCACGCCGGCGCAGGCGCTCCTGGTTCACCTCCTGCCGGCTCATGCCGCCCCAGGCATGGCCAGGCCATTCCTCCGCCAGGGCTTCCTCGTACTCATCCGCCGACAGCGGCCGGCCCATCAGGTTGACCGGGTCATCCGGATACTCCAGGGGCAGGTTGCCGACATGCATGGAATAGGCCTGCCAGACGCCGGCGCGCAGTAGCTCCGCATGGCCGGCCCTGCACAGCGCCCCGATGAGGTCCCATTTCTCCTGGAGGTCGAGGCTGGCCGGCAGGCCCGGCAGGCCGCCGGCCTCCAGCACCATCTCCACGTCGGCGCGCAGGGGTTCCACCAGCCGGGATACCGCATCGGCAGGGATATGCGCATCCTGCCAGGCGCGCGGATCGTCCAGGCGCTCTCCCAGCTCGAAATAGCGCACGCCGAGCGCCACATAGCTCCGCACCACCTCCTCCAGGCCCTCCGCCGGCCGGCCCGGGTACGGCGCGAAGCGCCGGAGCTGGACGATGGGCATGATGTCATGGTCCAGCAGTAGCTCCGCCAGCGTCTCGCCGCCGGCGTGCCGGAAGCGCACCCACTTCACGCCCAGCAGTTTCAGCAGGGGGAGCCAGCGCTGGCGCAGTCGGCGCAGGCCGGTCGCCGCCGGCTCGCCGAAGGACCAGTGTATCCCGATACCGGTGTCCCCCTCTGGCCTCGGAAACTCGTGCAGATCCACGCCCTGTGCTCCTTACATGTGCCTGGCGTACCCCGCGCATCACCCGCTGATTCGTTTGTGATTATACCTGTCCCCTGTCCTGGCCGCAACTTACTGCGCCGCCGGGGCAGGGGAAACAGAAAAAGGGGCAGGGTGCCGGCCCCGCCCCTTCCGCATCGGCTGGTGGAAGTTATACGTCCTCGATCTCGCCGGCGATGAACGCCTCCGTCAGGCGGTGTGCCTCGTCGTCGCTGAACTGGACGGGCGGCGTCTTCATGAAGTAGGCGGAGGGAGCCTTAAGGGCGCCGGCGATGCCGCGGTCCAGCGCCAGCTTGGCACACCGTACGGCGTCAATGACCACGCCGGCGGAGTTGGGGGAGTCCCAGACCTCGAGTTTCAGCTCCAGGTTTAGCGGCACATCCCCGAAGGCGCGCCCTTCCATGCGGATATAGCACCATTTGCGGTCCGTGAGCCAGGGGACATAGTCGCTGGGGCCGACGTGGATATTCTCCTCCCCCAGCTCATAGGGGAGCTGGCTGGTGACGGCGCCGGTCTTGGAAATCTTCTTCGACTCCAGGCGCTCGCGCTCCAGCATGTTGTAGAAGTCCATATTCCCGCCGAAGTTCAACTGGTAGGTGCGGTCCAGGCGCACGCCGCGGTCATGGAACAGCTTGGTCAGCACGCGGTGGGTGATGGTGGCGCCGACCTGGCTCTTGATGTCATCGCCGATGACCGGCAGGCCGCGCTCGCGGAAGCGCCGGTCCCAGTACTCCTGGCTGGCGATGAAGACGGGGATGCAGTTGACGAAGGCACAGCCGGCGTCCAGCACCTGCTCCACGTACCACTTGGTGGCCATCTCCGAACCCACCGGCAGGTAGTTGACCACCACATCGGTGCGGGTTTCCTTCAAAATCCGCACGATGTCATCGGTGGAGCCAGGGGCCTTACGCACCACATTCTTGAGATACTTCCCCAGCCCGTCGTGGGTCATGCCGCGGTACACCTTGACGCCAAGTTTGGGCACGTCGGCGAACTTGATGGTGTTGTTGGGATGGGCGAAGATCGCTTCCGAGAGGTCCAGGCCCACCTTGGTATCCACCACGTCGAAGGCGGCCGTGAATTCGATATCGCGGATGTGATAGCCGCCCAGGTTGACGTGCATCAGGCCGGGCACCTCCTGATCTTCAGGGGCGTCCTTGTAATAGTGCACGCCCTGGACAAAGGCGGATGCGCAGTTGCCGACGCCGATAATGGCGACACGCACCTTTTTGCTTTCAGCGGTCATAGATGGTCCTCCATGCAATGTGATGGGCTTACAATAGCGACATTATATGCGCCTTTCCCGTTCTGTAAAATCTCGATAGTCCACATCGGGGAAAGGATTGTCCAACGCGTGGTAGCGGCCGGCCAGCTCCGCGCCGGCGGCCAGGGCTTCGGGGGTGCCGGCTTCCAGCGCCCGCGCCAGCTCCTCGAACCGCTCCAGATGTCCCTGGAAGCGCTCGATGGCATAGGCGCGCGCCTGGCCAGTGGTCACCAGGAACGGCCAGTCGCTGGCCTGCAGGAGGAGCAGTTCGCGCGCGGCCTGGTTCAGGATGTCGCGCGCCGGCCCCTCTGCCTCCGGGTAACGCGCTGCCAGCGCTTCCATGCGCATTTCCGCCTGGTGAATGGGCTCCCACATCCAGTGCGTGTCGGGGTTGTCCCAGGTGAAGTGAGTGCCGCCGGCGCCCCATGAGGACTCCGGCAGGGCCAGCACATCCTCCGGCGGGTGCGCCGTGAGATAATCGGAGGCAGTGGTCAGCTCGACCGTCTCCGAAGCCGCCAGGTTGCGCAGGACCTCCCGGATCCAGAGGATGCCCTCGAACCACCAGTGGCCGAACAGCTCGGTGTCGTACATGGAGACGATGATGCCGTAATCGCCCTGATTGTCGCGGGCGTACTCGGTCAGGAGCTGTTCGACCAGGCCGGCGAAGTGCCGGGCATGCTGGTGCGCTTTGTATTCCGCCCAATCGGGGTGGTATAGGTCTTTCTGGCCCAGGTCCAGCCGGGGACCGGTCACGCGCCAGTACTGCATGCCCGACACGCCGTCCTTCTTGTGAAACTCCCGGTAGTCGCCGTCGCCGGGGTATCCCCAATCGGCGGACCAGACCTGCATGCTGGTGGGGTTATTGCGCCCCATCACCGCGACCTCGGTGCCGGCGACATAATAGGGGCGGTAGGTAGTACGGCGTGTGGGTTCCGTGTAGCCGGCGATGGGCACGAGGTAGCGCTTGGGCACCTCCCCGTACGGGCCGATGACGCCCTCGCGCGCCTTGCCGATCGGTGTGCCGCCTTCGATGGCATGGGTCTCGCAGAAGAAGAGGCCCAGGCGCTGTTCCGCCAGGAATTCTTCCAGGCCGGGCTTGCGCCAGCGTCCCTGCGGGCCGTCCACGTAGTAGGCCGGCCGGTAGGCGCATTCCGGCAGCCAGATGGCGCGCGGCCGGCGGCCGAAGTGGCGCACGTAGCTCCGCACGCCGGTGGCGAGCTGGCCATGGATGGAGGAATCGCGCGCCAGCAGGGGCAGGTAACCATGCGTGGCGGCGGAAGTGAGGATCTCGATATACCCGGCGTCCTGGAGCCGGCGGAACGCTCCGATGATGTCGCCGCCGTAGCGCTCGTCCAGGCTGGCGCGGATGTGCGCGTACCACTGCGCGTAAAAGCCGGCCAGGAAGTGCAACTGCCGCTCGCTGACCGGGTCAAAGCGGCGCAGGTCCGCTTCGGCGGCCTTCTGCTTCTCCTCCAAATAGGCGCGCAGGTGCTCCAGCACCAGCGGATCCGCCAGTTGCTCGCAGAGGATCGGGGTGATGCCGATGGTCAGGTGGAAGGGCACCCCTTCCTCCTGCAGGTCATACAGCGCGTTCAGCAGGGGGATATAGGTCTCGGTAGCGGCCTCATGGAGCCATTCCTCGCCGTGCGGCCAGCGGCCGGCGCGCCGGCAGTACGGGATATGCGAGTGCAGGACGAAGGTAAAGGCGCCTATCTTTCGTGAGCTGGTCATTTGCGCTTTCCTCCTCTGGGTCGTTGGGTTGCAGTGGGACGGCGGGGGGATGGCATCGGTTTGGGCGGCGGGGGAGCCAGCGTCGGTGCCGGCGCCGGCGGGGGCGCGAAGCTTGCCCGCCAGCGCATCAGGAAGATGATGGCCACGGCCCAGAGCGCGCCGACGGCTGCCGCCATCAGCGCCGGCGGCACCACCACCAGCGTCTGATAGGGCCAGACGAAGAGCAGGGCCAGCCGGCTCAGCACGTTGGCCAGCATGCTGGTCCACAGGCTGTGGGTGACGCGGTATAGCACGTTCAGCATCAGCGCCGCGCAGAAGACAATGCCCAGGTTGGTGAAAAAGGACAGGCCGGGCACGTGGCCAGCCGGCAGGTACAGGATGGGCAGGGGCGTCAACTGGCTTCCCCAGAATACCAACAGCAGGGCCGCATATGCGGCGGAGGCCAGGAAAAAGGTCGGCACCAGGCCCCAGGCCGGCTCGCACAGGCGCTGAAACCAGGCGCGGAAGAGCATCTCCTCGCCGGCGGCTACCAGGAGCACCGCCAAGGTGATCACCACCAGCTCCAGGTTCAGCGCAGGGATGAACAGCTCGTGCCGGGCGAAAAGCCCGTAATAGACCTGTGCGGCGCCCAGCAGAATCCCCAGCACCAGGCCGGCGCCCAGCGCCTGCGGCCAGTTCTGCTCGGTGATGCCCAGGAAATCCGGCGGCCGGCGCTTGACCCACCATGCGTGCAGGCCCGGCAGGAGGATGCAGAGGGCCGCGATGAGCCAGAAAAGGGCCTGCACTTCCGCCAGGGCCAGCCGGCGGCCGCCCAGCCATATCCCGCCAATAACCAGCAGGGCGAACAGCGGAGGAAACCAGGCTTCCCATATGGGTTGCCATGCGAACCAGCGCAGGTGCTCACCTTTCATAACGTGGAAATTCCCCCTCGAGCCTGGTGAAGCGGACGCCCAGAGTATAACACGTTGGCGGAGGGGTGTCAATGGGTATCCCATCGGGTTGCGGAGAATCCCGCCCCTCGCATATAATGGGGTAGCACGGCCGGCAGAATGTGTTCCCAAGCGCGCCGGCGCCGTCGTCTCCGCAATCCCAACATAAGGAGGTGATGCATGGCCCACCGGTTCCCCTCAGACGCATGGATCAAGGCATTGTGTGCCGAGCTGAACGCCAGCGAAGCCTACGCCAACGCGGCCAAGAATTGGGAGGGTGATTTCTACTTCATTGTTGAGGCCGGCGGCCCACTGGAAAAAGACGTATGGCTGTACATGGACCTGTGGCATGGCAAGTGCCGTGAAGCCTTCGAGGTCACTGACCCCGCCAGCAAATCCCCCGAATTCGTCATGTCCGCATCCTACGAGGATTGGAAGAAGGTGGTGCTGGGAGAGCTGGACCCCATCAAAGGGCTGATCTCCCGCCGGCTGAAGCTCAAGGGCAACATGAACAAGATCATGCGCGCGCCGCAGGCCGCCAAGGAGCTGGTGGCCTGCTGTACCAAGGTGGAAACGGAGTTTCCCGCCTGAGCCGGCGAAAGGCCCTGCTCGCTTTCATATACGACGCCAAAGGAGGCGCTTATGTGGTATTTCGACAGCCCCCATATCGTCTATGGGGAGGATGCCCGCTGTGTGCTGGAGACGGTGGAGGGCCGGCGTGCTTTCATCGTCACGGATCCCACCATGGTGCGGTTGGGGTTCGTGGACGAGGTGCGCCGGCGCCTGGAAAGCGCCGGCCTGGAGGTCGCCGTCTTCAGCGAAGTGGAACCCGAGCCATCCCTACAGACCGCCGTGCGCGGCGCGGAGGCCATGCGGGCCTTCGAACCCGACTGGATCGTCGGATTGGGAGGCGGGTCATGCCTGGATGCCGCCAAGGCCATGTGGATTATGTACGAGCGCCCGGATGTGACCCCGGATTCCATCAACCCCTTTGACACCTATCATCTGCGGCAGAAGGCGCGGCTCATCACCATCCCCACCACCAGCGGCACCGGCTCAGAGGTCACCTGGGCCATCGTGCTGACCGACACAGCCGAACAGCGCAAGCTGGGGCTGGGGACGCGCGAATGCGTGGCGGACATAGCCATTGTCGACCCGTACTTCGTCCAGGGCATGCCGGCGCGCCTGACCGCCGATACCGGCATGGACGCCCTGACCCACGCCTTCGAGGCCTATGTCAACACCTGGCACAACGATTTCAGCGACGGCCTGGCCCTGCAGGCCATCAAGCTGATCTTCACCTATCTGCCGCGCGCCTATCGTGACGGGAAGGACATGGAGGCGCGGGAGCACATGCACAACGCCGCCACCATCGCCGGCCTGGCCTGCAGTAACTCCCTCTTCGCCCTGGCCCACAGCCTGGGGCACTCCCTGGGCGCCCTGTTCCATATCCCGCACGGGCGCGCCGTGGGGCTGTTCCTGCCCTATACCATCGAGTACTCGGCGCCCTCCGGCGCGGCGCGCTACGCCGATATCGCCCGCTTCCTGGGACTGCCGGCGGACGACGAGGAGACCGCCGCCTGGGCCCTTTCCGCCCGGGTCCGGCAGTTGATGCACGAGATTGACCAGCCGCAGTCCATCGCCGCGCTGGGCATCGCCCGCGCCGATTTCGACGCCCAACTGGAGGCGCTGGTGGACAGGGCGGAGAGCGACTCGCAGACGGTGACCAGCCCGCGCGTCCCTGACCGCGGGGAGTTTGCCCGCCTCTTCGTCTATGCCTACGAAGGGCGTCCCATTGATTTTTAGCCCCAGGAGAGCGCTCCGATGTACGGATATATGGGCAGGATACTGCTGGTGGATTTGACGGATCGCCGGCTGGAGGACATCCCGCTGTCGGCCGAGTATGCGCGCCAGTACCTGGGAGGCTCCGGCCTGGCAGCGCGCTATTTGTTCGACCTGGTGGATGCAAGGGCGGACCCGCTGGACCCGGCCAGCCCCCTGGTTTTCATGACCGGGCCGCTGGTGGGCACGCGCGCTCCCTCCTGCGGCCGGTTCGAGGTGTGCGCCCGCTCCCCGCTGACCGGCTTCTGGGGGGAGGGGAACGCCGGCGGATTCTGGGGGCCGGCCCTGCGCTTCGCCGGCTATGACGGCATCATCGTCCGGGGCGCCGCCGAGCGGCCGGTCTATCTTCTGGTGCGCGACGGACGCGCCGAACTGCGCGACGCGGCCCACCTGTGGGGCATGGACACCTACGCCGTCCAGCGCGCCATTCAGCAGGAGGCCGGCGACAGCTCGCTGAAGGTGGCGGCCATCGGGGCCGCCGGCGAGAGGCTCTCGCCGCTGGCGGTGATTGTGAATGCCCATGGGCGCACCGCCGGCCGCGGCGGCATGGGCGCCGTCATGGGATCGAAAAAGCTCAAGGCCATCGCGGTGGGGGGCCGGCAGAAAATCCCCCTGGCGGACGCGGATCGCTTTCACACGGCGGCCAAAGAGGCGCTGTCCATCCTGCAGGACGATATCCCTTCCCAGATGCTCCATTTGGGGGGTACGGCGTTCTACGTGGATCTCGGCATGCTGGAGGGCGATGTCCCGTCGAAATATTACACCCAGGGGGTGTTTGACGGCGCGGAGCGGCTCAGCGGCGCGGCCATGGCCGATACCATCCTGCGCCGGGCGCGCACCTGCTTCGGGTGTGCGGTGGGATGCGGCCGCGAGACCAGCCTGCTGCGTTATGGGGTGGAGGCGGCGGACGGGCCGGAGTACGAGACCATTGCCAGCTACGGGACGCAGTTGCTGAGCGATGACCTGGAGGGGGTGGCCTACGCCGGCCATCTCTGCAACCTCTACGGCCTGGATACTATCAGCGCCGGCAATACCATCGCCTTCGTGTACTACCTGTTCGAGCAGGGCATTGTCAGCGCCGGCGACCTGGACGGGCTGGAACCGCGCTGGGGGGATATCGGGCCGGCCATCACGCTGACCGAGTGGATGGCCCGCCGGCAGGGCATCGGCGACCTGCTGGCCCAGGGGTCGCGCGCCGTGGCGGAGCATTTCGGCGTGCCGGAGCTGGCCGTCCATGTCAACGGCATGGAGGTGGCCATGCACGATCCGCGCGCCTATATCGGGATGGCGCTGACCTATGCCACCTCGCCCCGGCCGGGCTGTCATATGCAGGGGGACATGTACATGCTGGACAGCGGCGACGAACTGCCCGAGTGGGGCATGACCGCCGGCGCGCGGGACGAACAGTCCGCCGAAAAGGCGCGCATGACAGCCCTGCGGCAGGACTGGCGCTGTGTGACCAATGCCCTCATCCAATGCCATCTGGTGCATCCGCCGCTGGAGCTGGTGCTGACGATGCTGAATACCGCCGCCGGCTGGGATATGGATGCCGGCGAACTACAGCGCTGTGGCGAACGCATCTTCCACCTCAAGCGTCTGCTGAACCTGCGCTGGGGCCTGACGCCGGCCCATGACCGCCTGCCGAAACTTCTGCTCCAGCCCCTGGCTGAGGGCGGGGCCGCCGGCGTGGTGCCGGATATGGACGTGCTCCTGCCGGCATACTACGCGGCCCGCGGCTGGGACCCGGGGACCGGCGGCCCTACGCCGGCGAAGCGGGCCGAGCTGGGACTGCCGTGAGGAACACATCGCCGCGAAGAGGGGTATGATGATGCGCTCAATGGATAACGTGGTGATGGGGCTGGCCGGCTGGCCCTGGCTGGAAATTGGCCTGCGGGGCGCCGGCATCCTGCTGACATGGCTGGCTGTATGGCTGGTGAACCGCAGTGTTCGGCCGCGCCTGCGGCGCCGCTTGAGCGAACGGCGGGGCATTGCCGAGCGCGAGATGCAGCCGCTGAGCACCCTGCTCACGTATGCGCTCATCACCGCCGGCATTCTCATCACGCTGGCCCTGGCGAACCTGACGCCCCTGTTGTACAGCGCGCTGACTGCCGCCGGCGTCGCCGGCATCATCATCGGCTTTGGGGTCCAGGACCTGGCCTCCAACTTCATTTCCGGCCTCTTCATCCTGCTCGACAGGCCTTTTGTCGTGGGGGATGTCATCAAGGTCGGGGAATTCACCGGCACCGTGACCAAAATTGCACTGCGCACTACGACCATCCAGACGTTTGATGGGCCGGCGGTGTTCATTCCCAACAGCATGGCCGCGACCTCGCCGGTCACGAATTTCTCGACGGCGGAACTGCGGCGCGTAGGACTGACCCTTTCGGTGTTTCAGGATTGTGATATTCAGCGTGCCATGTCGCTGGTGGCGGAGCTGGCGGAGCATGAGGCGCGCGTGGCCAAAGAGCCGGCGCCGTCCCTGTACGTGGAGGGCGTGCGCGATGGGATGGTGACGCTCCAGTGGTACGGCTACGTGCGGCCGGCGGACATGCTGACCGTCCCGTCCGACCTGCGCCGGCGCATTGTGGAGGAATTTCGCCGGCAGGGCATTCGGCTGGGCGTGCCCGTCCAGTTGAACCTGACGCCGAAGTATTTCGAGGCGGGAGCAACACGCATATCGCAAAAGGCGGAGATGCACGATGGAACGACAGAAGGGCCTCACGTTTGAGCAGTTCCAGATCGGCGACACGGTGGAGAGCGCCGGCCGCACTATCACCGAGGCGGACATCGTCGCCTTCGCCGCGCTGAGCGGCGATTGGAACCCCATGCATGTCGACGCGGAATACGCCAGGAACAGCATGTTTGGCCAGCGCGTGGCCCACGGCCTGCTGGTGCTGTCGGTGGCCTCTGGGCTGGCCATGCGGTTGGGCTTTATGGAAGAGACGGTCAAGGCCTTCCTGGGCCTGGATTGGAAGTTCCGCTCCCCGGTCTTCATCGGCGACACCGTGCGGGTGCGCGCCACGGTCAAGTCCAAGCGGGCTATGCCGCGCCTGGGCGGCGGCATCGTGGTCTTCGAGGTGCAGGTGCTGAAGCAGGACGGCAGTGTGGCGCAGAAGGGGGAGTGGGAGGTGCTGGTCGCCAGCGGCGAGCCGCTCTAGGTGACAGTCACCTTTAAGGTGACTGTCACCTAGACGACTACCTGCCCGCGCTTGATGACCATCTGGACGGGATTGGTGCCGAAGCGATAGGGCAGGTGGCGGTAATTGGGCAGGTCCAGGATAATGATGTCGGCCTGCTTGCCCTTTTCAATGCTCCCGACCCGATGGCCCATGCGGATGGCATGGGCGGCGTTGATGGTGGCGGCGGAGATGGCCTCCGCCGGCCACAGCTTCATGTACCGGCAGGCCAGCGCCAGCATGAAGGGCATGGATTCGCAGTAACAGGTGCCGGGGTTCAGGTCGGTCGCCAGCGCCAGCGCCCCGCCCTGGTCAATGATGGCGCGCGCCGGCGTGTAGGCCGGATGCGCCAGCCCGAAGGGAGTGCCGGGGAGGCTGACCGCTATCGTATTGGAGCGGGCCAACAGGGCGATCTCCTCCGCCGGCGTGCACACCAGATGGTCCGCCGAAACCGCTCCCAGCTCCACCGCCAGCCGCGTGCCCCCCAGCGGCTGGAACTCGTCCACGTGGATTTTGAGGGGGAAGCCCATCCCGCGGGCGGCCTCCAGGATGCGCCGGCTCTGCTCCAGGGAGAAGGCCCCATCCTCGCAGAAGACGTCGCAGAAGGGTAGAGAGCGCCCCTGCTCCCGGTAGTAGGCGGCAACCGCCGGCAGCATCTCCTCGATGACCAGCTCGACGTAGGCATCGGCCCGGCCGGCGTATTCCGCCGGCACGGCATGTGCCCCCAGAAATGTCGGCACCAGCTCCACCGGCTGTTGTCCTGCCAGCCGGTCCACGACCCTCAGCATCTTCAGCTCATCGGCCGTCGTCAGGCCGTAGCCGCTCTTGGCCTCGGCGGTGGTGGTGCCGTGGGCCAGCATGCGGCGCAGGCGCGGCATGGCCTGGGCGGCCAGCTCTTCTTCCGAAGCGGCGCGCGTGCGGCGCACGGTGTTCATGATGCCCCCGCCGGCGGCCATGATTTCCATGTACGTGGCCCCCTTCAGCCGAAGCTCGAACTCATCCTCCCGGGAGCCGGCGAACACCAGATGGGTATGCGGGTCAACGAAGCCCGGCATGACCACGCGGCCGGCGGCATCAATTTCCCGCCGGGCCTGCACCGTTGCGCGCAGTTCCGCCGTGGTGCCCACGGCGATGATTTCCCCCTCCGCGACCGCCACGGCCCCATCCTCGATGATGCCCAGGTCCTGCATGGCGGCACCGCGCTTGGGGCCGGCCGGCGATGCCAGGGTGAGGAGCTGCGCGGCGCTGTGGATCAGCAGATCGGCATGCATGGCCACCCTCCGTGTCATGAGGCGTCTGCGGCCGGCGGATGCCAGCGCTCGAACGAGGCAATCTCGTTCAGGGGCCGGCGGCCCGGCACGGGAACCTCATGCGCCGGCAGGCCGACGGGCATGGTGCCCATCAGGCGGAAGCGCGGGTACGGGATCTCCAAGAAGCGGCAGATAGCCTCTTCCTCGGAGTCGAAGTGATGCAGGGAAGCGGCCAGGCCGGCATCCACCACGGCCAGCCAGAGGGCATATTGGAGCATCCCCACGGATTCCCGCGCCCAGCTTTCGACGCGCTCCGCCGGCGCATAGGTGGTGATGCGCACCTGTTCGTCCACGATGGCGCGGTCCAGGAAGATGAAGAAGACCGCGCTGGCGCCCCGGTAGCCGTTCAGGCGCTCGAGGAATTTCTCCACGGGGCGGCCGGCGCGTGCCTGGCGGCCGGCGGCCTCGATGACATCCCACAGCTCCGCCAGCCGCTCCCGCACCACCACAATATGCCAGGGCTGGGAATTATACGACGAGGGGGTCCAGCGCGCGATCTCCAGGATGCGCTCGATAGTTTCGTCGGATACTGCGGCGGGGAGGACCTGGCGCACGGAGCGCCGCCGGTGCGCCAGGTCCCAGAGACTCGGATGTTCGGCCATGGGTTATTCCTCGGGCAGCATGGGGATTTTGATGCCGTGCCGGCGGGCCGCGGCGATGGCCTCCGGATAGCCGGCGTCCGCATGGCGCACGATGCCCATGCCCGGGTCGGTGGTCAGGACGCGTTCCAGCCGGCGGGCGGCCTCGGGGGTGCCGTCGGCGACGATGACCTGGCCGGCGTGCAGGCTGTAGCCGATGCCCACGCCGCCGCCGTGGTGGAAGCTCACCCAGGTGGCGCCGCCCACGGCGTTGATCAGGGCATTGAGGATGGGCCAATCCGCCACCGCGTCCGTGCCGTCCCGCATACTCTCGGTCTCGCGCCGCGGCGAGGCCACCGAGCCGCAGTCCAGGTGGTCGCGGCCGATGACGATGGGCGCCGAGACCTCACCCCGTGCCACCATGTCGTTGATGAGCAGGCCGAAGCGGGCGCGTTCCCCGTAGCCGAGCCAGCAGATGCGTGCCGGCAACCCCTGGAAGCGCACCTTCTCGCGCGCCATCTTGATCCAGCGCACCAGGTGCTCGTCGTAGGAGAATTCGCGCATGACCACTTCGTCAATCTTGTAAATGTCCTCTGGGTCGCCGGACAGGGCCACCCAGCGGAAAGGCCCCTTGCCCTCGCAGAAGAGCGGCCGGATATAGGCCGGCACGAAGCCCGGGAAGTTGAAGGCGTCCTTGACCCCGTAGTCATAAGCCCGCTGGCGGATGTTGTTGCCGTAATCGAAGACCACTGCGCCCCGCTTCTGGAAATCGAGCATGGCCTGTACCTGCCGCGCCATGGAGGCCATGGAGCGCTTTTCGTATTCCTTCGGGTCGGTCTGGCGCAGGCGGTTGGCCTCTTCCAGGGACATGCCGGCCGGCACATAGCTCAGCACGTCGTGGGCCGGCGTCTGGTCGGTGACCACATCGGGGATGATGTTGCGCTCCAGCAGGGCGGGGTAAATGTCGGCGGCGTTGGCCACCAGGCCGATGGATTTGGGCTCACGGGCCTCTTTGGCGGCCATGACCAGGTCCAGGGCTTCCTCGAAATCGTCCACCACCACGTCAATGTATTCCTTTTCCAGCCGGCGGTGGGCGCGTTCGGGGTCCACTTCCACGACGAGGGCCACCCCCTCGTTCATGGTGACCGCCAGGGGCTGGGCGCCGCCCATGCCGCCCAGGCCGGCGGTCAGGACGAACCGGCCGCGCAGGCTCCCGCCGAAGTGCTTGTTGGCGACGGCGGCCAATGTCTCATAAGTGCCCTGCAGGATGCCCTGGGTGCCGATATAAATCCAGGAGCCGGCGGTCATCTGGCCGTACATGATCAGCCCTTGCTGGTCCAGCCAGTCAAAATGCTCCTGCGTCGCCCATTTGGGCACGAGGTTGGCATTGGCGATGAGCACCCTCGGAGCGTCCGGATGGGTCTTAAAGATGGCCACCGGCTTGCCGGACTGCACCAGCAGGGTCTCGTCGTTTTCCAGCTCGCGCAGGCATTTTACGATGGCGTCGAAGGCTTCCCAGGAGCGGGCGGCTTTGCCGCGCCCGCCGTAGACGATCAGCTCATCCGGCTTCTCGGCCACTTCGGGGTCCAGGTTGTTCATCAACATGCGCAACGCGGCTTCCTGAAGCCAGCCCTTACAGCTAATTTGTGTGCCGCGCGGCGCCCGAATCACACGCGCCATCTTCTCACCTCCTTGTGTGGGATTTCTTGCTGGGGATGAACCATGCCAGTTACATTATATCCGAAATGACAGATTCTCAAAGTGTCATCTGGGAAGGTATTGGGAAGGTCATCCAACATGGCATGCCGGCGCCCTCATGGGGGGAGGGCGCGGTACAGCAGGGGGAGCCAGGCGCCGGCGCTCCCGCCGCACCAGGTCAATGCCGCATCATCCAGGAAGAAATATGTGCTCAGCGAGGCATCGCTCTCGCCGGCGAAGCACAGCTTGCCGCTCTGCCCGCGCAGTACATCCAGCGGCACGACCGCCAGCCGCCATAAATGCTGGAGCGCGCCATCGTCCACTGCATGCAGGATCAGGTAGTGCGCCTCGCCGGCCGGGTAGAAGCGCGCTTCGAGCCGGTCAAAGCTGTGCGATATCTCGTCGGTCCACATTTCCCACCAGAACCATAAGGTGGGCGAGCCGGCATCCGGCGGTATGGCGATGGGCTGACAGAGCAGGTCCTGCGCCCCATTTTCCTGGCTCAGCCAGGCGCCCCACTCGCCGGCGTGCGGCCGGCGGCCGGCGATCAAACTGTACCCGTGCGTGGATGCCTGCGTCCATGCGGAGCTGGCCGGCCCTTCTTCGAAATCCCCTCCAGCCAGATGGTTCGGACAGGCCGGCGTTGGCCAGGGCGTGGGGGTGGGGAGGGGCGCCGGCGTGGGGAGCGGCTCGGTGAGGGGTTCCGCCAGCACGGCCAGCAGTCCGACGGCGGCGCGGGCGCCGGCGGCGAAGTACTCCGGCGCGAGATGCACGGCCCTATCCTGCGGCGTGTGGTAATACGGGTTGAAATCCCCCTCATCCTCGATGAGCAGGACGGCAGGATAGCCCTCGTGCCAGAAAGGGGCGTGGTCGCTCCACTCCATGGCGCGCGGGCCGAGACGCACCTCGACCGAGATGGGCAGTTGGTACTGGAGCACCAGATCGGCGAATGCCGTTCCCAGGGCGGCCGATGGGGACTGCGGCGCGCCGGCATGCACGTCGAACTTCGGCCGGCCGTCCCCATCCCAGCCCAGCATGTCCAGGTTGATGACGCCGGCGATATGCTCACCCAGGAGCGCCAACTGATGGGCATAGGCGGTGCTTCCCCACAGCCCCTGTTCCTCGCCGGAGAAATGGACATAGCGAATGGTGTAGGCAAAGGGCTGGGAGGACAGCACCTCCGCCGCGGCCATCACCGCCGCGACCCCGCTGGCGTTGTCGTCCGCCCCGGGCGCCTGCGTCAAAGGGGTGGAGGACGTGGAGTCATAATGGGCACAGAGGATGTAGGATTCCTCCGGGTACAGCCATCCCGGCTGGACGGCCACCACGTTGACCCAGCCGGCCGTGCCGTAAGGCCACAGCTCTGTCTGCAGGCCCAGGCTGGCGTAATACTCCCGCAGATAGGCGGCGGCCAGCGCCGCCTCTTGGGTGCCGCTGTAGCGGGTGCGCAGACGTACCGGCTGACCCTCCACCGCGATCTCCTGCTCACCGCTGAGCTCCTCTACGCGTTCCAGCAGTTGCTCCGGGGTGATGCGGCTCAGCCACAGGGCGATGCGCGGGTCGGTCCCGCCGCCGGCCGGCTGGCCGGCTAACCCCGGCCGGCCCCATGTGCCGAGGAGCAGGAGGGATACCAGCACCATCAGGAAGCGCAACGCTGGGTGTCTGGTCATGGGCCTTCCTCCGCTGATGGCTCTGACGCACCCAGGCGCTCGCTCCAGTGCCAGGCAAGCGCCTCCAGCCGTCCGCGCCAGCGCCAGAACAGGAACAGGATGAGGCCGG
>JAPWUQ010000315.1 GCA_028275445.1 Anaerolineae bacterium | reverse complement strand
AGCAGGATGATGCCGGCGGGCGCCCACCCTCCCATGCGGGCCACCAGGGCCTGCAGTTGCCCGACGTCCGCCAGGGAGGAGGCGCGGCCGGCGCGCCAGATCAGCCCGCCGGCGGCCAGCAGGATGATCAGCACGCCGGCGGCGGTGAGCCGGCGGATGGCTTTGCCTCTGGGATCGGGGGATGGCTGGGTTCTCTCCGGGTCCGCGGCCATGGCGCTCTCTCGTGCGAGTTCGGGCGCATCATACATCGGATGGGCCGGCCCCGCAAACAGCCTCTTCCCATCCGGGCTATGTCAGCAGGAGTACCAGCGCCGCCAGAAGGAGGATAATGAGCGCGATATCTCCCGCGGTCAGGGGGATGGGACTGCCGGCAGGGCGCTCCGGGTCGAACGCGCGCGCCGAGGCCGCCAGCACTACCTCGTCGCCGTGCCGCAGGGCGTTGGCAAAGATGCCCAGCAGAAAGGGGCGGAGGTTGTGGAAGAGCCGGCGGTTGAGGCGGAAGGCGCCGCGCTGGCGCAGGGTATGATACGTCACCAGGATGATGTCCTGGAGGGAAGCGCTGAGGTTGACGGCCACGCCGAAGGCGAACCCCAATCCCTTCAGCCCCAGCCGCTCGAAGACCGCGCTCAAGCGGGCGACGGAGAGCGCGCCGATGGAGGCGGAGAACGCCAGCAGGATGCTGAGGCCGCGCAGGATCATCCCAAGGCCGGCCCACAGCCCCTCCCGCGACAGCCGGAACCATGTGGGGCCCAGATCGCGCGGGCCGAGCGTCAGGCCGCTCAACAGCAGAAGAAGGGCCAGGGTGAACCAGGTGCGCCGGCGGAGCAGGATGAGGAGCGCCTGGCGCCGCCAGATGCCAGCGAATATCAGGACGCTCCCCAACAGCCAGCCCAGCCGCGCCGGCGGCAGTACTGCCACCAGCACGAGCGTCCATATCAGAAAGGCCAGGTAGCCCCACGTGTCGGGGCGTGGGTCCCGCCGGCGTTCCACTGCCACGATCACTGTGCCATATCTCCCGTCTCGAACCGCTGGGCGCGCCGGCCAGCCACCGCCAAGCCGATGCCCCAGGCCGCCCAGCCGGCCAGGGCACCGACGATGAAGCGCACCACAAACAGTACCCCCAGGATCAGGGCGACGGCGGAGGGGTCCATGCCCAACATCTTAGCGCCGTCCTTGGCCATCTTCAGTGCCACCTCGACGATGGCCGTGCCGTACAACAGGCGCATCATCACGAACTTATGGAAGAAGTTCCAGGAGACGGCCAGGGCGCCGGCGAGCGCAAAGGACCAGGGCGATTGGCCGCGCCAGGCCAGCAGACCCAGCTCCATCAGCAGGCCCTCCATGAGGATGGCCAGCATCGGCCCCAGGGTGACGCCGCCCAGGCTGAGCGCTTTCAACAGCATGGCGATGACGGCCATCATCAGGACGGCGCCGGCCTTGGGGACGAAGCGCCGGCCGACCAGCGAAGTCAGGATGCCCAGGCTTCCCATAATGACGCCCACCAGGAACGTGTCCGCCAGCGGCGGGAACAGCACGTGCAGGTAAGAGCCGATGGTGATTTCCAGCAGTCCCCACAGGGCGCCGAAGATGGCGATGTACACCAGGTCCCGGGTAGAGAATTTCATGTGTCAGCCTCCTTTGTTCCGGATATGATCATGCCCCGACGGGCAAGACCTCACCATCGTGTTCTCGCGTTTCCTGTTTGGCCGGCCGGATCGCGCCATCTGCGGCGATGCGCCCATCCCGCATGATCACCATGCGCTCCACGTAATGGTACACGAGCTTCTCGTCATGGCTGATGAGCAGGATGGTATGGCCGCGGTGGTGGAGCCGGCATATCCATTCCATGAGCCGCTCCAGATGCCCCCAGTCCTGTCCCATGGTCGGCTCATCCAGGATGAGGAGTGCCGGCTGGGCCGACAGCACGGCCGCCAGGGCGGTGCGCTGTTGCTGGCCCATGCTGAGCGCCAGGGGGTGCCGCCGGCGCAGGTGGGTCAGGTCCGCCGCCTGTAGGATAGGCTCCACGGTCTCCGCCACCGGCAGGCCCCAGTTCGCCGGCGCCATGGCCACCTCGTCCCAGACGCTGTCGGCGAAGAGCTGGAGGGTCGGGTCCTGAAAGAGCATGCCGGCGCGCCGGGCCGGGGGGATGCGGCGTGCCGCTGGGTTCCAGACGATCCGGCCGCGCTGGGGGCGCAGTGCGCCGGCCAGCACGCTGGCCAGGGTTGACTTGCCGGCGCCGTTCGGCCCCACCAGGCCGACAAACTCGCCGGCGTACAGCGTCAGGTCTATGCCGTGCAGGACCTTTCGCCGGCCGTACCCCGCCTCCACCCCCACCAACTTTACCAGCGGGGGCTCTGGACGCACGGGAGGATGCACCTCTGAGGGCGGCAGGAGGTCACAGCGCGGCCCAATGGCATAGCGCGGGTCGCGCAGTCCCAGCCGGCGGAGCAGTGCCGCGTCCCCGAACACATCCGCCGGCGCCCCATCCGCGGCCACCCCGCCGTTTTCCATCAGCAGGGCGCGCTCGGCCAGCTCGAGAAATG
>JAPWUQ010000093.1 GCA_028275445.1 Anaerolineae bacterium | reverse complement strand
ACGCGTTAGGGCTGTCCGACAGCGCCATCGCCCTGCCTCCGGAACTGGCGCTTCTGCCGGCCCTGTGCGACGGTTCCCGGGACGTGGGTGCCCTGCGGGCGGCCCTTCTACTGCGCGCCGGCGTGCGCATCTCCGAGGAACTCCTCTCCCAAATTCTCCAGGAGATGGACGAAGCACTGCTCTTTGAGGGCGAGCGGCTGGCCCAGGCCCGGTCCGAGGCCCTGCGGCGCTATCAGGCGGCGGACGGACGGCCGCCGGCCAGCGCCGGCAGTGCCTATCCCTCTGACGCGGGATCGGCCGCCTTGATGCTGGAACAGCTATTGGAGGAATGCGCCAGGCAGACAGAGCCTCCGGCGCTGCCGGCGCCGGCGGAAGCCCTGCGCGGCATCCTGTCCCCCCATATTGACTATTATCGCGGCGGTCCAGTGTACGCCGGCACCTGGCGGCTGGCGGCGCCGGCCCTGCGCCAGGCTGATCTGGTGGTGATCCTCGGCACGGACCATCGCGGCGGTGACGGCACCCTGACCCTGACGCGGCAGTCCTACCGCACGCCGTGGGGCATACTGCCGACCGACCGGCCGGCGCTGGAGCGGCTGACGGCGCGCCTGGGCGCGGAGGCGGCCCTGGCAAATGAACTGCATCATGCCGTGGAGCATTCGGTGGAGCTGGCGGCGGTATGGCTGCACTATATGGTGCTGCAGACGGCCGGCGGAGCGAAAGCGCCGTTCTCCATCCTGCCCATTCTATGCGGCTCTTTGGACGCGGTCATTGAGGGGCGAGGGACATTGGAGCAGTATCCCCAGGTGCGCGAGCTGGTGCAGGAACTGCGGGCCGTTGCGTCGGAGCGGCGGGTGGTGTTTGTGGCGGCGGCGGATCTGGCGCATATGGGGCCGGCCTTCGGCGGGTATCCGGTCGGGTTTGTGGAGCGGGCGGCCTGCCGCGCCGCGGATGAGGCGCTCCTGCGAGCGGTCTGCGCCGGCGACGCGGAGGGGTTTCTCGAACGCATCGTGCGCGAGGGCAACCGCCGCAATGTGTGCGGTGTGACGCCGATATATCTGATGCTGGCCGCCCTGGGGCCGGCGCAGGGGGTCACGACGGGCTATCAGCTCTGCCCCGCGGACGAGGGCAGTACCTCCATCGTTTCCGTCGCCGGCGCGTTGCTGTGGTAATAGGTGATGGGCGTAAAACGCCCCCGCTGGGCGATTTCAGCGGGGGCGTTTTGATTATCCGAGCATTTCCAGCAGTTTGGCGGCGATGGCGTCAATGGTGGGGTTATGATAGCGTTCGATGGCCCCGGTGTCCCCCATGCGGGCAAGCTGGGGGTCCAGAGGGAGCCGGCCGAGCAGGGACACGCCGAGATGGCGGGCTACTTCCTCCGCATGGGATGGGCCGAAGACCTCGATATGTTCCCCGCATTTCGGACATTCGACATAACTCATGTTCTCGATCACGCCCAGGATGGGCACGTTCAGGCGTTGGGCCATCTGGGCGGCCTTGCGCACCACCATGCCGGCCAGGTCCTGCGGCGAGGTGACCATGATGACACCGTCCACCGGCAGGGACTGCAGGACGGTCAAGGAAGCGTCCGACGTGCCGGGGGGCAGGTCTACCAACAGGACGTCCAGGTTGCCCCAGACGACATCGTCCCAGAACTGCTGGATGGCGCTGGAGATGAGGGGGCCGCGCCAGATGACCGCCTGGGCTTCATCCTCCAGCAGGAGGTTGATTGACATAATAGAGATGCCGGCGCCGGTCTGCGGCGGTACGGCACCCAGGGGACTGAGACCGGGTGGGGTGCGCAGGCCGAACATCTTCGGGATGCTGGGGCCGGTGATATCGCCGTCGAGCAGGCCGACGCGCTTGCCGGCGCGCGCCAGCGCCACAGCCAGCATGGCGGCGACCGACGATTTCCCCACGCCTCCCTTGCCGCTCATGACGGCGATGACGTGGTCAATATGGTTCACCAGCGCGGATGGTTTGGGCGCGGCTTCCCCTTTAGGGGTCTGGGACTCGATGAGCCGCTGTTTCTCTTCAGGGGTCATCTCTTCCAGGTGCACCTGCACGGGCCGGCCGGGCTCCAGCCGCTGGACGGCGCTGACCACATCATCGCTGATCTGGGAACGGAGGGGACAGGCGAGGGTGGTCAGCGCCAGGGTGATATGCACCGTGCCGTCCCGGATGGCGATATCGCGCACCATGCCCAGTTCGACGATATTTTTCTGCAATTCCGGGTCCGTGACCTGCCTCAGGGCCTGGCGGATTTGTTCGGTATCCAGCATTTGATTCCTCCTGGAAGGGCGTATCCGCCCGTATGTACGGCGCTGTGTCGGGACGAGGCATAGTATATGCTGACAGTAAAATTTGTCAAATACTTGCCCTGTAAAAGGGTGTGAGCGGGCGCCGGCGGTCGTTCTGGTCGGAGACACGCATCCCCTGACGCCATCCCTGGGCGCGGGGAAGTGGTTGGGGAAGGCCCCATCCCTTGCGTGGTGCCGGCCCCCAGCAATCCGGCGCACGGCGCCGGCGTCATCCGGAAGCCGGCGGTGTTTCGAGCGGGATAATCTCTACAGAGGTAAGGGGCACGATCTCCCATTCGTCGTGGAACTGGCGCACCTCGCCGTACACGCCCAGGCGCAGGTCAATCTCAAGCTGGTCCTGCAGGGCCGAGGCCTGGAGAAGGGTGTTCCAGATGAGCACGACGCCGGCGCCGCTGTCATCGGCGATATGCAGTTTGATGCCCTTGGAGAACGCCTTCATGCTGGTGATGCGGCCGGTGACCCAGGCCATATTGCCGGCGCCCACCTCGGGCAGGCGGGAGAGCGGGATGGGCGAGCGGGCATAGGGGTCCGCCGGCTGGATGATCTGGATATCTTCCGCGCCGGCGGGGATCAAGCGCAGTTCTCCCTTGTATTCCTTGATGCGCCCGCGGAACCGTGCCACCGCGCCGGTCAGAAGGCGGTGAATGTCGGGATGCTGTTCGAGGAGGTTATCCCAGACGATCACGGGCAGGATGCCGGTCTGGTCGTAGACATGGTATTTCCTGCCCTTGGAGAGGTCCCAGATGCCGGTGATCACGCCGGCGATCTCCACCTCCTGTTCCAGGTGTGCCAGGGTGATCTGTCCGATTTGCATGGGTCGCTTCCCCTTAAGCGGTACAGCCAGGACATACGTTGCTGGTGCGTTCGTTCAATCATCGAACAGCGATTCGTCGTCGGCCGGCCCCAGCCCGAAGCGGTAGCCGATGCCGCGAATGGTGCGCAGAAGGCGCGGGCGCGAAGGGTCATCTTCGATTTTCTGGCGCAGCCAGTGCACATGGACATCCAGGGTGCGCGTATCGCCGATGTAATCCGTTTCCCACACCTCTTTCATCAGGAAGGCGCGCTTGAGCACCTTGTTGGGGTGGCGCATGAAGACTTCCAGCAGGCGCGCCTCCATCTTGGTCAGGCCCTCGATGCGTCCCCGCCCGACCGCGACCTGGCGGGTGCGTGGGTTCAGGACCAGGCCGGCACAGCGGATGAGGTCTTCCTCGCTGGCCTCGGACCAGAGCAGGAACTCGGTGCCGGGCGTGCCCTCGCTGGGGCGGGTGGCCGGCAGGCGGATGGTGAAGGTGCTTCCCTTGCCTACCTCACTGCGCACGCCGATGGTGCCGCCGCGCGATTGCACGATGTTCTGCGTCACGAATAACCCTAACCCCAAACCGCGCACGCGGCCCCGATCCCGCCGGGTGGTGAAGTCAGGGTCAAAGATGCGGGAGAGGTTTTCCTGGGGGATGCCCTCGCCGGTATCCTTAATGGAAATAAAGACGTTTTCCCCTTCCATGCCGGTGGTGATGCGCAGTTCGCCGCCGTTTGGCATGGCTTCCACCGCGTTAATGAGGACATTCATAATGGCCTGTTCCAGGGCGTCCCCTTCGATGGAGACCGTGGGAAGGCGCGGCGCCAGGTTGGTGATGACGGCGATGCCCAGGGCCTCGGTGGACTGCTTGAGGCGCTCCAGGCAGTTCTGGATGACGCGGTTGACGTTGTGCGGGGCGCGCCGGCCCTCCGGTTGGGCCATCATGCTGGTGAGCGATTCGGCCAGGCGGGCGACCCGTTCACATCCTTCCAGGATGCGCAGGGCATCGCTTTCGATGGCCGGGCTGATGCCCTTTTCCCGCAGGATCATCTGGGCACTGCCGCGGATGCTGGTGAGGGCGTTGTTGATTTCGCCGGCGATGCCGCTGGCCAGGCTCTGGGCGGCCGTGGCGCGCGCCGCCGCCATAAGGCGCTCCTGGCTGGCCTCCAGTTCGTGAAGCTGTTGGCGGGTCTGCTGGTACAACTGCGCGTTGGCCATGGCCATGCCGATGGGCCGGCCCAGGGCGGCCAGCAGGGCGCGCTCCGCCGCTGTGAACGGGCGCTCCGGGCGCGGCCGCGCGCACAGCACGCCCATCAGCACGCCGCTGGCCTTCAGCGGGGTGGCGACAAAGGTTTCCAGTTCCGCCAGTTCCTCTGGGGAGTATTCCTCGACGCTTTCCAGGCGGACGATATCCGCCAGGGTGGTGATGGTACGGCGGTCCTCCATCAGCCGGCGAATGCCGGTGCGGCTGGGCACCCAGCGCTCCAGCAGGGCGAGGGTGGCGGAGTCAATGCCCTGCTGGGCGCCGATGGAAGCGCGCCGGCGGGCGGCGTCCACGACATAGATGGCGCCGGCCTCCGCCCCCAGGACGGCGATGGTGCGGCCGAGCGCTTCCGCCAGAATCTCCTGCAGGCTCAAGGAGCTGACCACCGCTGTGGAAACGGCATTGAGGGCGCTCAGTTCCTCGGTGCGCCGCAGAAGGTCTTTGCGCATCTGCTCGCGCTCGCGGGCGGCTTCCACCGTTTCGATGGCGCGGGCCACGGCCAGCGGGAGCAGTTCGAGGTAATCCCCCTCTTTGATGAGGTACTCGGCGAAGCCGGTGCGCAGGGCCTGTGCGGCGACCTTCTCACTGCCGCGGGCGGTGACCAGCACCAGGGGCATATCGGGGACCAAGGCGCGCAGTTGGGCGCCGACCTCCAGCCCGGTGATGCCTGGCAGGGTGAAGTCGAGGATGCCGGCGTCGTAGAAAGTATGCCGCGCCGCTGCCAGGGCGTCTTCCCCGGTCTCGAACGCGTCAATGCTCCACTCGGGGTGGGTGGTGGTGAGGGTTTTGAGCATCAGCTCCTGATGCTGGGGCGTATCTTCGACCAGCAGAAGATGTCTGCGCGAGCGCGCCATATTGCGCTACCCCCATGGCATGGTTGTGATGGGATGAAGCACAGCACCAGCATAAGTATAACATCAAGTGTGGGGGTATGCAAGGGTACGCAAGGGGTAGAGAATCCGCCTCGCAGTGCCGGCCCTGGGGAGCCGGCGCAGGCCTTTCAGCCGCCGGGCCGGCTTATTTCCATACTGCCGCAACGGTTTGGGGGATGGATGCCGCCGGCCGGGGCGCCGGCGGCAGAATGGGTACTTCCAGGCCGTGGGCTTCCATGAGCGCTTCATCCTGCAGGAGCACAGCGGTGGGGCCGTCCGCCACCAGCCGGCCGGCGTCCAGGATCAGGGTGCGCGGGCACAGCTCCCACACCAGCCGCATATCGTGGCTGGCGACCAGCATGGTCTGCGGCAGGCGCTGGAGCAGTTGGATCAGGTTGCGGCGGGCGCGCGGGTCCAGCCCCGCGGAAGGCTCGTCCAGCAAGAGGATATCAGGCTCCATGGCAAGGACCGTGGCGATGGCGATGCGCTTGCGTTCCCCCAGGCTCAGGTGGTGCGGCATCTTGTCCTCGAAGCCCTGCATGCCGACGGCCGCCAGGGCCTGGGTCACGCGCCGGCGCACCTCTTTCTCGGGGAGGCCCATATGCAGGGGGCCAAAGGCCACATCCTCAAAGACGGTCGGGGAAAAGAGCTGGTCATCGGGGTCCTGGAACACCAGGCCGACGCGTGCCCGCACCTGACGCAGGCTTTGATCGGTCAGCTCCACGCCGGCGACCCAGATGCGCCCCTCGTTCTGCCCATGCAGGACGCCGTTCAGGTGGAGAAAGAGGGTGGATTTGCCGGCGCCGTTCGGGCCGACCACGGCCACCTTCTCGCCAGGCGCGATGGCAAAGCTGACGCCGTCGAGGGCGACCCTCCCGTCCGGATACGCGAAGCGAAGCTTCTCCACACGCACTGCCAGGTCCACGATCATTCACCTCCCGATATCAGCCGGCCGAGCACAAAGGCGGCCAGCAGTAGGGCGCTCCAGCTCAGGCCGGCCAGCCAGTCCCGCCTCTGCCAGGTCAACTGCTCCAGCGAGCGAATCTCGCCGGCGAAGCCGCGCGACAGCATGGCGGCATAGATGCGCTCACTGCGCTCGTAACTGCGGATGAACAGACTGCCAATCATACCGCCCAGCACTTTGGCGCGCCACCATACGGTGCGGCCAGAACCCACCGAGCGCGCCTCGCGCGCCGTCTGCAGGCGCATGGCCTCGTCCACCAGCACAAACAGGTAGCGGTACATGAAAGAGATGGTCGAAACCAACGGCGCCGGCACATGCAGGGCGCGCATCGCCTTCAGCAGTTGGGGGAAGGGGGTGGTCCCCACCAGCAGACCGCTCATCAGCACTGCCAGCCACGCTTTGACCACGACCGAGAGGAACAGGGCCAGGCCGGCGTCAGTGACCGACAGCGTCCAGCTTCCCAGACGCGCCTGCCACAGCACGGTGCCGGCGCGGGTGAAGGGGACGGACAGGGCGACCACGCCGGCGAACGGCAGGGCGATGGAGGAGCGCTTCAGCGCTTCCAGCAGGGGGATTTCGGCCAGGCGCACGAGAAGAAGGGCCAGGCCGGCCATCAGCAGGAAGGCCGGCCAGCCCTGCGCGGGGATGTTAGTAACCACAAGGATGAATGCCAGCGTCCCCAATAGTTTCAGCCGGGGGTCCAGCCGATGGATCAGGCTGTCCCCCTCCCGGTAGCGGTCCAGGAAAGAGTGCTTCATCTGCGTGCGTTACCCGGTCATGCGCCGCGATGTGATTGGTGTTCGCGCCGGCGCAGTGCCAGCGCCAGGCCGTACCCGACGCCAAAGACGACCAGGGTCCCTACGACGCCGGCGATAATGGTGGCCACCGCCTCGTTCTCAATGCCGGGGAACACATAATCGGGGATCACCTGGAACGGCGCCTCCCTGGCCCGCTCGATAAAACCGGTATCTTCTGCCACACGCTCCAGCCCATCGGGGTGCGGAGAGGCCAGCGGCGAGAGCAGGGCCAGCACGATGGCCAGCAGTAAGCCGGCGATCCACCAGTAGCGCTTGAAGATGTCCATTCGGTCACCCCCTTACGCCTGAGAGGCTGTGTGATGCAGGGACAGCAGATCGGGCCGCGTCACTTTCAGGAAGGCCAGCACCGCGACGGTGATGAGGCCCTCACCGATACCGATGAGCATGTGCACCAGGCCCATCGCCGGCACAGCTACCTGCCAGGGCGAGGTGCCGGACAGCGCCAGCTCGGCCGCGCAGGCCAGCGACGCGATCACCACGGAGAGCCAGGCCGCGATGAAACCGCTGACCATGGTGGCCCAGGTTTTTTCTCCGAAGAGCCGGCGCAGAGAGGTATAGGTCACCCAACCCACCAGCACACCGATGACCGCCATGTTGAGGATGTTGGCGCCCAGCGCCAGCAGTCCACCGTCCTGAAAGAGCAGGGCCTGCACGACCAGCACGCTGGTGAGCACCAGCATGGCCGGCCACGGCCCCAGCAGTATGGCGGCCAGCGCTCCTCCGAGCAGGTGACCGGAGGTGCCGCCGGCGACGGTGAAATTGAGCATCTGGGCGGCAAAGATAAAGGCCGCCGTGACGCCCATCAGCGGCACCTGCCGCTCTCCCAGCTCACGGTTGACACGACGGACGGCGTAGCCGAGGCCGCCGGCGGAGACCGCCCAGGCCGCTACCGTCGTTCCTGTATTGAGAAATCCATCGGGAATATGCATCTCCTGTGCCTCCTGAACTGCATGACGGGACGGCAAGCATTTGGTAAGAACAGCAATTGCAACTAGTTGCAACAATATTATATGCCGGCTCGGGGAAATGTCAAATAGGGGAGATGCTCGCGCCGGCCGCCGATCGGCGGCCGGCGGGTCTGTCTACCGCTCCCTTTGCAGAGCCTTCCGCCAGTGGATCGCCGGGTCGCGACGCCGGCGCAGGCGCCAGGCCCATCCGACCGGGTAGCCGATCATCTTGGCCGCATCGCCCACGACCCGGATGGCCGGCACCCATGCGATGGCCCGGAGCTTCTCCGCCGGCGGCAGGTCGGCGATCTCGGGCAAAAGGCGGCGGTACGGCGGATACAGGTAGTAGGCGGCGCCGGCGGCAAGGACCGCCAACCACCACGGGCTGTGCAGGATGCTCAGGACCAGCAGGGCCGGCAGGGCAGCAAGATAGGTCAGGTAGCGCACCGCGTGCCGCTTGCGCCATAGGTCCGCTTTGCCGTCGCCCCGCGCATACCGGTAGTACTGCTTGAAGAAGGCGCGCAGGCTGGAGCGCGGTCGGAAGTAGACCAGGGCTTTCGGCGCGAACACAAAGCGGTACCCCAGCGCTTTCAGCCCCAGATCGAAGATGAGGTCCTCACAGAAGTCCAGCCATTCCGGATAGGGCCAGCGCTCCCACGCACTGCGCAGGAACGCCACCGAGCGGCTGGAGGGCAGGAAGCGGTCGGGGTCAATTTCGGGGAGGCGGGGCAGGACCGTGGCGCCCATGGCCCGCTCGAAGGTGGAGCGTGGGTCCGGCAGGAAGAAGCCGGCTACCACCCCCGGCGCCTCCTCGGGCGATGCTTCCTCGAACGGCCGCACCAACTCCGCCAGCCAGTGGGGGTCCAGGCGCACGCCGGCATCGGTGGAAGCGATGATCTCGCCCGTCGCGGCGCGGATGGCGGCGTTGCGGCCCTGGGAGATATTGGCGCCGGGCACCACCAGCACCCGCAGGGGGAGCCGGCCGGCGTAGGTGTTCAGGATTTCCCGGGTGCGGTCGGTGGAACCGCCGTCCACAATGACGATCTCATCCGGCGGACGCGTTTGCGCGGCCAGCGTTTCCATCAGCTCGCCGATGGAACGCTCCTCGTTCAAGACAGTGGCAATGACGCTCACAGTCACGGGCTTCTTGCTGGTCATCTTTAACCTTATAGATTGTCCGCCGGCTTGTATCCCCGCCGGCTGGATGCTATAATCAAAGTAATGGACATATCGCCGTGGAAGGGAACGGTATTATGAACAAGCGTGGTTCCTGGTTGGGCATCGTTATTGCCCTGGTCCTGGTGAACTATATCCTGATTACGACCGTCTGGAGAACGTTCGGGCAGGGGAGCGCGCCGGCGCCGACACCCACCCGCACGCCCAAGCCGACCTTCACCCCGGCGGCGGTGGCCGTGGTCTTCGTCACACCCACCAGCACGCCCCGCCCGCCGGCCGCCGATACACCCATGCCGACGGCTACCTGGACCCTCCCGCCGACGGCGGCGGCCACGGCTGGGTCAGTCGCACCGATGGTCCCCACGCCAACCCTTGCCGGCGAGACGGTGGAGCCGACCCCCATACCTTCGCCAACCACCGTCCCGGTCGCGGCCACACCAACGCCCAGAGTGCATATCGTCCAGCCAGGCGAGGTCCTGCTCCTCATCGCCAAACAGTACGGCGTGGACGTTGAGGAGCTGATGCGCCTGAACAATCTTTCCAGCCCCGATTGGATTTACGTCGGACAGGAGCTGATTATACCACAGCCGGCCGCCTCGCCAACCGGAGAGCCAACGCCGGCCGTCACCCCGGCGCCGGCGGCCACCAGCTTCATCCATGTGGTCCAGCCGGGCGAGAGCCTGGCGGCCATCGCCTACCGCTACGGCGTGACGGTGGATGACCTGGTGAAAGTCAACGGCCTGCGCTCCGCCGATATGATTTACGTCGGCCAGCGCCTGATTATCCCGGCCGCGACGCCGGCCGCGACCGTTACTCCCACGCGCGCCGCAGGACGCGTGCACGTGGTGCAGGCCGGCGAGAACCTGACCTGGATCGCTCAGCGCTACGGCGTCAGCGTGACCGCCCTCATGCGCGCCAACAACATCACCGACCCGGATACTATTTACGTGGGCCAACAGCTCATCATCCCTTGAGCCGGCCCCGCTTCAGCGCAACTGAAAATACCCCAGCTCCAGACGAGCCTCCGCTCCACTGCTGTCTGCGCGCAGGAGGGCGCGCAGATGATGCCGGCCGGGGGACAGGCCGGCCGGCAGGAAACCATCCACCTGGTCGCGGATCAGGTCGCCGGCCAGCCATTGGTCCGTGGTGAAGCCGCCGCCCAGCGGCGTCCAATCCACCCACAGCGCCTCGTCCACCCAAAGCTGGAAACGCCATATCTCCGCAGGTTGTTCCTGCGCCTGCCAGTAAAGGGCCACGTGCAGGGGCGTGCCGGCGGGTATCGGTACATCGCGGCGCTCCCCACCCAATGCATGGCGATCATATCCCAGGAA
>JAPWUQ010000092.1 GCA_028275445.1 Anaerolineae bacterium | reverse complement strand
TCTTGCTCTCGCCCTTCTCTTTGGCCGGCTCGGTGGTGGCGCGCGCTTTGGCCTTGCGCTCCATGACGGTCTCCGCCGTCTTCATGCGCACCTGCTCCAGGTCCAGGCCCATGCCGCGCAGGATGTCAGAGGCGATGCCCTCGCCCTCCCGCAGGATGGCAAGGAGCAGATGCTCCGTGCCCACATAGTCCTGGCCCATCAAGCGCGCCTCTTCGAACGAGTACTCGATCACCCGCTTGGTGCGCGGGGTCAGCTCCGGCTCCCGCAGGGTAATGCGGTCGCCGCGCTTGGCGGCGCGCTCCAGCGCCCGGATGATCCAGTCCGGGTCCAGGCCCAGCTCCCGCAGGATCGCGACGGCGGTGCAGTCCTTCTGGCGCACCAGACCCAGCAGGATGTGCTCTGTGCCGATACTGCTATGATTCAGCCGCTTGGCCTCGCTTGCCGCGCGGGCCAGGGCATGTCTTGCACGTCTTGTGAAGCGGTCTAACTTCCCTCCACCTGCCATCTCTGAACTACTCCGATTTTCTTCCATTTCATTCCCTCATTGTTCAGTAAACCCGGGCCTCAAGAGCCGGCATTTTCGCTCCCGAGGCAGTTACGTATTCTTCATAGACTGGCGGTCCCGAGGACCATCCTCAGCCCCTTCATAAAACAAAGGGGCAACCCGGAACCTATCCTGGCCGCCCCTGTCAATCACCGGCACATCACGTCTCCGCTCATTGGCCGTTTCGAGCAGGGGCCGGCTGGCCTGGTTCCATCATCGAGCACTGCACACGCACCAAAACCGATTCTCAATGCCTGCTTCCCGCATGGCCATGCGCCCACTCGATACAGCCCGAACGGCCCCCTGACCCAATTAGGTGTCCTCAGCCTGCTGTTGCTCCTCCTTCAGGCTGTATTCGAGTTCCTGGCGCCAGTCAAAGTCCTCCTCCAGTTCCTCCCGAGCCTGCTTCAGGCTCAACCCAATGCGCCGCTGTTGCGGGTCAATCCGCACGATCTTCACCGGCACGACATCGCCCTCTTTGACGACTTCCCTGGGATGATTCACCCGCCCGTCGGATAACTCCGAGATGTGAATCAATCCTTCCAGACAATCCGCAATCCGTGCAAACGCACCGAACGGCATCACCTTGGTAATGGTCCCCTGGACGATCTGCCCCACACATAAAGACGCTACCGCCTTCTCCCAGGGTTCCGTTTGCAGTTGTCGGATGCTCAGCCCGATGCGCTGACGCTCGTAATCCACCTCCAGGACGTAGACCTCGACTTCCTGGCCCACCTGCACGACCTCGCTGGGGTGATTCACCCGCTCCCAGGACAGCTCCGACAGGTGAATCAGCCCATCGGCGCCGCCGAGGTCTACAAATGCCCCGAAGTCGCAGATGCTGGTCACGACGCCACGGCGGACCTCGCCGACCTGAAGCTGTTCGATGAGCTTCTGCTTGGCGGCCTGCCGGCTTCCCCGCAGTGCCGCCTTCTCCGATAATATCAGCCGGTTGCGGTTGCGGTCCACCTCGATGACCTTCAGCTTGAGCGTCTTGCCCACCAAGCACCGCCAGCGGTTCTCATCATCGGTGTGTCGGCCTCTCTCAGAACCGCTGGTTTCCCCCGAGACGATCTGGGAGGCCGGCAGAAACCCCCGCAACCGACCGACCGGGACGATCACTCCCCCACGGTTACAATCCACCACCCGGCCGTCGAAGATGGTCTCAGAGCGCATCAGCTCCTCGGCTTTGCGCCAATCGTGAAAACTGCGGGCCCGCCGGATGGAGAGGATCACATTGCCATCCGCATCCTCTGGCTTCACCACGTAGACGGGGATACGGTCCCCGACCCGCAGTTCCGCCAGCTCCTCCGGCGACATTCGCTCCAGCTCCCTGCTGGGCACTACGCCGTCGGCCTTACAGCCAATGTCCACCAGGATTTCCGTGGGCGATATTGCGACGATGGTACCTTCGACAATATCGCCGCGTTCAACCTCGACGACCTCGTCGAAACTCCTCAGCCATTCCTCGAGAGGATTGCCGGCCGCCATGGCCCCGGCGCGCGCGTCGCTGTCGCAGGGCGCTGAAGTCCGTTCTGCTTGCATAGCCCGCTCTTCGCTCCTCCTTCCGCCTTCACCTTTATTATACCCTGTTTTTGCGCAAAACGCAACCCTTGTTTTTACTCTGCCATGCCCATTTGCCGGCGGAACCACAGCACGGTGCGCGCCAGCCCCTCATGAAAGCCTACCTTTGGCTCATAGCCCAGGAGTGCGCGGGCCTTGGAAATATCCGCGGCCGAGTGGCGGATATCCCCCGGCCGCGGCGGGGCAAAGATCGGCTCCACCTCGGCGCCGGTCAATTCCCGCAGGGTATGGAACAGGTCCAGCACGGTGTTCGGCCGGCCGGTGGCGATGTTCAGTACCTGGCCCGGCGCATGCCGGGCGCGGCAGGCGCGCAGATTCGCGTCCACCACATTGCTGACGTAGCAGAAATCGCGCGACTGCTGGCCGTCGCCGAAAATGGTGGGAGGCTGGCCGCGCAGGAGCGCCGTGATAAACCGCGGAATGACAGCCGCGTACGGGGAATCCGGGTTCTGACGCGGGCCGAAGACATTAAAGTAGCGCAAGATCACGGTGGGCAGGCCGTACGTATGATAAAACGCCAGGCAGTACATCTCGCCGGCGGCCTTGGAGGCGCCGTACGGCGAGATGGGCGCCGGCAGCATCGTCTCCACCTTTGCCGCCCCCTCCTGCTCCCCATACACCGACGACGAGGAGGCGAAGACGAAGCGCTTGACGCCGGCTTCGCGCGCCGCCACCAGCAAATGCAGGGTGCCCCGCACGTTCGCCATGTCCGTGTCCAGCGGCCGCTCGATGGAAAGGGGCACGGAGGGCAGGGCCGCCTGGTGCAGGACATAATCCACCCCCTGCACGGCCTCCCGCACCGTGCGCAGATCGGTGATATCCCCTTTGATAAAGGTGATCTGATCCAGCACATCCTGGATATTGGCCAGGTTCCCTGTGGAGAGGTTATCGAGCACGCGCACCTGTTTGCCCTGCTCGACCAACGCATGCACGATGTGAGAGCCAATGAAGCCGGCGCCGCCAGTGACGAGGTAGGTTGCCACGCGAACCCTCCTGTGCACAAATATCCCCATGAAAATACCATCACCCGCCGGCTATGTCAACTCATCACACCCTCCCTCTCGAACTTGACGAGTTGCCCCGCTTGGGTGATAATAAGGGCAGTCGTGCCACAGAAAGGAGGTGCAATGAAGCACAGGACGAAGGAAGAACTGCGGACACGATATCCCCTACAGTCTCTGCTGGTACCCTGCACCTATTTTTCACACCCAACCTGGAGGAGGACAAAATGCGTAAAGTCGTAATGGTACTTGTGGCACTGGTGGTCATCGCCAGCATGGTCATGGCATGTGCACCGCAGGCCACCCCGGCCCCCACCGCCGCCCCCGAAAAGCCCAAGCTCAAAGTCGGTATGGTCACCGACGTCGGCGGTATTGACGACAAGTCCTTCAACGCCACATCCTGGCACGGCATGGAGCTGGCCCGCGATGAGCTGGGCGTGGAGGTAGCCTACCTCGAGTCCCAGCAGCAGACGGACTATGCCGTCAACATCTCCCAGTTCATTGACCAGAAGTACGACATGATCATCACCGTCGGGTTCCTGCTGGGCGAGGACACCAAGACCTTTGCCGAGAAGAACCCGAACGTCAAGTTCGCCATCGTGGACTACTCCTATGACCCGCCGATCCCCAACGTGCTGGGGCTGACCTTCGCCACGGACGAAGCCGCCTTCCTCGCCGGCTACCTGGCCGCCGGCATGACCCAGAACGACAAGGTCGGTACCTTCGGCGGCATCAAGATCCCGCCCGTCACCATCTTCATGGTCGGCTTCGAGAACGGCGTCAAGTACTACAACCAGAAGCACGGCACCAACGTGCAGGTGCTGGGCTGGGAGACCGCCAAGGACGAGGGCCTGTTCGTCGGCAACTTCGAGTCCACCGATGACGGCCGGCGCGCCGGCGAGGACCTCATCGGCGAGGGCGCGGACATCATCATGCCAGTGGCCGGCCCCGTGGGCCTGGGCACCGCCGCCGCTGTGCGTGAGCACGCCGGCACCATGCTCATCGGCGTCGACACCGACTGGTGCATCAGCGCCGCGGAGTACTGCCCGGTCGTCCTCACCAGCGTCATGAAGAACATGGACGTGGCCGTGCGCGACGCCATCAAGATGGCCCTGGACGGCACCTTCAAGGGCGGCACCTATGTCGGCACCCTGAAGAACGGCGGCGTGGGCATCGCCCCGTTCCACGAGTTTGACGGCAAGGTGCCCGATTCCCTGAAGAAGGAGCTGGAACAGCTCAAGCAGGACATCATTGACGGCAAGGTCAACACCGGCTGGCAGGATTACCTGGCCTCACTGAAGAAATAGCCGCTTCCGATGACAAGGCGGTGCCGGCATGCCGGCACCGCCTTGCTGTTATCACCCGTTCCGCCGGCTATCTCTTCACTGCCTTCCGGATGTCAGCCTGAGGAGAGACCGCATGGCACCTGTACTGGAACTGCGCGGCATTACCAAACGCTTCCCCGGCGTCCTCGCCAACGACCATATCAGCCTGACCCTCGAAGAGGGAGAGATCCACGCCCTGCTCGGCGAGAACGGCGCCGGCAAGACCACCCTCATGAACATCCTCTACGGCCTGTACCGCCCGGATGAGGGCGAGATCTATGTGCGGGGCCAGCGCGCCGAAATCCGCCAACCCAATGATGCCATTGCCCTCGGCATCGGTATGGTCCACCAACACTTTATGCTGGTGCCCGTATTCACCGTCGCCGAGAACGTCATGCTGGGGGTGGAATCCGTCCGCGCCGGCATCTTCCTCGACCAGGAGGACGCCGTACGCCGCATCCGCCAGATCTCGGAACAGTACGGCCTCGGCGTAGACCCCTATGCCTATATCAAAACCCTGCCGGTCGGCATCCAACAGCGCGTCGAAATCATCAAGCTCCTCTACCGCCAGGCGGACATCCTGATCCTCGACGAACCCACCGCCGTGCTCACTCCCCAGGAGGTGGAGGAGCTTTTCAAAATCCTGCGCGCCCTCTCCTCCCAGGGCAAATCCATCATCTTCATCACCCATAAGCTGAAAGAGGTCATGGCCATCGCCGACCGCATCACCGTCCTGCGCAACGGCCGGGTGGTGGGCACCACGACGCCGGCGCAAACCTCGGAAGAACAGTTGGCCGCCATGATGGTCGGCCGCGAGGTGCTCCTGCGGGTCGAGAAGCGGCCGGCCCAGCCCGGTGAGCCTGTCCTGCGCGTGGAAAACCTGCAGGTGTACGATGACCGCGGCAACCTGGCGGTGCGCGGTGTATCCTTCGAAGTGCGCGCCGGCGAGGTCGTCGGGGTCGCCGGCGTGCAGGGCAACGGCCAGACCGAGCTGGTGCAGGCGCTGACCGGCCTGAGGCCGGCCGCCGGCGGACGCATCTTCATCCTCGACAAAGACGTGACCACCGCCTCGCCCCGCGCCATCCTGGAGCGCGGGGTCGCCCACGTGCCCGAAGACCGTCAGAAAGACGGGCTGGTGCTCTCTTTCCCGGTGGCGGACAATCTGGTGCTGAACACGTACTATCTGCCGCCCTTTGCCCAACGTGGGGTGCTGGACAGAGAGGTCATCCTGGCTACGGCCGAGCGCCGCGTGCGGGAGTTCGACGTGCGCACCCCCAGCGTGCTCACCCCGGTCTCCAGCCTCTCGGGCGGCAACCAGCAAAAGGTCATTGTCGCTCGCGAATTCTCCCGCCCCATCCGCCTGCTCATCGCCTCCCAGCCGACGCGCGGATTGGACGTGGGTTCTATCGAATATATTCACCGCCGCATTATCGAAAAGCGCGACGAGGGCTGTGCGGTACTGCTGGTCTCTCCAGAACTGGACGAAGTGATGAACCTTTCCGACCGCATTGCTGTGATGTACGAGGGTCAAATCCAGGCCATCCTGCCGGCCGAAACCGCCACAAAAGAAGAAATCGGCCTGCTCATGGCGGGAGTACGAAAGGAGGAGGTCCGTGCCACTGCCGGCTGACATCCTGCGAATTGGCTTAATCACCGACGGCGGACGCATTGACGACGGCGGCTTCAACCAGCAGGCCTACGAGGGGCTCCTGCGGGCCGCCCAGGAGCACGGCATCGAGGTGGTGGTGCGCCAGCCGGCCTCTCCCACCGCCTATGAGAACGAACTGCGCCAGCTCCTGGACGAGGACTGCCGGCTCATCGTCACGGTCGGCTCCGTCACCGGGCCGGCTGTCGAGCGCATCGCCGGCCGCTACCCGAAAGCCCACTTCATCGTGGTGGACTATGAGCCGCTGGTCGAGAGCCAGAACATGACCGGCCTGGTCTTCGCCGAGGACCAGGCGGCCTTCCTCGCCGGCGCGCTGGCCGGCCTCATCACTTCGCAAGGCAATGTCGGCTTCATCGGTGGAAAAGACCTGCCCCCCATCCGCCGCTTCCACCGCGGCTTTGCCAACGGCATGGCCCTCACCAACCGGCAGGCGAAGCTCATCGCGGTCTACACCAACACCTTCACCGATGCCGCCGCCGGCGTCGAAGCCGCTGGAAAGCTGGCGGCCGAGGGCGTGGACATTATTTTCGCCGCCGCCGGCGCCTGCGGAAACGCCGGCCTGCTGGCGGCGGCCTCGCAGGGCACCTGGGTCATCGGCGCCGACCAGGACGTGTGGGTCACCACCTTCCAGAACGGCCGACAGGCCGGCGCGGAGCGCGTCCTCACCAGCGCCATGAAGCGTGTGGATGAGGCGGTGTACCAGGCGGTCAAGAAAGCCCTGCAGGGAAGCCTGCGCGGCGGAACCATGCGCTTCGACCTTGCCAACGCCGGCGTGGGGCTGGCCCCCTTCCACGACGCCGATGTTGCGGTTCCCTCCGAAGTGCGCGGCAAAATCCTCGAAATCACCGAGAGCCTGAAAAGCGGGCGCATCCGCACCGGCGTGGGGCCGCAGGGGGAGGAAATCCGCCGGGGCATCTTCGCCCGCCTGACGGCCTGGAACTGGCAGGCGGCGCTCATCCCCTTCCTGGCCATTATCTCCGCGCTCATCATCGGCGCCATCTTCATCATGGCCTTCGACCCGAAGGTCTGGGCGGCGTTCGGCAGTGGGTTCGGCGCCGGCATGCAGGCCGCCTGGCACAGCATCGTCCGCGCCTATACCTCCCTCTTCGAAGGGGCTTTCGGCAGTCCCGCCCGCATCGTCGAGGGCTTCCGGGTCTTTTTCCAGACGGGCGAGACCGATGAACTGCTGGCCGGCATCCGCCCCCTGACCGAAAGCCTGCGCATCGCCACGCCGTATATCTTCGCCGGCCTGGCGGTCGCCCTGGGGTTCCGCTGTGGCCTGTTCAACATCGGCGCCGAAGGCCAGTATTTCATCGGCGGCCTGGCGTCGGTCTTTGTCGGCTACAGCATCAAGGGCCTGCCCTGGTTCATCCACCTGCCGCTGGCGCTGGCCGCCGGCATGGCCGGCGGCGCGCTGTGGGCTTCCATCGCCGGCTTCCTCAAGGCCCGCACCGGCGCTCACGAGGTCATCAACACGATCATGCTGAACTACATCGCCTTCCGCCTGGCCGACTACTTGCTCCAGGTCGGCGGCCCAATGTCTCGCCCAGGCGATTTCCGGCCCATCAGCCCGGAGATTCAGCGCTCCGCCTACCTGCCGCAGTTCTTTCCCAATGACCCATCCATCCGGCTGAACGCCGGCCTACTGCTGGCACTGCTGGCGGTCTTCCTGGTCTATTTCCTCTTGTTCAAGACCACCATCGGGTTTGAAATCCGCGCCGTAGGCGCCAACCCGCGCGCCGCCCGCACCGCCGGCATCAGCGTCGCCCGCAACATCATGCTGGCCATGGCGCTGAGCGGCGGCCTGGCCGGCCTGGCCGGCGCCCATGACATCCTGGGCGTCCTGCACTTCATGCCCAACGCCTTCTTCTCCGGCTACGGCTTCGACGCCATCGCCCTGGCACTGCTGGGCAAAAGCCATCCGGTGGGCGTCCTGCTGGCCGCTTTGCTCTTCGGCTTCCTGCGGGCCGGCGCACAGCGCATGCAGGCCCCGCCGGCACTCGTTCCTATTGATATCATCTCCATCGTACAGGCGCTCATCATCATCTTCATCGCCGCGCCCGAGATCATCCGTCTCGTCTACCGCATCCGCGCCCCGAAAGAGGTTGGTGAGGCAGTGTTCACCCGTGGATGGGGCCGCCTGTAAAGGACGGGAATCAGAGGAGGAGCAACGTGAGCACACCCTGGCAAGCTGTTGGCGCCCGAGCAGGCGTATCAATCCGCAGGGCGAGAACATATGGCTTCGTGTTCCTGGCTGCCGGCCTCTCCATTTTCCTGCTCTTCGCCTGGGGACTGCCGGCCGGCCAAACCACCACCTTCGTCCTGCACCCCGGCGGGGCATCGCAGGCCATCCCCATCCCCGACCTGACCCTGCCCAGCCAGACCACGCTCTATATCCTGGCGCTCCTCTGCGTGTTCCTGGGCGGATGGCAGTTGGCGCGCGGCTTCCGGCGGGTGAACCTCGTGCTGAGCCTCATCGCCGGCGCGTTCGTCATCGCCTTCCTGACCTGGGCAGCCAGCGGCAAATCCTTCAACCTGACCGGCCTCCTGAACAGCGCGCTACTGCGCGCCGTGCCGATCGCCCTGGCCGGCCTCTCCGGCGTGCTGTGCGAGCGCTGCGCCGTCATCAACATCGCCATCGAGGGCATGATGCTGACCGGCGCTTTCGTTGCGGCGCTGATGGGCAGTGTGGCCGCCAACGTCTGGAAATGGCCGGCTCCCGCCTCGCTGACCTTCGGGCTGGTCTCCGCGCTGATGGCCGGCGCACTGCTGGGATTGCTGTTGGCGGTCCTTGCCGTGCGCTTCAAGGTGGATCAGATCATCGCCGGCACTGCCATCAACATCCTCGCCACCGGCATCACCAGCTTTCTCAGCGCCCGCATCCTCGCCGAGTTCCAGTACCTCAATAATCCGGGTATCTTCCGACCGATCTCCCTGCCCCTGTTTTCCAAAATCCCCATCATCGGGCCGGTCGTTTTCGAGCAGAACATCCTTGTTTATGTCATGTTCGTACTGCTGGCCGCCGTGCACATCATGCTCTTCTACACCCGCTGGGGACTGCGCACGCGTGCCGTCGGTGAGCACCCCCGCGCCGCGGACACCCTGGGCGTGAACGTCTTCCGCACGCGCTACATCAATGTCACGTTAGGGGGCATGGTCGCCGGCCTGGCCGGCGCGTTCCTTATCCTTGGCTCCGTGGGCCGCTTTGATGAGCTGATGACCGCCGGCAAAGGGTTCATCGGGCTGGCCGCCATGATCTTCGGCAAATGGACGCCCTTCGGCGCCTTCGGCGCCGCCCTCATCTTCGGCTTTGCGGATGCCCTGCAGACCAAGCTGGCGATCCTGGCGGTGCCTATCCCGTCGCAGTTCCTGCTGATGGCGCCCTACCTGGTGACCATGATTGTGCTCGCCGGCGTCATCGGCGAGGCCATCCCGCCGGCGGCCGATGGTCAGCCGTACGAGAAGCAGTAGTTCAGGTCAGCACCCGGCAGATTAAACCTTTGAGGTACGCCGACTCGGGGAAAGAAAGCAGTACCGGGTGGTCAGGGGACTGCGCCAGGTACTCCAGAATCTGCACCGGCCGGCGCGCGTCGGCGCTCGCGCCGAACACGATCTTTTGGAATAAATCAGCGCTGATAAGGCCGGAACAGGAGAAGGTCGCCAGAATCCCACCCGGCCGCAGTAACTGTATGGCCACCAGGTTGATGTCCTTATATCCTCGTGCCGCCGCCATGACGTTGGCCTGAGTGGTGGCAAACTTCGGCGGGTCCAGGATGATGAGGTCGAACTGCCGGCCCTCCTGCCGATAGCGGCGCAGGACCTGGAACACATCCCCCTCCACCTGCTCCGCCGGCACATCGCCGAAACCGTTGCGCTCCAGGTGTCTGGCGCACCATTCGAGGGCAGAGGCGGAGGAGTCAATATTGACGATGCGGCGCGCCCCGCCGGCCGCCGCATACACCCCAAAACCGCCGGTATACGAGAAGCAGTTCAACACCTCCGCGCCGCCGGCGTACCGCCCCACGCGCTCGCGATTGACGCGCTGGTCCAGGTAAAACCCGGTCTTCTGCCCGTGCTGGACGTCCACGATGAAGCGCCAGCGGTTCTCGCGCACCTCCAGCTCCGCCGGCGGCATCTCCCCCCGCGCCAGGCCGGTCCTCAGCGGCAGTCCCTCCTTGCCCCGCACCTCCACGTCACTGCGCTCATAGATGCCCGCCGGCTGTAGGACTTCCTCCAGCGCGTCCAGAATCTCCTCCCGCCGGCGCTCCACCCCCAGCGTCAGGAACTGCACCACGAGGAACGGGCCGTAGCAGTCCACCACCAATCCCGGGAGCTGGTCCGACTCCGCATGGATAAGGCGGTAGGCAGTGGTCTCCTC
>JAPWUQ010000091.1 GCA_028275445.1 Anaerolineae bacterium | reverse complement strand
CTTCACACCTGTCCTTCCCCGTTTCCCTGGCCCTTTCGGCCCTGGCGCTCTTCGGCCTGGGCGCGGCCAAGGTGTACGTCACCGGGCAGAACCCCCTGCGCAGTGGGCTGGAGATGCTGATTGTGGGCGGGTTGGCCGCCGGCGTCGCCTATGCCGTCGGCGCCCTGCTGAAAGGCCTGGGGACATAACCCGGGCCTTTTTCGTTCCCTCCCCCTCCTTGACCCGCCGCGGGAGCACCGCGGCGCCCAGCCCTTTGCTGTCGGATATCTTGTGCTATCTATCTTGAAATGCGCAAGAAAGTGTGATATAATGTGTTTGAATGAACAGCAGGGGTGGGGAATGCAGCCGGCAGAACGCCAGACCAGGATCCTCCAATTGATCAACGAGCGGCAGAGCGTCTCCGTGGCGGAATTGAGCGAGGAGCTTGGCGTCTCGGAGATGACCATCCGCCGGGACCTGGCGCGGCTGGAGGAGCGCGGCGTCCTGCGGCGCACCCACGGCGGCGCGGTACTGCTGAAATATCCCCCCGGCGACCTGCCCTATTATGCCCGCGAAGGCACCCAACTGGCCGAGAAAGAGGCCATCGCCCGCCTGGCGGCGGAACTGGTGGAGGACGGCGACACCATCGTGCTGGACGCCGGCACCACCATCGCCCATTTCGCCCGCCGGCTCATCGGCAAACGCCATCTCACCGTCATCACTAACTCCCTCTACGTCGTCAACATCCTCATCGGAGCGCCGGACATCACCGTCATCCACACCGGCGGCGCCCTATGGGAGCCGACTGCTTCCTTCGTCGGGCCGCTGGCGGTGGCCGCCCTGCGCCGCTTCACCGCCGACAAGGCCTTCCTGGCCACGCCGGCCATCTCCCTGGAGGCCGGCGTCACCAACAGCAACCTGTACGAGGCGGAGGTCAAGGCGGCCATGCTGGAAATCGCCCGCCAGAAGATCCTGCTGGTGGATCACACCAAGTTCGGGCGCACTTCCTACGCCATTGTAGCCCCCATCCAGGCCTTCGACCGCATCATCACCGATGAGCGGACGCCGGCGGATGTGATTGCGCGCCTCCGCGCCGCCGGCGTGGATGTGCGCGTCGCCCCGCTCCAGGAGCCGGCCGCATCACCCGTCCCAACACTGCCCTTGCGCAGACCAGAACGATAAAAGGGGTAAGAGGAGAACATGAACGTCACCGACTTGAAGACCATCATGCAGGCACAGGGCATCACCCGCGAGGATTTGCTGGATTACCTGCGCCAGATGCGCATCATCCGCAACTTTGAGGAAGCGGTCTATGACCTATTGGGCCGCAACATCATCAAGGGCGCGTCCCACCTGTACGCCGGCCAGGAAGCCGTCGCCGTCGGCGCCATCAGCGTCCTGCGCGATGACGATCTCATCACCAGCACCCATCGCGGCCACGGACATTGCTACGCCCGCGGCGACCGGCTCGCCAAAACCCCCGAGGAGAAGCAGGAGCACCTGAACAAAATGATGGCGGAGCTGTGCGGGCGCTCCACCGGCTACTGCCGCGGCCGCGGCGGCTCCATGCACATCGCCGACGTGGAGCGCGGCAACCTGGGCGCCACCGGCATCGTGGGCGGCAACATCCCCGTGGCCACCGGCGCCGGCCTCTCCATGAAACTCCAGAAATCGGACCGCGTGGTGCTCTGCTTCTTCGGCGACGGCGCGGCCAACACCGGCAACTTCCACGAATCGCTCAACATGGCCGCCATCTGGAAGCTTCCCGTCGTCTACATCGTGGAGAACAACCTGTACGGCATGTCCGTGCCCTTTGAAAAGGCCTCGAGCTGTAAGAACATCGCCGATCGCGCCTGCGCCTACTGCATCCCGGGCGAGGTGGTGGACGGCATGGATGTGCTGGCCGTGCGCGACGCCGTCTCCCGCGCCGTGGAGCGCGCCCGCCGCGGGGAAGGGCCGTCCCTCATCGAATGCAAGACCTACCGCTGGTACGGGCATTCGCGCTCCGACCCGCGCGTGTACCGCACCCGCGAGGAGGAGAAGGCCTGGAAGGAACGCGACCCCATCACCAACCTGGAGCGGCGCATGCTGGAGGCCGGCCTAGTCACCCAGCAGGAGCTGGACGAGCTGGCCAAAGCCTGCGAGAAGGCCGTCGAAATCTCCATTGATTTCGCCCTGAACTCCCCCTTCCCCGACCCCTCCGAGCTGTACGACGACGTCTACGTCCCGACGATCTATACGCCCAGCCAGATCGCCAAAGAGCGGGAACTGCGGGAGCGGGTGCGCAGTGACCCCAACATGCGCCAGATTTACTATTGGGAGGCGCTGGTGGAGGCCTTCCGCGAGGAGATGAAGCGCGATCCCCACGTCTTCATCATGGGCGAGGATGTCGGCCTGTACGGCGGGGCATATGGCGCCACGCGCGGGCTGTACCAGGAATTTGGGCCGGAGCGGGTCATTGACACGCCCATCTCCGAGGCCGCCATCGGCGGCGCGGCAGTGGGCGCCGCCATGACCGGCATGCGCCCGGTCGCCGAGATCATGTACGTGGACTTCACCCCGCTGGCCATGGACCAGATCGCCAATCAGGGCGCCAAGAACCGCTATATGTTCGGCGGCAAGACCAAGGTGCCCATGGTCATCCGCACCGAAGGGGGCGCCGGCCGCTCCATCGCCGCGCACCACTCCCAGAGCCTGGAAGCGCTGTGGACCCACTTCCCGGGCATCTATGTGGTCATGCCGGCCACCCCGTACGACGCCAAGGGCCTGCTCAAAGAGTGCATCCGCAACGATAACCCCATCATGTTCATCGAGCACAAGATGCTCTACGGCACCAAAGGGCCGGTGCCCGAAGAGGAATACACCATCCCCCTGGGCGTCGCCGACATCAAGCGCCCAGGCAAGGATGTCACCATCATCACCTACTCCCGCATGGTCCTGCGCGCCCTGGAGGCCGCCGAGAACCTTGCCAAAGAGGGCATTGATGTCGAGGTGGTGGACCTGCGGTGCTTGAAGCCCCTCGACGTGGACACCATCATCGAATCGGTCAAGAAGACCGGGCGCGTCGTCGGGGTCACGGAGGCCTACAAGACCGGCAGTTTCATCAGCGAGGTCTTCACCATCATCAACGAGCTGGCATTCGATTATCTGGATGCGCCGATGGTGCGGGTGGCGGCGGCGGATGTGCCGGTCCCCATGGCGGAGACGCTGGAGGATGCGGCCATCCCGAACGTCGAGCGCATCGAGGCCGCCGTCCGTCAACTGGTGTATTAATCAGGGATAGGAGTAGCGCCATGGCGAAAGAAGTGATTATGCCCAAGATGGGCCAGACCATGGAGGCCGGCACCATCATCGAGTGGTACGTCAAAGAAGGCGACACCGTCAAAAAGGGCGAGCCCATCTTCAAGTTCGAGTCGGACAAGGCGGCGCTGGAAGCGGAGGCGCCGGCCAGCGGCACCCTGCTCAAAATCCTGCGCCATCCCGGCGAGACGGTCCCCATCCTGGAAGTAGTGGGAATTATCGGGGAGCCGGGCGAGGATATCAGCCGCTACCTGAAGCCGGCGGCCGCGCCGGAAACCGCCGCGCCGGCCACCGCACCATCGGCCCCCGCGCCGGCGGCCGCCCCTGCCGCGCCGGCCGCCCCATCCGCCCCGGAAGCACCGCCTGCACCGGAAGGCCGGCGGTTTGCCTCTCCCAGGGCGCGCATGGCCGCCCGACAGTTGGGCGTGCCCCTGGAGCGCATCACCGGCACCGGACCAGGCGGCCGCATCGTGGAGCGGGATGTGCTGGCCTATGCCGCTTCCCTGCCGAAGGCGACGCCGGCCGCCCGCAAACTGGCTGAGGAAATGGGCGTGCCCCTGGAGACGCTGGCCGCCGGCCCGGAGCGCATCACCAAATTGGCGGTGGAACGCGCCGCCATGCCGGTGACGCCGGCGGCGCCGGCCCCCGCGCCGGCCGTACAGGCCATCCCGATGGCCGGCGTGCGCGCCATCATCGCCGAACGCATGAGCGCCAGCGCCCACACCACCGCCGCAGTGACCCTCTTCACCGAGGTGGACGCCACCGCGCTGGTGCAGTTGCGCGAGAGCTTCAAGCAGTCCCCCCTGCCCGGCGGCGTGGTGCCTGGATACAATGAGATCCTGGTGCTCATCGTCGCCAGGGCACTGCAGGAACATCCCAACATGAACGCCAGGTTGGTGGAGAACCGCATCGAACAACTGGGGGTCATCAACATCGGGGTCGCGGTAGACACGGAGCGCGGCCTGCTGGTGCCGGTCATCCGCGATGTGGCTTCCAAACGGCTTGGTGACATCGTGAGCGAGTTCCGCGAGCTGGTAGAACGGGCGCGCGCCGGCCGCAGTCTGCCGGACGACCTCAGCGGCGGCACCTTCACCATCACCAACCTGGGGATGTATGATGTGGACGGCTTCACCCCCATCATCAACCTGCCCGAATGCGCCATCCTGGGCGTCGGCCGCATCGTGGAAAAGCCGGCGGCCGTCAACGGCCAGGTGGTCATCCGCCCCATGATGGTGCTCAGCCTGACCTTCGATCACCGCATCAACGACGGCGCGCCGGCGGCCCGCTTCCTCCAGCGCGTCAAACAGCTCATCGAGCGCCCCTACCTCCTCCTGGCCTGAGCTGTGCTCGGGCATAGCGAAAGGCCCGGCCGCGCTTAGCGGCCGGGCCGCTTTGTCACAGCCAACCGCGCCGGCGGAAAAAGGCCAGCATGATGCCGGCGACCAGCGCCATCCAGCCCAGGATCACCAGGAACGCCCAGGGGGAATCGGCCAGCGGCAGGGCGATATTCATGCCGTAAATCCCGCTGATCAGGCTCAGCGGAAGCAGGATGACCGATATGATGGTCAGGATGCGCATCACCTCGTTGATGCGGTAGGACGTCAGGGCCATGCTGGTATCGCTCAGGCTCTGGATGACCTCATGATAGTTCTGCACCAGGTCCAGCGCTCGGGTGAAGCCGTCCAGGATGTCGCCGAAATAGGCTTTCATTTCCGCCGGCAAAAACGGGAAGCGCTCCGCCTCTAAGTGGCTGATGACCATCTTCTGCGGCTGAAGGATGCTCCGCAGGGTGATAATATCGCGCCGCAGGTAGGCGATGCGCGTGATCAGTTCCCCCATGTCGGCGCTGAACAGCTCTTCCTCGATCTCTGATATCTCCCCGCCCACTCTGCCCAGCATGGGGAAGATGTAATCCACCAGCCGGTCGAGGATGACATAGAACAGCCGGCCGGCACCTTTCCCCAACACGTCCTGGCGCAGGACGGGATTGCGCTGACACTCCGCGAAGAGGTCATCCACCGGTTTCAGCCGGCCGTCATGCACCGTCACCACGTAATTGGCCCCCACGAAGCAGTGCAGTTCGCAGGGCGCGCTGAAGCGGTGCGTGGTGTTGTAGACCGGAAAATGCATCACCGCAAAGAAGTAATCGTCGTAGATATCCAACTTGGGGTGTTCGGTCTTGCTGGTCAGGTCTTCCAGGTCGAGAGGATGGAAGCGGAAATGCCGGCGCAGATACTCCAGGTCTTCCGAAGACAGGGGCGCGATGTGCACCCACATGCTGCCGGCCTCGGTCACGGCCTGCAGTGCCATTGCGGCTCTCCCGTTAGAGATGGTGCGGCATGGGCCGGCTGGCAGGAGCGGCGGGGTTCGCCAGCCGGCCCATGCCCGCAAGAGGTTATTTCAGCACACAGACCGCCTGCGGATGCTTCAACCGCAGGGCGACGCGCTCCAAAAGGCGGAAGCGGTGATCCATGCCCTCATTCCCCATATAGGCGACGCTCATATCCATCGCCAATGCCAGGTCGAGGTTATAGGGCGCGTTGGCGATAAGGAAGCCCTCCTTCGCCGGCAAATGGGGCGAGAAGTACACCTTATCCACCAACTCCTCGATGAACTCCAGCTCCAGCTCATCGGTGTTGGCCATGATGCGCTGTGCCTGGGCATACAGCGGGGCGCTCAGCACCAGCACGTAAGGCCCGTAGATGCCGGCGCTCATCAGCTTCTCCAGCGCCGCGCTCACCGTGGCCAGGGCGCCGCCGCTCTCCGACCATTTCTCCAGGGAGACGTGATGGGTGCCCTTGGCCTGGCGCAGGCCGGCGAAGATCAGCCCATCCTCCTCGGCGGCCAACTGGATGGTGGCGATAGCCACTGGCCCCAGCTCCAGCGGGAGACCGAACTGCTCCGCCGTGGTGAAATCCTCCCAGGCCAGCACGAACTCTTTGCTCAGCGTGGTGAAGGGCACCAGCTCGCGGCTGGTCACGCGCGGCGCACCCTCCACATCCAGATGGGAGACCGGCACGCCCAGGGCGCCGGCGCCCAGCGGCCCCACCAGGTGGAGAAATCGGCGCCCCACCAGATGCTGGGAGGCCACGACGCGCACCTCCTCATCAATCATCTGCCAGAAAGACGCATCGAACGGAGCGTTCTCGCGCAGCAACAAATCGGTCATCGGTATACCTCCTGATGTTCGCGGTGGCTTGCGTTACTTCTGCGGTTTGCCCAACAGGCTTCCAACGGTGAAGCCGGGTTTGGCGCCGGCCGACGAGGCCGGCTTGACCGCCGGCTGGGCCGGCTTTTCGGCTTCTTCCACTTCCCCCAACAGCTTGGAGAAGACCACCACGTGGTGGTCCTCCTCGCCGGCAATGCGCTCTAACAGGTCGGCCAGGTCCGACGCGCCCAGGGAGAGCGCCTGCCGGCGGTACTCCGAAGACACCTCCTTCTCGATGGCGATGTCGGCCTGGAGCATCTCCGCCGTCGCATCCGGCAGGATCAGGGGATCATGCACCATCTCGGCGCGGGTGCCCAGCGATTCCATCTCCTCGGCCAGCCAGCCCATGTGGCGCATTTCCTCGATGGCCTGCCATTCCATCTCGTGTTCGACCTCGCAGTGCGGCGTCATGAAGGCATGGGCCAGGTACTGGAGCACGACGGTGTACTCATGCTTCAGGTCTTTTTGGAGGTACTCCGCCTTAGGGCGGTCGGCCTCGGTGATGGTCGGCTCCATGCGGACTTCGGCTGAGGGGTCCTGTTCGCCGGCGTATTTCTCGAACTTACCCATATGGGCGCGCTCATCCGCCACGATACGCCGCAGGACCTCCACGATTTCCGGGTCATCAATCAGAGCGATGTGGGTCAGATACTGATCAATGGCCCTCTGCTCCGCCTCCACGTCGGCCTGGAGCATATCCACGATTTTGGGGCCGTTGAAGACCACTTCACCCCGCACCATGCTGGGCTTCCCGCCCAGGCCCACCACAATATCCGCCAGCCAGCGGAAATGCTGCATTTCCTCGCGGGCAATGGCCTCCAGTTCCGCCGCCAACTCCCCTTCGCCAAAGGCATAGGCGTGGCGCAAGTACTGGATGACGGCGGCATGCTCATCCTGCATATCCCGATGCAGTAGCTCGATAATCTTTTCCTTGTCCATATCCCTCCCTCATATGACCTTATGCGGTATCCCCGACGTTACAGCAGGGAATTCCAATCGAACGCATCGTCCAACAGCGCCTCTTTATGCGCGGAGACATCGATTTTGCGGGTGATAGCTTCGGTGACCGGCCGCACCTTGTCCTTATTGCCCAGCAGGATGGCGCCGACGATGCGGCCGTCCTTGAGCACCAGTTTTTCATAGCGGCCGGCCGCCTCGTCCACGCGCCGCACTTCCTCATAGCCATCCCCCTCGGGGTTCACCAGGCCGATGGAGGTGAGGTCAATGCCCACCACCTTCAGGGTGTTGGACGGGATGATGTCCACGTAGGTCGCCGGCGTTTCCCCCGCCGGCGCGGCCATATTGGCGGCCGCGACGCGCGCCTGCTCCGTCGCCGCGGTCACGATGCCCCAGATGCGCCCCTCGAACTCCGCCACATCGCCGGCCGCCCAGATATCCTCGGCGGAGGTGCGCATGGCGTTATCCACCACCACACCGCGCTGGACCTGGATGCCGGCGGCCGCGGCCAGCTCGGTGTTGGGGCGGATGCCGGCGGAGATGAGCACCATCTCGCCAGGGATCTCCCGGCCGTCTTTCAGCCGGATGCCGCGCACTGCGCCGTCGCCGAGGATCTCCTCCGTGGCGGCGCCGGTGATGATGGTCAGGCCAAAGCGCTCCATCTCGCGCTGGAGCACCTGCGCCCCTTCGAAGTCGAGCTGGCGGGGGAGCAGGCGCTCGAAGAACTCCACCACCGTGACCTTCGGCCCAAGGGCGCTGACCGCTCGCGCCGCTTCCAGGCCCAACAGCCCCCCGCCGATGACCACCGCGCGCTCGACCGTGCGGGCGAAGGCCTGGATTTCCAGGGCATTGGCGATGGTGCGCAGGGTGAAAACGCCCTTCTTGTCCGCGCCCTTGATGGGCGGGACATTGGGCCGGCTTCCGTTGGCCAGCAGGAGGCGGTCATATTCCACCCGCCGGCCGTCCGCCAGGGTGATGTTTCGGGCCCTCGGGTCCACCGCTGTCACCGTCTGGCCGAGATGCACCTGGATGCCGCGCTTCTCGTACCACTCGGCCGGGTACAGGATCAGCTCATCGAGGGTGATCTCGCCGGCCAGGAAGGCCGGCAGGCGCGGCCGGGGATAATAGAGGTATTGCTCATCGGTATAGATATGGATTTCATCATCGTTGGAGCGGACCTGGGCCAGACTGCGCGCGGCGTTGACGCCGGCCACCCCCTGCCCAATGATCACATAGCGCATGAGGCAAGCCCTCCTGGAGTCTGCATGGTTCCGTGGAGTGGGGTGCGGGACGCGTCCGGTCGCGCGTCCCGCACCCTGGGCATCCATTATTCCTCTACCGGCTCAAACATGTCCTTGGCGGCGCCGCACTCGGGGCAGACCCAATCATCAGGCAGGTCTTCGAAGGGGGTGCCGGGGGCGATGCCGGCTTCGGGGTCCCCTTTCGCCGGGTCATAGATGTAGCCGCAGGCCAGGCATTCCCATTTCTTCATGTGTGCATCCTCCTGTTATGATGGACGGGCGGTTTAGAACAAGCGGAACTTGTCTTTCTTGGCCTTGCAGACCGGGCAGACATCCGGCGGTTCCCCGTAGCCGGTGTAGCCGCACACACTGCAGATGAAGATATCGCGCGGCTCGATGTCTTTGCCGGCCTCCACCGCCTGCTTGGCCTCGGTGTACAGCGCGGCATGGATCTTCTCCGCTTCCAGCGCGTAAGTGGTGCTCACCACGGCACCCTTCTCGTCCTGCGATTCCGCCACCACCCGATAGGCGGGATACATCTCTTCCACCTCGAAGGTCTCGCCGTCAATGGCGGTCTGGAGGTTATTGGTGGAATGGCCAATGCCCCCCAGCACCCGCAGGTGGTTGGTCGCATGGACCCGTTCGGCATAGGCGATGGCTTCAAACAGTCGGGCCACGTTGTTGAAGCCCTCTTCCCGCGCCTTGTCGGCGAAGATGGAGTACCTCATGTGGGCCATGCTTTCGCCGGCGAAGGCCGCTTCCAGATTGGATTTGGTCATCTTGCGCATACGTCCACCTCCTGTGCAATGTGTGAAATGCCTTCCTCCCCCTTCCGAAGCGCCCGAGTGCCTGTCGGGTTATCCCTCAAAGAACGGCTTCTCCGAGTCCTGGAAGTACCAGACCCCGCTGTCCGTCAGGAAGTGCAGGGTGTTCTGGATGAGTTCATAATGCTGGCTCTCCTGATCCGCCAGGAAGCGGAAGACCTCCTGTGCGTTGCGGTCCGTACTGCGCTGTGCCGCGTCGGAATACATGTGATAGCCCTTCTGCTCGAAATCCAGGGCGATGCGCAGAGCGGCTTCGTCGTCCGTGGCGGCTTCCAGCATGCGCTGTACCTGGCGCTTATCCGGGAAGAGCTGAAGGGAAGGGTCGGGAGGGAGGCTCCGCCGCGCCTCGTCGAGGTTGACAAAGCCGCCGCCGGCGGTGACCTTATCATATTCCGTCTTGATGATGTGCAGATGCCCCAGCTCGTCGTTCGCCAGGCTCATGAACATCTTTTTGCCCTTGGGATCGCTCACCCGGCCGGCGGCCGCCACGTAAAAGTCGTAGCCGTCCTGCTCGTTGACCATCGCCCGAATCAGAATGTCCAATGCCTCCTGTAACTGCATCCTACCGCTCCTTTCTGAATGTGAAAATGGATTACGATGCCCAATGGCCGGTCTGAAGCAGTGCTTCGTAATTGAGCATCAACTGGTTGAAATGGCCGCGTTCCGCGCTGGCCAGCCAGCGGAACATCTGGCGCGCCTTCTCGTCCTGCGTCTCCTTCGCCATGCGGCGGTACAGCTCGTAGCTCTTGTGTTCCGCTTGCAGCGCAAAGATCAGGGCGTCAATATCGCTGGCCTCCGGATGGACGATTTTCTCCAGCAGAGCCGGGTCCTTGGGGAACAGTTCCTCATCCCAGCCGGCCGGCGCCTCTCCCATCTCCGGCAGGACCTCGCAGTATCCCTTCTGCTGGATGGCCGCCAACTGCTCCTCCAGCACGCGCAGATGGGTGGCCTCATCGTCCGCCAGGGAGAGGAACATGGCGCGCCCCTTCGGGT
>JAPWUQ010000007.1 GCA_028275445.1 Anaerolineae bacterium | reverse complement strand
TGACGAAGGAGGAGGGCGGCCGGCACACGCCGTTCTTCAGCGGGTATCGTCCGCAGTTTTACATTCGGACGATGGACGTGACGGGCGAGGTGCAGTTGCCCGAGGGTGTGGAGATGGTGATGCCGGGAGACCGGGTGAACCTGCGGGTGAAGCTGATCGCGCCGGTGGCGTTGGAGGAGGGGTCGCGCTTCGCCATTCGCGAGGGCGGCCGCACCGTGGGCGCCGGCGTCATCACCAAGATCGTCGAATAATCAGGTGGGCAAGGTAGCAACCGATGGCAAAACAGCGTATTCGAATCCGGCTTAAAGCGTACGATCATCGGGTCCTGGACCAGTCGGTCCGGCAGATCGTGGAGGCGGCGGAGAGCACTGGTGCGGTCGTGGTGGGCCCCATTCCCTTGCCCACCAAGATCGAGCGCTTTACCGTGATGCGCTCTCCGTTCATCGACAAGGATTCCCGGGAACAGTTCGAGATCCGCACCCATAAGCGGCTCATCGATGTGCTTGACCCGGGCTCCAAGACCATCGACACGCTGATGCGCCTGAACCTGCCGGCCGGCGTGGATATCGAGATCAAGCTGTAGCGCCAGGCAGGGGAGTGCTGGACCTGGGGGCCGGCGCGCGGCCGGCAGAGGTACAGCGCCCCCGAACCTATTGCGAGACAAACTCTGGCAAAGGAGGTATGGGCGGGAAGATGATGCGGCAGGAACCAGCGGCAGTCTTCTCGTCCGAAACGGAACGATGAAAGGCATACTGGGCAGAAAAGTTGGCATGACGCAAATTTTCGACGAGAAGGGCGAGGTCGTGCCGGTGACGGTGATCGAGGCCGGGCCCTGCTACGTCACCCAGCGCAAGACCGTGGCGCGCGATGGCTACTCCGCCATCCAGATCGGCTATGAGGAGGTCCCGCCGCGGAAGCTGAACAAGCCACTGCTGGGGCATCTGCGCCGGCATAACCTGCCGCCGCTCCGCATCCTGCGGGAAATCCGCGTCAAAGAGGATGAGCCCTACGACGTGGGGCAGAAGATCACCGTGGACATCTTCTCGGTGGGTGAGCGCGTGGACGTCGTGGGCACCACCAAGGGCCGGGGCTTTGCCGGCGTCGTGAAGCGGCATGGGTTCCGCGGCGGCCCCAAGACGCACGGCCAGTCGGACCGACAGCGTGCGCCGGGTTCCATCGGTGCCTGTAAGACGCCCGGCCGTGTGCTGAAGGGCACGCGCATGGCGGGGCGGATGGGCGGCCGGCGCCATACCATGCAGAACCTTAAGGTCGTTCTGGTGGACCCGGAGCGCAATCTGCTGGCGGTGAAGGGCCCGGTGCCTGGCCCGCGCGGTGGATTACTGCTCATCAAGCAGGCTCGCAAGCAGGGATAACCATTATGTGCCGGCGCCTGCAGTAGGCGGTACAGCCGGCGCATCTGGAGTGGGAGTAAAGAGACGATGCAAGTGCCATTGCGAAATATGCAGGGTGAAATCGTAGGCGAAGTCGAACTGCGCGACGACATATTTGGGGTGCCGTTGACGCCGGCGACCAAGGCGGTGATGCATCAGGCATTACTGCGGCAGTTGGCCAATGCCCGGCTGGGCACCCACGATACCAAGACGCGCGGCGAGGTTTCCGGCGGCGGCCGCAAGATCTGGCGGCAGAAGGGCACCGGTCGAGCGCGCCAGGGAAGCATCCGCGCGCCGCACTGGCGGCACGGCGGCGTGGTCTTTGGCCCTCATCCGCGCAGCTATGCCCAGAAGATGCCGCGCAAGATGCGGCGCCTGGCACTGCGGGCGGCCCTGTCCGCCAAGGCGGCGGACCAGCAGATCGTTGTGCTGGACGAGCTGGCTCTGGAAGCGCCGAAGACCAAGCAGATGCTGCAGGTGCTCGGTGCGCTGAAGCTGGATTCCAGCGTGCTGATCCTCCTGCCGGCCAAGGATGCCGCCGTCGAGATGTCCGCGCGCAACCTGCCGCAGGTCAAGACACTGCTGGCCAATTACCTGAACGTGCGCGACCTCCTGGGCTATGATTACGTGCTGATGCCCAAGGGTTCGCTGGAAGTCATCGAGTCCATCCTGGGGCAGTAGTCGTCGCGCGCCAGGACGTGTGTAGGGAGGAAAGGTCGAAATGCACCTTTACGAAGTATTGCGGCGCCCGGTGATCACGGAGAAGTCGAGCGCGTTGGCGGAGAAGGGGAAATACGTGTTTGAGGTGGACCGACGCGCCAACAAGGCTCTGGTGAAAGCGGCTGTCGAGAAGGCGTTTAATGTGACGGTGGTGGACGTGAATATCGTCTCGATGAAGCCGAAGCGCTCCCGCTACGGCCGGCGTGTGGTGGTCAAACAGCCGGCGTGGAAGAAGGCGATCGTCACATTGACGCCTGGCCAGCGCATCGAGTTCTTCGAAGGCGTGTAATGATACGACGCGGCGCTGAGTGCAATCAGCGAGTGGAGGTCAGATAGAATGCCGATCAAAGTCTATAAACCGACCACACCCGGCCGGCGGGGCATGACGGGGTACACCTTCGAGGAGATCACCAAGACCGAACCCGAACGCTCCCTGCTGGTGCCGCTGAAGAAACACGGTGGGCGGAACTTCCGCGGCAAAGTCACTGTGCGGCATCGGGGCGGCGGTCATAAGCGCATGTACCGCATCATTGATTTCAAGCGCGACAAGGAAGGCATCCCGGCGCGCGTGGTGAGCATCGAGTACGATCCCAACCGCTCGGCGCGCATCGCCCTGCTGGTCTATGCGGACGGCGAGAAGCGGTACATCATCGCACCGCTGGAGCTCAAGGTTGGCGACACGGTGATCTCCGCTCCGGATGCGGAGATCCGGCCTGGCAACACCCTGCCGCTGGAGAACATCCCGTTGGGCACCATGGTGCACAACGTGGAACTGCATGTCGGCAAAGGCGGCCAGATCGCGCGAGCCGCCGGCACCGCCGCCCAGGTGATGGCGAAAGAGGGCAAGTATGTGCTCCTGCGCCTCCCCAGCGGCGAGATGCGCCTGGTGGACAAGCGCTGTAAGGCCACCATCGGCCAGGTCGGCAATATTGACCACAGCAACATCAAGCTGGGCAAGGCCGGCCGCAAGCGGTGGCTGGGCTGGCGCCCGACCGTGCGCGGCTCCGCGATGACGCCGCGCGATCACCCGCATGGCGGCGGTGAGGGCCGCTCACCCATCGGCATGCCCGGCCCGAAGACGCCGTGGGGCAAGCCGGCGCTGGGCTATAAGACCCGGCGCAACAAGGCGACGGACAAGTACATCGTGCGCCGCCGCACCGCCGGCCGGTAATGCTGTCAGCACATCTTAGGTCTACGCAGTGACGAAGCAGGAGGTTGACCAGTGTCGAGGTCATTGAAAAAAGGGCCGTATGTGGATCCGAAGCTGTTGAAGAGGATCGAGGAGATGAACCGCACGGGCAAGCGCGTGGCGATCCGCACCTGGTCGCGCGCCTCGGTCATCTTCCCCCAGATGGTGGGGCACACGATCCTCGTGCACAACGGCCGGCACCACATCCCTGTCTATATCACCGAGAACATGGTCGGTCATCGCCTGGGCGAGTTCGCCCCGACCCGGACCTTCCGGGGGCATGTGGCGAAAGAGAAGAAGACCAGAAGGGGGTAAATCATGGGGATGCAGGTTAGGGCAGTAGCGAAGTATATTCGCATGTCGCCCCAGAAGGTCCGGCTGGTGGTGGACCTGGTGCGCGGCATGCGGGCGCAGGAGGCCCTGGAGCGGCTGCAGTTCGTGCCGAAGGCCGCCGCGAAGCCTGTGGCCAAGGTGATTCGTTCGGCCATCGCCAACGCGGAGGAGAATTTCGGCATGGCCGGCGAGGACCTGTACATCGCCCAGATTTACGCCGACGAGGGGCCCACGCGCCGATGGCGGCGGTTCGGTGCACGCGGCCGCTTCAAGCCCATCCTGAAGCGCTCGTCGCATATCACCGTCGTGCTGGAAGAGAAGGAATAACGCCAGGCCCCCGCGGCCGGCGGGCAAATGCACATCGTGGAGCTGAAGCGCAAGGAGGTTCAATTTGGGGCGTAAAGTTCATCCGAATGCGTTCCGTCTCGGCATTATCCGCACCTGGGATGCGCGCTGGTATGCCGAGGGCGAGGAATACGGCAAACTGTTGATGGAGGACATCAAGATTCGGGAGATGATCCGCAAGGAACTGCCTAATGCCGGCATCTCCAAGATCGAGATCGAGCGCTTCCCGAATCAGGTGTCCATCGTCATCCACACGGCCAAGCCCGGCATTATCATCGGCCGCAAGGGCGCCGGCGTGAACAAGCTCCGCCAGCTCCTGGAGGATTTCACCAAGAAGCGCGTGCGCATTGACGTCGAGGAAATCGAGAAGCCGGAGCTGGATGCCTATCTGGTGGCGGAGAGCATCGCCGAGCAGTTGGAGCGCCGCGTGTCCTTTAAGCGGGCGATGAAGCAGGCGGTCCTGCGGGCCCTGCGGGCCGGCGCCCTGGGCGCCATGGTCACCTGTTCGGGCCGGCTGGGCGGCGCCGAAATGGCCCGCAAAGACACGGTGCGCATGGGGCGGGTGCCGCGCCATACCCTGCGGGCGGACATTGATTACGCCAAGGCGGAGGCGCTCACCACCTTCGGCCGCATCGGGGTGAAGGTGTGGATTTACAAGGGCGATGTCCTGCCCGAGAAGAAATCCCAGGCCGAGCAGTTCGCCGAGGCGGGTGCCTGAGGGTGCCGGCCAGGCCGAAGATCGGCGCAGTTTCATGAAACCGCTATCTTGAAGAGCACCAGCGGGGCTGGTGCGGCTGAGGAGTTGGACATATGTTGATGCCGAAACGAGTCAAATATCGCAAACAGCATCGTGGAAGGATGAAGGGGCGGGCCACGCGCGGCGCCGAGATCGCCTTCGGCGAATACGGCCTGCAGGCGCTGGAGCCCTGCTGGATGACCAACCGGCAGATTGAGGCGGCCCGCCGCGCCATCGTGCGCTATGTGCGGCGTGGTGGGAAGCTCTGGATCCGCATCTTCCCGGACAAGCCCATCACCAAGAAGCCGGCGGAGACCCGCATGGGCGGCGGCAAGGGCAATGTGGAAGGTTGGGTTGCTGTGGTGAAGCCCGGACGCATCCTGTTCGAGATCGCCGGCGTGCGCGAAGATGTGGCGCGCGAAGCCCTGCGGCTGGCTTCCCATAAACTACCCATCAAAACCCAGATCGTCACTCGCGTTGAAAGCGAGGGGGAGGGTAGTTGATGAAGGCGCAGGAAATCCGAGCATCCATCGCGGGACTGGATTATCCCACCGCCAGGCGAGAACTGGAACGCCGCCTGGACGAGCTGTATCATGAATTGTTCAACTTGCGGTTCCAGTGGGCCACGCGTCAGTTGAAAAACTACCAGCGCATGACCCAGGTCAAGCGGGACATCGCGCGCATCAAAACCATCCTGCGTGAGCTGGAACAGGGACGGGGAGTGTAAGCCATGCCCAAAAAAGAACTGATTGGTCGCGTGGTCAGCGATAAAATGGATAAAACAGTGGTCGTCGAGGTCACGCGCACCTACGAGCACCCGCTGTATCATAAGACCGTGCGTGCGCGCAAGAAGTACAAGGCGCACGACGAGAACAATGCCTGTCGGGTGGGCGACCTGGTGCGCATTCTCGAGTCGCGGCCCCTGAGCCGTGAAAAGCGATGGATCGTCACTGAAATCATCGAGAGGGCAGAGCAATGATTCAGCAAGAATCTCGGCTGGTTGTTGCGGATAACACGGGAGCCAAGGAACTGCTGTGCATCCGGGTCATGGGCGGCTCTCACCGCTATTACGGCACGGTGGGGGATATCATCATTGCCTCGGTGAAGGAGGCCACCCCGACCGCCTCCGTCAAGAAGGGGGAGGTGGTGCGCGCGGTGATCGTGCGGGTGAAAAAGCCCTACGCCCGCCCGGACGGCACGTATATCCGGTTTGATGACAACGCGGCGGTCATCCTGGACGAGCGTCGCAACCCGAAGGGGACGCGCATTTTCGGCCCGGTGGCCCGTGAACTGCGCGAGAAGGGGTTCATGAAGATCGTCTCGCTGGCCCCTGAAGTGCTGTGAGCGCGGCACCAGAGGCGCGAGGACGTCCCAGGATGGATGCCGGGGAGGTTATGGGGATGCGAAAGATCAAAGCAGGCGATACAGTCGAAGTTATCAGCGGAAAGAACCGGGGCATGCGCGGCACGGTGCGCAAGGTCCTGCCGGGTCGGTCGGTGCGGTTTCCTGGCCGGCTGGACCCCAATCGCGATCGCGTCATCGTGGCCGGCGTCAACCTGGTGAAGAAGCACCAGCGCCGCACCGGCGACGTGCGCACGCAGGTGGGAATCATCGAGCGCGAGGCGCCCATTCATATTTCGAACGTGGCCCTGGTCTGCAAGCGCTGTGACAAGCCTACCCGGGTGGGCATCCGCGTCTTCGAGGATGGCTCCAAGGCTCGTTACTGCAAGCGCTGTGGCGAGATCATCGAATAATGCCGCCGGCAGACCATCAGCGGCGAAAGCAGGAGAGCAATATGCCGAGATTGAAAGATAAGTACCGAGAAGAAATCGTGCCCGTGCTGATGCGGGAGTTCAAATATCGGAACATTATGGAAGTCCCGCGCCTGGTGAAGGTGGTGGTCAATATCGGGCTGGGCGAGGCACTGCAGAACGCCAAGGCGCTGGACGCGGCCAGCGAGGACCTGGCCATCATCACCGGCCAGAAACCCATCATCACGCGGGCCAAGAAGTCCATCGCCGGCTTCAAACTGCGCGCCGGCAACCCCATCGGCGTCAAGGTGACCCTGCGCGGCAACCGCATGTACGACTTCCTGGACCGCCTGATCAACGTGGCCCTGCCGCGCCAGAGGGACTTCCGGGGCGTCTCGCCCGATTCCTTCGACGGCCGGGGGAATTACACCCTGGGCATTCGGGAGCAGTTGGTCTTCCCGGAGATCGATTACAACAAGATCGATAAGGTCCGCGGCATGGAGATCACCATCGTGACCACGGCGAAGACCGACGAGGAAGCCCGCCGGCTGCTGCAGTTGATGGGTATGCCGTTCCGCCAGCCCGAGACGCTGGTGGAATAACAGGACACTGCGCATCACGACGCGCTGAAGAGGAGAGAGAACGTGGCCAAGAAGTGCATGATGTATCGGGAACAGCGCCGGAAATATGCCGTTCGTGTGCGGAACCGCTGTCAGATCTGCGGCCGGCCGCGCGGCTATATGCGCCGCTTCAAAATGTGCCGCATCTGCTTCCGCCGCTTCGCCTGGGAGGGTCAGATCCCCGGCGTGGTGAAGTCGAGCTGGTAAGGCACGCGGACGGATGTCCCGCACCGGCCAAGTCCCTTAGCTGAAGTGGCTCTGGAGGAGAGAATTTCGATGCATACGGATCCAATTGCGGACATGTTGACTCGCATTCGTAACGCGGCGATGGCTCGCCATCCTTTTGTGGTGGTGCCCTCGTCTAAGGTGAAGCAGGAGATCGCGCGCGTGCTGAAGGAAGAGGGCTTCATTGAGGATTATCAACTGGTGCGCGATCCGAAGCGGGCCTATATGCTCCTGCGCATCCAGCTTCGCTATGATGAGCGGCGCCAGCCGGTGATCACGGCGTTGCGGCGGGTCAGCAAGCCTGGCCGGCGCATGTACGTGCGCCGGGATGAGATCCCCTGGGTGCGGAGCGGGCTGGGCATTGCCATCCTGTCCACCTCGAAGGGGATTATGAGCGACCAGAAGGCGCGCCGGCTGGGCGTTGGCGGTGAAATCCTGTGCTATGTCTGGTAATCTGGCTGTCGAAGTCACAGCCGGCGACAGCCGAGCGATTGGAGGTGTGAAAGTGTCAAGAATTGGGCGATTACCAATCCCTTTGCCCAAGGGCGTCACGGTCGAGATTGACCCTCGCACCAATCGCGTGCGGGTCAAAGGGCCGAAGGGGGAACTCGAACGCACCTTTTCGCCGGATATACAGATCACGCTGGAGGACAACCAGCTTAAGGTCACCCGGCCGACCGATTCCCGCCGGCATCGCGCCCTGCACGGCCTGACGCGCGCCCTGCTGGCCAACATGGTGGAGGGCGTGTCCAAGGGCTTTGTCAAGCGCATGCAGGTCCAGGGCGTCGGCTATCGCGTGGAAATGCGCGGCAACGCCCTGGTGCTGAGCGTGGGCTATTCCCACCCGGTGGAGTTCCTGCCGCCGCCTGGCATCACCTTCTCCGTGGACAAGGGCGGCCGCGACTTCCAGGTGGAAGGGATCGACAAAGAGCTGGTTGGCCAGGTCGCGGCGAAGATCCGGGCGGTGCGTCCGCCGGAGCCGTACAAGGGCAAGGGCGTGCGCTATGCCGACGAGGTGGTGCGCCTGAAGGCCGGCAAAGCTGGTAAGGGCGGCAAAGGCGGCAAGGGCGGCAAGAAGTAAGCGGCGTTCTCGAGACGGAAGTCAGGACTTGGAGATGTGCAGGCGGCAGTGGGCCGCCGGCACTGCGGAGGTCAAGAATGGGAAAGGAATTGAAGGCACACGCAGCTCGCAAACGGCGTCATGAACGCGTGCGCAAGAAAGTATTTGGCACGCCAGAGCGCCCGCGTTTGAACGTCTTTCGCAGCCTCAATCATATTTATGCGCAGATCATCGATGACACGCGCGGCCATACGCTGGTGTCCGCGTCCACCATCGATCCGAAGGTGCGCGAGCTGATCAAGGGACTGCCGAAGACCGAGCAGGCCCGCCTGGTGGGGAAGGTGGTGGCGGAGCGGGCGCTGGCCGCCGGCATCAAGCAGGTGGTGTTCGATCGCGGCGGCTACCCCTACCACGGTCGGGTGAAGGCGCTGGCCGAAGGCTCGCGCGAGGCTGGTCTCGAATTCTAGCCGGGTGAGCATCACCCTGCAACACGGCGGGAGCCAAGTTGGAGGAATATCAATGCAGGATTGGACTGAAGAACAGGCGTACGGCGAAGAAGAGGGTCTTGACGAGCGGGTGATCCATATCACGCGCACAGCCAAGGTCATCAAGGGCGGCCGGCGCTTCCGCATCCGTGCGGTGGTGGTGGTTGGCGATAACAAAGGGCGCGTGGGCCTGGGCATCGGCCGGGCGGCGGAAGTGCCCGATGCCATCCGCAAGGCGACGGAGCGCGCCCGCAAGAATATGCGCAAGGTGGCCATGGTGGACACCACCATCCCGCATGAGGTGATCGGCCGCCAGGATGCGGCGGTGGTTCTGCTGAAGCCGGCCTCGCCCGGTACCGGCATCATCGCCGGCGGCGCGGTGCGCGCCGTCCTGGAGGCCGCCGGCTATCGCGACATCCTGAGCAAGTCGCTGGGCTGTTCCAACATCCTGAACGTGGCCTTTGCCACCTGGAACGGGCTGTGCCAGCTTCAGGATGTGGAGGAAGTGGCCCGCCGGCGCAAGGTGCCGGTCTCCCGTGTCCTGCCACACTGGAAGCGGAGGAAGGCCAATGGCTAACACGGTTGCGACGAAGAAGCGGCTCCGCATCACCTGGGTGAAAAGCCTGATCGGCGCCAAACAGCCCCAGCGCGGCACTATCCGCGCCCTGGGTCTGAAGCGGCGGGGCCAGACCGTCGAGCATGACGATACCCCGGTGATTCGCGGCATGATTGCCAAGGTCAGCCATCTGGTGACGGTGGAAGAAGTGGAAGTTGCCGAATAACGGGCAAGCGAGTTGGGCGTACGTGAGGTGGAGACATTATGAAACTGCATGAACTGCGGCCCTTGCCGGGCTCCAAGAAAGATCGAAAGCGCGTGGGACGCGGCATTTCCTCCGGCCACGGCAAGACCGCCGGCCGGGGCACGAAAGGCCAGCGCGCCCGCAGTGGTGGGGTGAAGCCGCCGTACTTCGAGGGCGGTCAGCTCCCCCTGGTGCGCCGGCTTCCCTTCAAGCGCGGCTTCGTCAATATCTTCCGGGTCGAATACACGCCGGTGAACCTGGAGCGACTGGATGTCTTCGAGGCCGGCAGTGTGGTCACGCCTGAGACCCTGGCGGCGGCCGGCGTCATCAAATCGGCCAAGAAGCCGGTGGTCATCCTGGGCCGCGGCGAGGTGGACCGCCCGCTGACGGTCAAGGCGCACCGCTTCTCGGAGAGCGCGCGGGCGAAGATCGAGGCCGCCGGCGGCACGGTGGAGGTCCTGCCGCTGGAGTAATGGAGTGCTCTCGCCGGCGGAAGCGCCGGCGGAGATGGGGAATGGAGGCCCATCAGGATGCTACAAGCGGTTGCGAACGCGTTTCGACTGCCGGATCTGCGCAAAAAGATCCTCTTCACCCTGGGGATCCTGGTCATCTATCGGCTGGCATCGCATGTGCCGGTGCCGGGTGTGGATGCGGCCGGCCTGGCCCGGCTGTTTGAGAGCAACCAACTGTTAGGCATGCTGGACCTGTTCTCCGGCGGCGCCATGGCCAACTTTTCTGTCATGGCCATGGGCGTCTACCCGTACATCACAGCGTCCATCATCCTGCAGTTGCTGATGCCGCTCATCCCGCAGTTGGAGAAGCTCGCCAAAGAGGGCGAGGAAGGGCGCAACAAACTCAATCGGTATACATATTACCTGACGGTGCCGTTAGCGGCCCTGCAGGCCTTTGGGCAGTCTTCGATCCTGAAACAGCAGGGGCTGATGCCGGCGTTCGGGTTCACGGCAGAGCACTGGCTGGCGACGCTTTCGACCATCGCCACGCTGACCGCTGGCACCATGGTGGCCGTCTGGCTGGGCGATCTGATCACCGAGCGCGGCGTGGGGAACGGTGTGTCCATCATCATCTTCGGCGGCATCGTGGCCCGCATCCCCCAGCGCATCGCGGCGAACCTGATCGCCAACCCATGGTCTCTGCTGGTGTTTGTGGTGGTGACGGTCATCACCGTGGCGGTCATCGTGGTGGTGCAGGAGGGACAGCGCCGCATCCCGGTGCAGTACGGCAAGCGGGTCATGGCGATGCGCGGCAACCGCCTGCGGATCGCCGGCGGCCAGAGCACCCATATTCCCATCCGGGTGAACACGGCCGGCATGATCCCGCTCATCTTCGCCCAGAGCCTGATGCTCTTCCCGGGCACCATCGCCAGCTACTTCGTCAACTCGCAGTCGCAGTTCGTATCGAAGGTGGCGACGGCCATCAGCAGTGCTTTCAGCCCGAACGGCAACCTGTACTGGATCCTGTACTTCTTCCTGGTGATCGGGTTCACGTACTTCTATACCGACGTGGTCTTCCGACAGCAGAACCTGCCGGAAGTGCTTCAGCGGCAGGGCGGCTTTATCCCGGGCATTCGCCCCGGCAAGCAGACGGAAGAGTATCTCAACGGCGTGCTCCAGCGCATCACCCTGGTGGGCGCGCTGTTCCTGGCCGGCGTGGCCATCCTGCCCTGGCTGGTGCGTGACGTGACGGAAACGGGCACCATGTTGATCACCAGCACCGGCCTGCTGATCGTGGTGGGCGTGGTGTTGGATACCCTGAAGCAGTTGGAGGCGCAGTTGTTGATGCGCCACTATGAAGGGTTCATTAAGAAATAAATATCCGCTGGTCTCGCGGGGGCGCACATGGCTGGCTCACATGATCCGCTGTACATCTTGCTGTTAGGGGCGCCGGGCGCCGGCAAGGGCACCCAGGCGGCGTTCCTGACCGAAAAGCTGGGCATCCCTCATGTGGCGTCGGGCGACCTGTTCCGGGCGGCCATCGCCAACCAGACGGAACTGGGCAAGCTGGCCAAGAGCTATATGGACCGGGGCGAGCTGGTGCCGGACGATGTGACCATCGCCATGGTCATGGAGCGCCTGTCCCAGCCGGACTGCGCCGGCGGCGCCCTGTTGGACGGCTTCCCGCGGACCATCGAGCAGGCGAAGGCTCTGGAGAAGGCGCTGGCGGAGCGCGGCTCCCGGCTGGCCCTGGTGCTGTACATCCGGGCGAGCGAGGCGACTTTGCTGGAGCGGTTGGGCGGGCGCTGGACCTGCCGGCAGTGCGGCGCGGTGTACCATGAGCGCTTTAACCCGCCCAAACAGCCCGGCATCTGCGATGTCTGCGGCGGGGAGCTGTATCAGCGCCCCGACGACCAGCCGGAGACCCAACGCCGGCGCATCCGGGTTTACCTGGAACAGACCGCACCGCTCATCGAGTACTTCAAGGAGCGGGGCCTGCTGGTCGAGATTGACGGCGAGCAGGATGTCGAATCGGTTCGCCAGGCAGTGGAGGCGGCGCTGGAGCCGGTGCTCGGAGGCCATGCGTGAACGTGGCCGGCATTGTCATCAAGTCGGAGCGAGAGATCGCTCTCATGCGGCGGGCCGGCCAGATCGTCGCCAAGGTGCTGGAGGCGATCCGCGAGCAGGTGCGCCCTGGCATCACCACGGGCGAGCTGGATGAGCTGGCGGAGCGCATCATCCGGGCAGAGGGAGGCATTCCCTCCTTCAAGGGATACGACGGCGGCAGTGACCGTCCGCCCTTTCCGGCGACCATCTGCGCCTCCGTGGACAATGAGGTAGTGCACGGCATCCCATCCCGCCAGCGGGTGCTGGAAGAGGGGCAGATTCTCTCGGTGGATGTGGGTGCCATTTACCAGGGCTATCACGGCGACGCGGCCATCACGGTGCCGGTGGGGAAGGTTTCGGACCTTGCCCGGCGGCTGATGGAGGTCACGGAAGGGGCGCTGTACGCCGGCATCGCCGCAGCGCGGGCCGGCAACCGGCTGGGAGATATCTCCCACGCCATTCAGAGCTACGTCGAATCGCGCGGCTTCTCTGTCGTGCGGGAATACACCGGCCACGGCATCGGCCGGGAGATGCATGAGGGGCTTCAGGTGCTCAATTTCGGGGAGCCGGGCCGCGGTGTGCGGCTGAGGGCCGGCATGACCCTCGCCCTGGAGCCGATGGTGAACGTCGGAGATTGGCGCACCCGGGTGCTGGCCGATGGCTGGACCGTCGTGACGTATGATGGGAGCCTGTCGGCACATTTCGAGCACACCATCGTGGTGCGCGATGGCGAAGCGGAAATATTGACACGTTTATAGACAGCAGGCGAACGAAGGAGATACGACGATGAAAGTGCGACCATCAGTCAAGAGACGCTGTGCCAACTGCAAGATCATCCGCCGGCGGGGTATCGTGCGGGTGATCTGCACCAACCCGAAGCACAAACAGCGCCAGGGATAAGTTGGCCAGGGAAGGCGGAAGGGGTTTCGGCCGGCTTCCTGCGGGGAGCGTACCTTAATCTTGTCAATGGCCAGTTAGTGGAGGAAAAAAGGAATGGCACGTATTGCTGGGGTAGACTTACCTCGAGATAAGCGGGTGGAGATTGCCCTGACCTACATCTACGGCATCGGGCGAACCTCCAGCAACAAGATTTTGCAGAAGGCGAACGTCAATCCGGACACCCGGGTGAAGGACTTGACGGAGGCGGAGATCGGCCGCATCCGCGAGATCATCGACCGGGAATATAAGGTGGAGGGTGACCTGCGCCGCGAAGTGTCCATGAACATCAAGCGGCTGATGGAAATCGGCTGTTATCGTGGACTGCGGCATCGGCGCAACCTGCCCGTGCGCGGCCAGCGCACCCGCACCAATGCGCGCACGAAGCGCGGTCCGCGCAAGACGGTCGCCGGCCGCAAGCGCTCGCGGGCCAAGAAGTAAGCCCTGGGGGCTCCCCGCGGGCCCTGGGCATGCCGGCGCGGCCCTGGCCGCCCGGCATGAGATGTTGGTACGCATCACCATCTGGATGTTCAGCAGAACAGCGGTTTGACGCAGGAGGAACAATGTCACCAGTCAGGCGAAAAAAGACAGCTCGCCGGGAAAAGCGGATTGTGCCCGTCGGGCAGGTGCATATCCAGGCATCGTTCAACAATACGATTGTGACCATCACGGACCCGAAGGGGAACGTGTTGGGCTGGAAGAGCGCCGGCTCCGTGGGCTTCAAGGGCTCGCGCAAGAGCACGCCCTTTGCCGCCCAGCAGGCGGCGGTGGAGGCGGCCAAGCTGGCCCAGGATATGGGCATGCAGGAAGTGGACGTCTTTGTCAAGGGACCGGGTCCTGGGCGCGAGGCGGCCATCCGCTCCATCCAGAGCGCCGGCCTGCGGGTGCGCTCCATCACCGATGTGACGCCCATCCCGCACAACGGCTGTCGGCCGCCGAAGAAGCGGCGCGTGTAATGATTCCGCGTATTCTGTTATCGGCAGGGGATTTGTTGACAAGCAGGAGGCAAAATGGCTAGGTATACGGGACCAGTCTGCAAGCTGTGTCGCCGAGAGGGTCAGAAGTTATACTTGAAAGGCGAACGGTGCTATACGTCGAAATGCGCCTTTGAGCGGCGGAATTATCCGGCCGGCCAGCACGGCCCCAGCCAGCGCTGGCGCCGGAAGGAATCGGACTTCGCCATTCAGCTTCGCGAGAAACAGCGCGCCCGCCGCATCTACGGCGTGCTGGAGCGGCAGTTCCGGCGCTACTTCGAAGAGGCCGAGCGCATGCCGGGCCTGACGGGTGCAAACCTGCTGGCCCTGCTGGAGTCGCGGCTGGATAACGTCGTCTTCCGCATGGGGCTGGCGGATTCGCGCGCCCAGGCGCGCCAGCTTGTCCTGCACGGACATATCACGCTGAACGGGCGGAAGACCAACATCCCGTCGGCGCTGGTGAAGCCCGGGGATGTGGTTTCCATCACGGAGCGTGCGCGCCGGCTGACCTACTTCCGCGAGCGCATGGATCACCTGATGAAGCACCAGCCGCCCGAGTGGCTGTCGCTGGACCCCCAGCGGGTGGCGGCCAAGGTGCTCGAGGTGCCGCGGCGCGAGCAGATCGACGTGCGTCTCAACGAACAGCTCATCGTGGAGTACTACAGCCGTTAAGCCTTGATAGGTGGTGGGACGGCGCCGGCAGTGCGCCGGCCGGCCCCACCCGCCTGCAAGCATGAGCTGTGCATAAGGAGGATAGTTCTTTGTTAACGCAAGTACTGCCCCAAATCGAGTGTGAAGCGAGCTCTCAGCAGTATGGGCGCTTTGTCATCAGCCCATTGGAGAGCGGCTATGGGATCACGCTGGGAAACGCCCTGCGCCGCGTCCTGCTCTCGTCTTTACCCGGGGCTGCAGTGACTTCCATTCGCGTGAGCGATGTGCCGCACGAGTTCGCGACCATCCCTCACGTGAAAGAGGATATGACCGCGTTTATTTTGAACGTGAAGCAACTGCGCTTCAAGATTCACTCGGATACCGATGAATCGTACCGGATTTACCTGAGCGTCACGCAGGAAGGGGAGGTGACCGCGGCGGATCTGCAGTGCCCCTCGCAGGTGGAGGTGGTGAATCCGGAACTGCATTTGCTGACGGCGGATTCCAACGAAGTCAATCTGGATATCGAGATGGTGGTCAGCCGGGGGCGGGGGTATTCGCCGGCGGAGGAGCGGGGCAAACTGCCCATCGGGGAGATCCCGGTGGACGCCATCTTCAGCCCCGTGCGCAAGGCGAACTTCCAGGTCACCCGCACCCGCGTCGGACAGATGACCAACTATGACCGCCTGGTCATGGAAATCTGGACCGACGGCACCATCACGCCAGAGGCGGCCCTGATCGAAAGCGCGCGCATCCTGGTGGAGCAGTTCTCCCGCATCGCGCGCCTTCAGGAAGTACCGGTGAGCGTGGTCGAGCCGGAAGAGAAGAAGGAGCGCATCCCCAGCAAGGTGGCGCGCATGCCCATCGAGGACCTGGGGCTGTCGGTGCGGGCGTTCAACTGCCTGAAGCGCGCCGGCATCTCCACCGTCGGGGAAATCCTGCACATGCTGGAGCAGGGCGAGGATGAACTGCTGGCTATCCGCAACTTTGGGCGGAAGTCGCTCAGCGAACTGCTCACCATCTTGCAGTCCAAGGGGTTCCTGTCCTACATCGATTATACGCCCTCGGCCTCCGCTCGGGCCGCATCGGAAGAAGAAGAGGAAGAGCTGGAAGAGGACGAGGACTACATCGAGGACGAGGAGCTGGAGTAGGCCTGTCCATCAGGTCTGGCGTGGATTTATGACGTCATGGGGGGAATGACCAATGAGGCATCGAGTCGCAGGAAAAAAGCTGAGTCGTTCGACTGGACATAGACAAGCGCTGTTCCGCAACCTGACGACGGAACTGCTCCGGCATGGCAAGATCCGCACCACCGAGGCGAAGGCGGAGGCCATCCGTCCCTCGGCGGAGAAGCTGATCACCATTGCCAAGAAGGGCCTGAAGGATGAGAGCTATGCGCTTCATGCCCGCCGGCTGGTGGCGGCCCGCCTGAATGACCCGCAGGTGGTGAAGAAGGTGTTTGAGGAGATTGCGCCGCGCTACCTGGAGCGGCCGGGCGGCTACACGCGGGTCCTGAAGCTGGGCCGCCGGCAGGGGGACGGCGCTGAGATGGTCCTGCTGGAGCTGGTCGAATAAGGTCGAGGCAGGCGATGGCGCTCCGATTGCGGGCCATCGTGGAGTATGACGGCACACGGTACGCGGGATTCCAGCGCCAGGCGAATGCGCTGACGGTTCAGGGAGAGATCGAGGCCGTTTTACGGCGGTTAACACAAGAAGATGTGCGGATTCTGGCCGCCGGCCGCACCGACGCCGGCGTGCACGCCCTGGGGCAGGTGATCGCGTTCGATACGAACTGGTCCCACTCGCTTCAGGAACTGCACCAGGGGATGAACGCCCTCCTGCCGGAGGACATCGCGGTGCGGCGGCTGGATGAGGCGCCGGCGGGGTTTCACCCGCGCTATGATGCGCTGAGCCGGCTGTATCGTTACCAAATCTGGAACGAGCCGATTCGCTCGCCGCTCCGCTGTCGCTATGCCTGGCACGTCCCGCAGGCACTGGACGTGCAGGCGATGGCGGAAGTGACCCGTTTGCTGGTGGGAGCGCACGATTTTGCCACCTTCGGCACGCCCACGCAGGGGGAGTCCACGGTGCGCCAGGTCTACCGCATCGAGTGGCACCGCGAGGGCTCCCTGGTGTGGATGGATATCGAGGCCAACGGGTTTTTGCGAACGATGGTGCGCTGTATCGTTGGCACGGCCCTGCAGGTGGGGCTGGGGAATATGAGCGGGGAGGAGTTTGCGCGGCGCTTTGCGTCGCGAGACCGCTCGCAGACCAGCCCGCCGGCGCCCGCACAAGGGCTATGTCTGGTGGCCGTGCGGTATGCCGATGGATACGCGCCAGAACACTTCGAAGGAGTTAGGGTGAAGTGAGAACCTATACGCTGAAAGAGAAAGACATTCAACGCGAGTGGTACGTGGTGGATGCCGCCGGCAAGACGCTGGGCCGGCTTGCCACGGAAATCGCCAAAATCCTGCGCGGCAAGCACAAACCTTATTACACGCCGCACATGGACTGCGGGGATTACGTCATCGTCATTAACGCGGACAAGATCCGCGTCACTGGCCGCAAGCTGGACCAGAAGATGTATTACTGGCATTCCGGGTATCCCGGAGGGCTGAAATCGGTCACCCTGCGCCGGCAGTTGCAGACGCACCCGGAGCGGGTTCTGCAGGCCGCGGTGCGGGGCATGCTGCCGAAGAACCGGCTGGGCCGCAAGATGTTCAAGAAGCTGAAAGTCTACGCTTCGCCAGAACATCCACATCAGGCCCAACAGCCCAAGCCGCTGGAACTGTGACATTCGGGCGATGGCAATCCCTGGTGAACGAGAGACGTGGAGGAAAGCATGGTCATTGATTTGAGCGGCAGATATTTTGAGGGGATAGGCCGGCGGAAAACCGCCACCGCGCGCGTGCGCCTCTATCCCGGCGATGGGGAGGTCATCGTCAACGATCGCCCCTTCGAGGAGTATTTCCCGCGCCTGCGCGATCAGAAGATCGCCCTGGCCCCGCTGGAGGCGGTGCGCATGCGCCACGCCTTCGGCGTATCCATCAAGGTCGAAGGCGGCGGTGTGAGCGGGCAGGCCGGCGCGGTCGCCCACGGCCTGGCACGGGCGCTCCTGCAGGTGAACCCAGAACTGCGGCCCATCCTGCGGCAGGGCGGCTTCCTGACCCGCGATCCGCGCGAGAAAGAGCGCAAAAAGCCCGGTCTCAAGCGCGCCCGCAAGGCCCCGCAGTACACCAAGCGCTAAGGCCTGCGGCCGGCCAATTCGATTATTCCGTACAGCAACGAACAAAGCAGGGATGCGGTCCGCATCCCTGCTTTGCGCGCCATACCGCAGAACGCCGGCCGCCCGGCCGGCGTGACCCTTAGAAAATATAGAGGATCAGCACGGCCGCCAGGCCAAAGCCGACGACGTCCAGCAGGAGGGGGATATCCTTCAGCAGGAGATCCTCCGGCGCCCCGCCCAGGCCTTTGACCCGCACAAGGTACAGGTAGCGGAACAGGCCGTACAGGACGAAGGGGATGGTGAGCATCATGGCGTGATTGGCCGGCAGGTTGGGCGCCGAGAAGGTGTACAGCGAATACGCGATGACCGTGGTCGAGGTCACCAGGGCGATGATATCATCCAGGAACTCGATGTTGTACTCGTCCAGGATGCGGCGGTGATTGTTGGCGCTCTCGGCCAGGAGCACCAGTTCATGCCGGCGTTTGCTGGCGGCCATGAACAACGCCAGCAGGGTGGTGCAGACGTAGAGCCACGGGGAGAAGCGCTCGACCGGGATGACGACCACGCCGGCGGCGACCCGCAGGACAAAGCCGGCGGCGATGGTCATGATGTCAATGATGACCAGGTGCTTGAGCACGAACGAGTAGAGCACCATGCTGGCCAGGTACAGCAGGGCGATGACGCCGAAGCGCAGGTCCAGCAGGAAGCTCAGCCCGATGCCGGCCGCGCCAAAGACGACCGCCGCCGCGATGGCGGCCTGAGGGGAGAGCTGGCCGGACGGCAGGGGCCGCTTGCGCTTCTCGGGGTGCCGGCGGTCCTTTTCCAGGTCCACCACATCGTTGATCAGGTACACGGTGCCGGAGATCAAGCAGAAGAGGAGAAAGGCGGCCAGCGTGCGGGCGAACCAGACCGGGTGGAACAGTTTTTTGTCGAAGATGAGCGCGGCGAAGACAAAGACGTTTTTCGTCCACTGTTTGGGACGCATGGTTTTGAGCAGACCGATGAGCATGAACCAGCTCTCCGACGTGCAAGAGATTCCGCCGGCTCCGCGGCGGGGCCGGCACGGCCTCCATGATATCCGAGGATGTGCGATTCGTCAAGGCGTGCCGGGCTGAAGTGTTGGGCCAAGGGGAGTGCGGTGTGAGGCCACAGGGCGGATAGGATGAAAAGGTGATTGACAAAAATATGTGTTTGCATGTATATTGGCGGTGTGGAAGGGTAAATACGGATGACTCGCGCGGAGGTGCGACATGATGGCGGGGGGAAGGGATAGGCAGAGGGCCGGCCAGGGCCTGGTAGAGTATGCTGTTCTCCTTGGCACACTGGCGCTGGTGGTGGTCGGGGTGCTGGCGGCCACAGGGACCAGTGTGGGGGATGTGTTCCGCCGTTCCTCCCACGCGCTGGTGGTCCAGCCGACCCCATCGGGGACACCGCAGGCCAGCCCTACGCCTATCGTCGAGACGGCGACCTGCTCGGCGCCGGTCTCGTTTTCGGGCGCCGGCACCCTAATGGTGGAGTGCAATCTGGGGAAGTCGTTTTCGGAGCTGATCTCAGGCGAGATCTCTCTGGAGGGCGTTCCGCCGGATGATCATCTGGTCACGGTGCTTTCCGGTGGGGCTTCTCATGTGTTTCGCGGCCGGCAGTCTTCCAGCGGTCAGCCGGCATATACCGGCCCGGATGCCATGGGCGGCGCGGAACTCGATGCCTGGCTGGACGGCGTGGAGCTGTTGCGAGTGACTTTTAACAGTCTGGTGGGGGAAGCTGGAAGCTGGCAGGGGAGCATTCAGGTGGCGGTGCGCGGCCGGCCAAGCGGGCCGGCGGGGACGCTTCCTCCGTCCACGCCGACGTCTCAGGCCACCACAACCCCCGTTCCCACTCCGACTCCCACGCCCACCCCGGAGCCGCGCCCACACCTCGTGCTTGCCGAGCTGAAATACTGGTCGTCGGATGAATATGTCAAAATAGTGAACGACGGCACTGCGCCGCAGGATATGACTGGCTGGCGGCTCCTCAGCGTCAAAGGCAACCAGTGGTATACCTTCCCTGCCGGCTATGTCCTATCGCCGGGCGGGGCAGTGTACGTGCACAGCGGATTGATGGCGACCAGCAACCCACCCGTGCATCTCCGCTGGACGCGCAAAAATATCTGGCATGATAAAGGGGATACCGCGGTGCTGTACGATTCTGCCGGCAATGAGGTGAGCCGGCTGGGCTATTAGCCCGTTCCACGCACCTTGTTTCCGCCTGCCGCAGTATGCGCGGCAGGCGGTTTTTTATGTTAAATGTCCCGGATAGAGTGGAAAACCTCTGGATTTTCGTGCCCGACTGCATTATAATGTAGTTGACGATAACGAAGGGTCGGGCACAGCAGTACGGGAGGCGGACACAGGTTCACGCGGTTGCACAGCCTGGGGGAAAAGAGCGCCTTAACAGCTTGATAGGCTTTCATCTGAAGTCCCACCATTTCCCATCCCATCCACGGCGAGCAGCCATCGGTTCCCCACCCGACCGATGGCTGCAAGCTTTCTCAGGAGGGCGCGAAATTTTAAGGTTTTTGGCCGCAAAAAGAGTAGCGCAAAACAGGAAAATGGTGTATAATGGGGAAGGTGAGAAAAGAAATGGGGAAAAGTGGGGAGCAAGGTTCCCCGACGTCCAGGCTGGTAGGAAAGAAAGGCGCTCATGTTCCTCGGCCAGTACCGGCACCGCGTCGACGAGAAATTGCGGGTGGCACTGCCGGCCCGTTTCCGGGAGGAGTTCCGCAACGGGGCGGTGGTGACGCGTGGGCCGGACCGCTGTCTGTGGGTCTTCACGCAGGAGAAATGGGCTCAGCTTTCCGCGAGCTTCGAGGAAGACGTGAAGATGTCCACCAAGGACGGCCGGCTGGCCAGCCGCTTTTTCTTCTCCAGCGCATCCGATGATTTGCCCGACCAGCAGGGGAGGATCCGCCTTCCTGACCATCTCGCACAATACGCCGGCATCGAACCCAAATCCGAAGTCGTGGTGGTGGGGCTGAATTCACGGGTGGAGATCTGGAGCGCACAGCGATGGGAGGAACAGGAAGCGCTGATGGAGCAAGACCCCGAAGGGCTGATCGAGAGGATATCCAGCCTGGAGAAGCTCTAGGTTCAATAGTTCCCGCCTCCCATGTACCGGTATTATGCGCCGAGGTCATCCAGGCACTCGCCCCCCGGTCAGGCGGCCGTTATATTGACTGCACGGTAGGACAAGGCGGTCACGCCCGAGCGATTCTGGAGCATTCCTCTCCAGACGGGCGGTTACTGGGATTGGATGCAGACCCACAGGCAATAGCGGTTGCCGGCCAGAACCTCGCCCCCTGGCGCGATCGGGTCATTCTGGTACACAGCAATTTTGTACATGTGTCTTCGATTGCCTATGCCTATCAGTTTGCGCCGGTGGATGGCATCCTGTTGGACCTGGGATGGTCCAGCGCGCAGGTCGAGGACCCGGCGCGCGGCTTCTCGTTCATGGTGGATGGTCCGCTGGACATGCGCTATGACCCATCGGGCGGCATCACCGCCGCCGACCTGGTGAACTCATTGAGCGAGCGGGAGCTGGCGGATCTGCTGTGGGAATACGGTGAAGAGCGGTATGCGCGGCGGATCGCACGGGCCATCGTGGCGCATCGGCCGATCACGCGCACCCGCGAGCTGGCGGAATTGATCGAGCGGACGGTGGGCCGGCGGGAAAAGATCCATCCGGCCACGCGCACGTTCCAAGCCCTGCGCATCCGGGTCAACGACGAGCTGGGGGTGCTCCAGCGCACGCTCGAGCAACTACCCGATTTGCTGGCGCCGGGGGGTGTGCTGGTGGTCATCACCTTCCATTCCCTGGAGGACCGCATTGTCAAGCAGTTCATGCAAAGGGAAGCGTCGGCGTGCATCTGTCCGCCGGAGGCTCCGATCTGCACGTGTGGGCATGTGCCCCGGCTGGAGCTGATGTACCGTAAGCCGGTCGTGCCGACGCCGGCGGAAGTGGCGGCCAATCCTCGGGCGCGCAGTGCGAAACTGCGGGCGGCGCGCCGATTGCCACCTGATGGTGCCCCGCGTTCTGTGGGCGGGCACAGTACGGTGTGAACATCTCAATGGAGGGGGAAATGCGCACATCTGTACGCTCCATGTGGCAGAGGTCTTTCGCTGATTCGCTGTCCTGGCAGTCCCCCATTGCGCTGGTGAGCCGGCCTTTCTGGCGTAGTCCCTCTGCGGTGCGGACGGGCGCGCGCCTGCGGCCCCGCACTGCCCTGGGCCTGGTGCTGATTATCCTGTTGTTGTCCGCCGCCGGCTGGCTGTACCTGGAACAGACCGCTGTTATTAAGGAAGCGCATCAATCCATAGGCCTTCTGCAAGAGATGCAGAAGGCCCAGGAGCGCGACATCCGTTATCTGCAGGTGCAGGTGGCACAGCAGACCTCCATGGAGCAGGTGTTCCGCTATGCCCAGGCCCTCAGGCTTCAGCCGGAAGATCGGGTGGACATCCTGGTCGTAGGGCCGTTGGTGAGGAGCGAAAATCTGGCGCAGGCCCGTTGAGCGGGTGGAGCCGCGGCTTCCAGGGGGCGGATGAGCATGGGCGATGAATTTGACCGACAGGCCCGGCACAGACTGCGGGGTGTGGACGTCTCTATTTTGCTTCTGACGCTCCTGCTCTGCATAGTGCTGGGCTTCCAGTCCCTGCGAGTGGTCTTCGCCGGGGGAGAGGATGCCCGCCGCTGGAAGCCAGAGGCAGTGGTGCACGGTCCGGCGCAGGATGTGCGCGGGAACATCCTGGATCGCGACGGCGCCCTGCTCGCCGGCATCGAATACCGCTGGCAGGTGGGCGTATCTCCCTCCGCCGTGCGGAACAGCGAAGTCGATACCCTGGCCAGGATCATCTCCCCGTATTTCCCCGAATGGGGAGAGGATAAGCTCCGCGAGATACTGCAAGGCGATCGGCAATACGTGTATCTCGGGAACCTGGACTATCCGGCCGGCGTCGAACTGTATCAGAAGCTGAAAGAGGAAGGACTGCACCGCTACCGCGTCACCCTGACCCCGGTTCCTTTCCGCGTCTACCCCGAAGGCTCCCTGGCAGGTCACCTGCTGGGATTTGTAAATGCGGAGGGAAAGGCGTATTATGGCGTGGAAAAGGCGTATGAGCGCTATTTGAGGGGGGAGGATATCCCGAAGCTGGAACCGACGGATACATACCTGGCGGACCTGGGCTGGCGCTTTGTGCAGAACGCCTCGCCGGAGCCCGTGTGTGATATTATCCTGACCATTGACCGTGCCGCGCAATACCTGGTGGAACAGGAACTGCGTTCTGCGGTTGTGAGCGCCGGCGCAGTGGGTGGGACGGTCCTGGTGATGAATCCCCGGAACGGGGAGATCCTGGCATCGGCCAGCTATCCGGCCTATGCGCCGGCGCGCTATACCGAAGTATCTCCTGAGGTCTGGGCGGATCCAGCCATCTCCCGCCAGTACGAGCCAGGCTCGGTCTTCAAGGTCGTGACCCTGGCCGCCGGCCTGAACGCCGGCGTCATCACCCCCCAAAGCACATATATTGACAGCGGTTGTATCGAGCTGGGCGGCGAGCCGATCTGCAATATGCGAAAGGTACCGTACGGCCTCGTCGACATGCAGGACGTGCTGGTATATTCCCTGAACCTTGGCTCCACCTTTGTCAGCACGCGCCTGGGGCCCAAAGATTTCTACGAGTACGTGCGGCTGTTCGGCTTTGGGGAGCGAACCGAGGTGGACCTGGCGCAGGAGGTCGCCGGCGATGTCCACTGGTACGGCACGCCGAAGTTCCACGAGTCGGACCTGGGGACCAACTCTTTCGGCCAGGGCATCGCCGTCACGCCGCTGCAGATGCTCACGGCGATCAGCGCGGTGGCGAACGACGGCGTGCTGATGCATCCGCATGTGGCGAAAGGCATCATCTATCAGGGGCGGGTGATGGAGATACAGCCGTATGCCGTGCGGCAGGTCATTCAGCCGGCGGTGGCCCGGACGCTGACCGATATGCTGGTCAAAGCGGTGGAGCAGGGCGCGCCGCAGGCGGGAGTGCCGGGCTATCGGGTGGCCGGCAAGAGCGGCACGGCACAGATACCGGAAGGGGGAGGCTACGCCGCGGATCGGGTGATCGCCAGCTTCGTGGGATACCTGCCGGCGGAGAATCCCCGGCTTGCCATCCTGGTGAAGATCGACGAACCGAAGGGTGAGACACTGGGAGCGCAGGTGGCCGGCCCGGTATTCAGCCGGGTCGCCAGCCAACTGGTGCAGATATTCGGCATACCGCCAGGAGGCGGGACACCGTGAGGGATGGGTCGAGGTGAGGATGTGACACGAGCGTTGATGATATCGGATGTGATCAAGGGATTGGGGGGCATGCTCCCCGATTCGGCGCGTCTGAAGGACCAGCCGGTTGCCGGCGTGGTCATCGATTCGCGCCTGGCCGGGGCCGGCTCGCTGTTCGTGGCGCTGAAGGGCGAGCGGGATGATGGGCACCGCTATGTCAGCGATGCGTTTGCAAAAGGGGCGGTCATGGCCCTGATTGACCATGCGGTGGAAGTCGAGGCGCCGGTGGTGGACTTGCGGGCGCCGGCGGAGGTTGCCGAACTGCCCATGCCCTGCTGTCTGCTGGTGGACAACACGCTGGCGGGTCTCCAGCGGCTGGCGGCGTACTGGCGGTCCCAGTTCGACGTGCGCGTGGTGGGCATCACCGGCAGTGTGGGGAAGTCCACGACCAAGGAGATGGTCTGGTCGGTACTGCGCCGGCGGTTCCACACCCTGCGCAGTGAGGGAAATTATAACAACGAAATCGGCCTGCCGCTGACGCTTCTGCGCCTGAACGACACCTATGAGCGGGTTGTGCTGGAGATGGGCATGTATGCCCTGGGGGAGATCCGCCAGCTCGCCGAGATTGCGCGCCCGGTGATTGGGGTGGTGACCAATGTCGGCCCAACCCATCTGGAGCGGCTGGGGAGCATCGAGCGCATCGCGCAGGCGAAGCGGGAGCTGGTGGAGTCCCTGCCGGCAGATGGTTTCGCCGTGCTGAACAAGGATGACCCGCTGGTCTGCGCTATGGCGGAGCATACGCCGGCGCGGGTGTTCTACTACGGGCTGGACCCCAGCGCCGACGTGTGGGCGAGCGATATCGAGAGCCGGGGGCTGGAGGGCATCCTCTTCCGCCTGCATTATCGCGGCGAAACCCTGCATCTCCGCGTGCCCCTGTTGGGCCGGCACAGCGTCCACACCGCGCTGGCCGCCACGGCGGTGGGCCTCATTGAGGGGGAGTCATGGGAAGAGATTGTCGCCGGCCTGCAGGATACCTCCGCCCATATCCGGCTGGTGGCAACGCCCGGCATCCACGGTTCCACCATCCTGGATGACACGTATAACGCCAGCCCGGCGTCCTCGCTGGCGGCGCTGAACCTGCTGGCTGAGCTGGACGGCCGGCGCATCGCCGTGCTGGGGGATATGCTGGAGCTGGGGGATTATGAGGAAGTGGGGCACCGCAAAGTGGGACTGCGTGCCCGGGATGTGGCGGCCAAGCTCATCACCGTGGGCCGGCGCGCCCGGCTGATCGCCGAGGAGGCGCTGAAAGCCGGTATGCCGGCGGCGGATGTCTATTCTGTGGATACGAATCAGGAGGCAGTGGAGCTTCTCCGCACGATTATCCAGCCAGGGGATATCATCCTGGTCAAGGGTTCACGAGGGATGAAGATGGAAGAGATTGTGGCCGCGTTGGGGAGGCCGGCATGGCCTACGCGCTGACCCTGGGAACAGTGGCGTTTCTGCTGGCAGTGATATGGGGCAACCCACTGCTGGCGATACTGCGCAAGTATTCGATCGGCAAGCAGATCCGCATTGACGGACCGAGTTCGCATCAGGTGAAGATGGGCACTCCCACCATGGGCGGCCTGATGATCATCGTGCCGGTGGTGCTCATCACGGTGGCGCTGAACATCGCCAATCTCTTCGGTCGGACGCTGATCGGGCGCTCCATCCTGGTGCCCATTTTTGTGATGCTGGCCTTTGGGGCGCTGGGGTTTGTGGACGACCTGGCCGGCGTGCGGGGGAGAAAGGGCCAGGGCCTGATGGCCCGCACCAAGTTCCTGTGGCAGTTCGTGATCGCGGTACCCACGGCGCTGGTGTTCTATTTCCTGTTGGATATTCACAGCGTGGCTCTGCCGAGGGTGCCGCAGAAGATCGACATGGGGCTGTGGTACATCCCCGTGGCGACCCTGCTCATCGTCGGGTTTTCCAACGCCGTCAACCTGACGGATGGGCTGGATGGGCTGGCCGGCAGTACCGCGGCGGTCGCCTTCGTCGCCTACGGCGTGATCGCCAATCTGCAGGGGCAGACATGGCTGGCCGCGTTCTGCTTCACCGTCACCGGCGCGATCATGGCGTTCCTGTGGTTCAACGCCTATCCGGCGCAGATGTTTATGGGGGATGTGGGAGCGCTGGCGCTGGGAGCGACGCTGGCGGTGGTGGCGCTGATGACGGGACAGTGGCTGTTACTGCCGATCATCGGCATCGTCTTCGTGGCGGAGGCCATGTCCGATATCCTGCAGGTGGCCTATTTCAAGCTTACCGGCGGTAAGCGGCTGTTCAAGATGGCGCCGCTCCATCACCATTTTGAACTGCTGGGTTGGTCCGAGACGCATATCACTCAGCGGTTTTGGCTGATTTCGGTGCTCGCCGGCATGTTGGGCGTGGCGCTGGCGTTGTGGTGAGGGACGGGAGATGACCGAAGCGGAAAGCGGCCGGCCGTTCCAACCGCATATGTCGTGGCAGGGGGTGCGCGTAACCGTGGTCGGGCTGGCGCGCGAGGGCACGGCGGTGGCGCGCTTCCTGGCGGCGCGCGGGGCAGAGGTGACCGCTACGGACATGAAGCCGGCGGAGGCGCTGGCCGGCGCGCTGTCCATGCTTCGCTCATTTCCCATCCGCTATGCGCTGGGCGGACATCCTGACTGGGTGCTGGACACGGACATTATTTTCGTCAGCCCCGGTGTACCGCGCACCATCCCGCTCCTGGTCGAGGCGGTGCGGCGCGGCATTCGCCTCAGCAGTGAGACGGAGCTGTTCTTCAGCCTGTGCCCGGCGCCCATCATCGGCATCACCGGCTCCAGCGGCAAGACGACCACCACCACATTGGTGGGGGAGATACTGAAAACCGCCGGCGAACGTACCTGGGTCGGCGGCAATATCGGCGACCCGCTGTTGAACTATCTGGACGAGATCGGGCCGCACGACCGGGTGGTGATGGAGCTGTCCAGCTTCCAGCTCGAGCATCTGCGGGTCAGCCCGCATATCGCGGCCATCCTGAACATCACGCCCAATCACCTGGACCGCCACGAGAGCATGGAGGCCTATATCAACGCCAAGCGTCAGATCGTCGCGCATCAGGGCGCCGGCGATACGGCGGTGTTCGGCTGGGATGACCCGGCGGCGCGCCGGCTGGGGGAAGGGTATTCCGCCGGCCGGGCGATGTGGTTCAGCGCGGCGGAGCCGAGGCGCCCGGGCGCGTGGGCCGAGCAAGGTGCGGTACTGCTGGAGGTCGTCGGGCCGGCGCAGAGGGTGTGCGGGCTGGAGGATATTCGCCTGCGCGGCGCTCATAATCTGCTGAACGTGCTGGCGGCCTGCGCGATCGCCGGCGCGGCCGGCGCGCCGGCAGATGCCATGCGGGTGGCCATCAGCTCGTTCCAGGGGGTCCCTCACCGCCTGGAGCTGGTGCGCGAGTGGAACGGGGTGCAGTTCGTGAACGATTCCATCGCCACCTCGCCGGAGCGCTCCATGGCGGCCCTGCGTTCGTTTGACGAGCCGATCATCCTGCTGGCCGGCGGACGGGATAAGCATCTGCCGTGGGAGGAATGGGCGGACCTGGTGCTTCGCAAGGCGCGCGGCGTCATCCTGTTCGGCGAGGCCGCCGGCCTCATCGAGCGGGCACTACAGAGGGCGTTTGAGCGAGCGGCGGAATCGGGGTGCCGGTGCCGGCTGTCCCCGGAAAACGTGCGGCCGGCGGTGACGCTGGAGCGGGCAGTGCAGATCGCATCCGAGATGGCGGAACCGGGCGACGTGGTACTGCTTTCCCCCGGCGGGACGAGCTATGATGCCTATACGGATTTCGTGGAACGGGGCGAACACTTCCGCAAATTGGTGAAGATGCTATGAAAGAGCGCACCGCGTACACCTTTGCTGTGCCGGCGGAAGAATTGGGGCGGGTCGAGCGCCGGCCTTGGGGCAGTTCCCTGGCCGGCCTGCGGCGCTGGCTGGAGAGCAAGCGCTGGGACGATGCATTGGACCTGAGCAATTTTGCCGGCACAGATTGGGCACTGCTGGTGGCGGTGCTGGGGCTTTCGTGCCTGGGCGTCCTGATGATTTACAGCGCCTCGCTCCCCGGCCGCTTTGTCCCGCTGAACGAACCGCTGAACTATTACGCCGTCCGGCAGATCCTCTGGATGGCCATCGGCCTGGCGGCGATGGGCTTGTTCTGGACGGTGCGCTATTCGTTCTGGAGAGAGTGGAGCGTTGAGCTTCTGATCGGCTCCATCGGCGTGCTCCTCCTGGTGCTGTTGGTGGGCGACAAACGGTATAACGCTACCCGGACGCTCTTCAACGGTTCCTTGCAGCCGAGCGAGTTCGTCAAGCTGGCGATGATACTGTACGCGGCCATTTGGCTGTCATCGAAAAAGGATAAACTGCAGAGTTTCAGCTTTGGGCTGATACCCTACGGTTTCATGTTTGGTGTGGTAGGTGGTTTGATTTTCGCCGAGCCGGATAAGAGCACAGCACTGCTTCTGCTGGTGGTGGCGGTCGTGATGTTCATCATCGCCGGCGCACACCCGAAGGAAGTGGTGGTTATCCTGCTGGTGATCGCGCTGGTGGCGGTAGTCACCTTTTTCTCTGCCGGCTATGCCCGGGATCGCACGGAGAGCTTTATCAATCGGTGGAGCCAGCCATCTTGGGCGGACCCCGATGACCAAGCGTACTGGTTCATCCAGAGCCTGCGGGCCGGCGGCATCTTCGGCAAGGGGCTGGCCGGCGGTGAGGTCAAAGCCAACGTGATCCTGCCCCATTCGGACGGTATCTTCGCCGTGATCGGCGAAGAGTTTGGCCTGGTGGGGGCGTTGGTGGTGCTGGGCGTGTACATGTGGATCGCGCGCAAAGGGCTGGAGATCGCCCGCCGCGCGCCGGATATGATGGGCATGCTGATGGCGCTGGGCATTACGGTGTGGCTGACCCTGCAGGCGTTCATTAACATTGCGGTAGCGGTCGGCGCGGTGCCGGTGACCGGCATGCCGCTCCCGTTCCTGAGCTACGGCGGTTCTTCGCTGATCAGCGCGCTGGCCGGCGTAGGGGTTTTGCTGAATATATCGCGATATGCGACCGGCGAGGAAGATCCCGGAAATGCGAGTGGTGCTGTGTGGTGGCGGAACCGGCGGACACGTCTATCCCATCCTGGCCGTCGTTGAGGCACTGCGCCGGCAGGAAGGGGACGGGCTGAACCTGGTGTATACCGGCATGCCAGGCAGTGTGGAAGCCCGCCTTGCGGCGCGCGCCGATATCCCGTTCGAGATCGTGGAGAGCGGCCAGATGCGGGGGCGGGCGCCGTGGGACGTCGCTCGGAGCCTGGTGCGGCTGGCGCGCGGCATCGGGCAGGCGCGCCGGTTCCTGAAGGGGTTCCGCCCGCATGTGATCTTCACGACGGGAGGTTATGGCGCGGCGCCAGTGCTCATCGCCGCCCGCCTGGAGGCGGTGCCGGCGCTGATCTTCCTGCCGGATGCAGAGCCGGGCCTGACGGTCAAGTTCCTCGGCCGGCTGGTGCCGAAGGTGGCGGTGACCTTCCCGGAGGTGCAGGCCTTTTTCCCGCCGGGCAAGACCGTGGTGACCGGCTATCCTGTGCGGCCGGAACTGCTGAAAGTGGGGAGGGAAGAAGCGCTCCGCCGGCTGGGGCTGAAGGGCAACCGCCCGGTACTGCTGGCCTTTGGCGGGAGCAAGGGCGCGCGCAGTATCAACCGGGCAGTGGTACAGGGGGCGGCCAGCCTGCTGGAAATGGCGGATGTGGTGCATATCACGGGCAGTCTGGATTATCCCTGGGTGGCGGAGGCGCGGGCCAAAATGCCGGCGGAGCTCCAGGCGCATTATCTCGTGTTCGAGTATCTGGAGGAGGAGATGGGATGCGCGCTGGCGGCGGCGGACCTGGTGGTGTCGCGCGCCGGCGCCTCCACCCTGGGGGAGTTTCCCGCCTTCGGCCTGCCCAGCGTGCTGGTGCCCTATCCGTATTCGGGCCAGCATCAGTACGCCAACGCGCGGTTTCTGGTGGAGCGCGGCGCGGCGGTGATGGTGGAGGATAAGGACCTGCCGCGGGAGCTGGTGCCGGCCGTGCGCCGACTGCTGGCGGATGAGAGCCGGCGCCTGGAAATGGGACGGAAGGCCGCGGCCCTGGCCCAGCCCGGGGCGGCGGAGCGCATTGCGGCGGAACTGCGCCGGCTGGCCGCCGGCGGGGAGGGCTAGATGGGAATCATCACCATTGATTATCAAACCATCTCCCTGATCGCCGTGCTGATGTTCGCATTGGTGGGCTTCATGCGCGGATGGTTGAAGGAGGCCGTCACCACCGTACTGCTCGTACTGCTGGTGGCGGTGGTGTTCAAGCCGGAGCTGGTGACGCCCCTGCTGGTAGTCGCGAATCAGATCGTGAAGCTCCTGAAGGCGGTGTGGATCAACCTGCCGGGAGGGCCCAAGCCGGCCGCCGGCGCGCAGGCGGGGCTGAAGGATATCTTCACGCCGGAAAATCCGTACAACTTTCTGCTCTGGACCCTGCTGTTCCTCATCGGGCTGTCCTATTTGGGAAGTAAGGTGGCTTTCAAAGATGAGGGGCTTTCGCCGTTGAGCCGGATCCTGGGCGGGGTGCTGGGCGCCTTCAACGGCTTCATCGCTGTCTCGCTGTTCCGGGAGTTCTTGGTGCGCTATTTCCAGGGCCTGACGATGGAACAGCGGGCGGCGATGGCGTCCCTGCAGGCCGGCGCACCTCCGCCGCAGGGCGTTTCCGTGGCCATCCAGAACGTGCCCCAACAGCCCTTTCTGCAGAGCGTCGCTCCCTGGGTGATTATCTTGATGGCCGCCATCCTGGGGTTGGTGGTGTTGAGCAGAATCTTTAAGTGGCAGTTGAAGTGATGCGCATGGGAAGAGTGCACTTCGTCGGCATCGGGGGCGCCGGCCTTTCGGCCATCGCCAAGGTCCTGCTGGAGCAGGGGGAGCAGGTGAGCGGCTCGGACCTGCAGGCCAGCGCGCTGACGGCCGGCCTGGAATCCTTGGGCGCCAAGGTCACCATCGGGCACCGCGCCGAGAACGTGCACGGGGCGGATGTGGTGGTCGTTTCGTCGGCGGTGCATGCCGACAACCCCGAGGTCCAGGAGGCCCGCCGGCTGGGCATCCCGGTGCGGAAGCGGGCGGAGTTCCTGGGCGAGCTGCTGGCTGGCCGGCGCGTCATCGCGGTGGCCGGCACCCACGGCAAGACCACCACAACCGCCATGATCGCCTGGATGCTGACGAACGCCGGCCTGGAGCCCGGCTTTATCGTCGGCGGAGTGATGGCCAACCTGGGGACCAATGCACGGGCCGGCCGCAGTGCGTATTTCGTCATCGAGGCGGATGAGTACGACCGCATGTTCTGGGGCCTGACCCCCTGGCTGGCGGTGGTGACCAACATTGAGCTGGACCATGTGGACTGCTATCCGACATTGGCGGATGTGCGCCAGGCGTACGCCGCGTTCCTGGCGCGGACGCAAGAGGACGGTGTCTGGCTGATCTGCGCGGAGAGCCGGACAGCCATGGAAGCGGCATTGGAGGCGGAAAAGCGGTGCGCCAAGGGCCGGCCGCACATGCTCACGTACGGCTGGGGGGCGGCGGACTGGCGCGCCGAGCTGGCGGGCGGGAGTCCGGCCGGCGGCCAGCGGTTCTGGGCGCACTGGCAGGGACGTTCCTTCGGGCCGATTGAACTGCAGGTGCCGGGGAATCACAACGTGTTGAACGCGCTGGCGGCATTTGCTGTCGGAATGCAGGTGGGCCTGGATGAGGGATGCATCCTGACGGCGCTGGGCAGTTACGCCGGCGTGGGGCGCCGGTTCGAGCTGAAGGGGGAGGCCGGCGGGGTGACCGTCATTGACGATTATGCGCATCATCCCACCGAGATCCGCGCCACGCTGAGCGCGGCGCGAGGGCGCTTCCCGGGCCGGCGCATCTGGGCGGTCTTCCAGCCGCACACGTATTCGCGCACCAAGGCCCTGCTGGCGGAATTCGCTCAGAGCTTCGGCGATGCGGATAGGGTCATCGTGACCGATATTTACGCGGCGCGCGAGGCGGACGACGGCAGCGTGCATGCCTCGCAGTTGGTCGAGATGATGCAGAGCGAGCGGGCGCAGTATATCGGCGCGCTGGCGGATGTGCGGCGCTATCTGGCAGAGCATGCGGCGCCGGGGGATGTGGTCATCACGCTGGGCGCCGGCGACGGATACCGCGTGGGCGAGGAACTGTTGGCCGCTCTGCGCGAACGCGAGGTGGGGCATGGTCAGGGCTGAGCCGGCCGGCCTGTTGGAGTTGGAGGCAAGACTGCAGACCCTGGGCCTGGCGGTGCGCCGCGATGAACCGCTGGCGCGGCATACCACCTGGCGTGTCGGGGGGCCGGCCGACCTGTTTGTGACCGTGCAGAGCATAGATGACCTGATCCATGCCGTCGAGCTGGCCTGGACGTACGAACTGCCCTGCTTTGTGCTGGGCGGCGGCTCCAATATCCTGGTCGGGGATGGGGGCATCCGCGGGCTGGTGGTACACAACCGCGCCGGCGCGATGAGCGTTGAGATCGCCGGCCAGCGCTTCCCGCTGGAAAAGGCGCCGGCGGATATGCAGGAGGCAGTGCTGTACCTGGAGAGCGGCGCCGCCCTGCCGGCGGCGGCCCGCCGGCTCATCGAGTTGGGCTGGGACGGGCTGACCTGGGCGGCGGATATCCCGGGGACGATCGGCGGCGCCGTGGTGCAGAACGCCGGCGCCTTCGGAGAGTGCCTGGCCGACCGGGTCATTGAGGTGGAGTGGATGGACCCTGCCGGCCGGCTCAGCGCATGGCCGCGGGAGGAGTGCGGCTTTGGCTACCGCTCCAGCCGGCTGCGCGGCCGGCGAGATATCATTGTGCTGGGGCTTCGAATGCAGGTGGAACGCCGGGAGCCGGCGGAACTGCGGGCGCGGCATGCGGAGCTGGCGGCACTGCGGCGTTCCCGTCAGCCGGCCGGCCCGAGCGCCGGTTCGGTTTTTCGCAATCCCGCCGGCGGATATGCCGGCAAGCTGATTGAGGAGGCTGGGCTGAAGGGCCGGCGCATCGGGGGAGCGCATATTTCCGAACGCCATGCCAATTTTATCGTGAATGATGCCGGCGCGACCGCCCAGGATATCCTGCGGCTGATCGAGCTGGCGCGCGAGAGCGTGCGGAGGGCGCACGGTGTGGAGCTGGAGCTGGAAATCGAACTGGTGGGTGAGTTCGCATGAGTGGAGCGACCGAACGGATGGCGGAGCGGCGAGCGAAACTGCGCGTGGGCGTGATCTTCGGGGGGCGCTCGGGGGAGCATGAGATCAGCCTGATCTCGGCGCGTTCCGTGATGGGCGCTATGAACCCGGAGCGTTATGAGATTGTCCCCATCGGCATCACGCAGGATGGCCGCTGGGTGATGGGGGAGAGCGCGCTGGCCCTGCTGAACGGCGGACAGGCGGACCGCGAGCGGCCGGCGGCTCTGCTGGCGGATCCCTCCCGCCAGGCCCTGCTGGAGCTGGCGCCGG
>JAPWUQ010000089.1 GCA_028275445.1 Anaerolineae bacterium | reverse complement strand
GCCGCCGGCATCTCCCTCATCATCCTCGTGCTGGTGTACCTGTTCCTGCCGGAGTCCCTGCCGCCGGAGCGGCGGGTGGGCAAGGCCGGCAAACTGCGCACGGTGGACCTGGGCCAGCTCTGGCAGGCACTTTTCAGCCCTATCGGATATCTCCTGTTCCTGGCGTTCCTGTTGAGCTTTGCCCTGACCAATTTCGAGGCCATTTTCGGCCTGTATGCCCTGCGCCGCTACGGCTACGGCACCACGCAAGTGGGCGTGATCATGACCGTGGTCGGGCTGACCACCGCGCTGGTGCAGGGACTGCTGACCGGGCCGGCCACGCGCCGGCTGGGCGAGGTATGGGTCATCCGCACCTCCTTATTGGTGAGCGCCATCGGCTTCGCCACCATGCTGTTGGCCGCGTCACTGCCCACGGTTCTGCTGACCACGTCCATCTTCGTGTTCGGCAATGCCCTGCTGAGGCCGTCCGTGTCCTCGCTCATTTCCAAACGCACCCACCTTCCTCAGGGCATCGCCATGGGATTGAACAATGCCTTTATGAGCCTGGGACGCATCGCCGGCCCTATTGCCGCCGGCGCCCTGCTGGACGTGTCCCTGTTCCTCCCGTACCTGACCGGCGCCGTCCTGATGTTCCTGGGGCTGTTATCCACCATCCCGGGTTTCGCCAACGAAAAGCGTCTATCCACGGCCCCCTCGCGAGCAGATGCGCCGGCCGACTCCTGAGGAACCGCACTGCTATGCCCACCACACCGCGTTCCTTTATCCCGAAAGCGTCCTCCATCGTCCGCTGGCTTGCCGCGGCCCTGATCCTGGCGCTGACGGCGAGCGCTTGTCTGCCGGCCGCTGTGCCGGGGACGCCGGCGCCTCCGCCTCCTGTTTCGCCGACCATTATCACGCGCACCAGCACACCCACGGTTCTTCCGCCGGCGACGCTCCCTGCGCCCACGGCCACGCCGGCCCCGGCTTCTCCGCCTCCGCCGACGCCGGCCTCCACGCTCTGGCGCTTTCCCGACGCCGGCGCCTCGCCCATCCTGACGGAGCTGGAAGGAGCGCGTTCGTCCATCCACATGTACATGTACCTGCTCAGCGATACGAGGGTCATTGAAGCCCTGCAGGGCGCGGCGCGCCGCGGCGTGGATGTCCGGATCATCCTGGAGCAGGAACCCTTCGGCGGCGGCGCCGGCAACGCCCAGGCCGCGCAGGAACTGCGCGAGGCCGGCGTCTCCGTCCAGTGGGGCAACCCCGTGTTCCGCTATACCCACGCCAAAGCGGTAGTGATTGACCGCTCCCGGCTGATTATCCTGACGGGGAACCTGACCGCCTCCACGTTTTCGAAGAACCGGGATTTCGCCCTGCTGGACAACCATGCGGAGGATGTGGCCGAAGTACTGCGCGTCTTTGAGGCGGATTGGGGGCGCGCCGGCGTGGACCTGCGCGGCGCGCGGCTCATCTGGTCGCCGGACAACGGCCGCCAGCGCATCCTGGGAATGCTGAATGCCGCCCAGCAGAGCGTTGACCTGGAAGAGCAGTCCCTGCAAGATGAAGAGGTAATCACGGTGCTGTTACGCTGTCTGGCTCGCGGCGTGCAGGTGCGCCTGATCTCTTCCCCCCAGACCCCGCTGGAGCGGGACCCGAACGAGCCGGGCCGGCAGGCCCTGCGCGAGGCCGGCGCCCAGGTGCGCTATTTGTCAACTCCGTACATTCATGCCAAAATGTTTATCGTGGATGACCGGGTGGCCTACCTGGGTTCGCACAACCTGACCGCCACCTCGCTGGACTTTAACCGGGAGCTGGGCCTGGCCGTCACAGACCCACAGGTCATCGCCGAGCTGAGCCGGGCCTTCGCACAGGATTGGGCACGCGCACGGGTCAGCCTGCGAGAAGGGGCCGAGCCGGCGGAAATTGACCACACACAGGCCGGCCAGTACATCGGCCAGGAAGCCAGGGTGCGGCTCACCGTCACGCACGTGTATAACAGCGGCAGGGTCATCTGGCTGATGGGAAACGCGGACCAGGAGCATAACTTCAAGGTAGTGATTTTCCCGAGCGATTACGGCAAATGGCCGGCGCCGCCCGACCAGTACTATTTCGGCAAGACCATCCGGGTGCACGGCCTGATCAAGCAGTATCGGGGGTGGCCGGAAATCGTGGTGGAGGAGCCGGCCCAGATCGAGATACTGGCGCCGGCAGACGATTGAGGGGACGAATGTCTGAGGAAGGTGTGGTCGCGTTGGATTTGACAGCCTGCGCCGGCATGCTGAGCGAGGCCGGCTATGAGGTGCACGCCGGCAGTACCGTGATCGGCCGGCGGGAGCGCGGGGACTACGTGCGGGAGATTGTGGTGGACGCCGGCGGGCGCGTGCGCCTCACGGAGACCCTGCTCACCATGCCGCCGCGCGGCCGGCGGTTCCAGCGCGCCGGCTTCGAGTTTCGCTTCCTGCACGAGGAGCGGGAAATCACCACGGTGACCTGGGAGGTTCGCTCGCTACAGGCACTGCGCGAGAGCCTCAGCGTGGTGGAGGACCTTTTGGCAAGCGGGCCGGCGGCCGGCGCCGGCTGATATCAGGTACAGCGCGATGATCGTTATCCTGACCCACGAAAACACCGATTTTGACGCCATCGCCGCCCAGCTCGGGGCGTGGAAACTGCATCCCAACGCCCTGCCCGTGGTGCCGCGCCATCCGAACCGCAACGTGCGCGACTTCCTGACCCTCTATTGGGACGAACTGCCCTTCGTGCGGCTGGAGGATCTGCCGCGCCGGCCCATCGAAGAGGTCATCCTGGTGGACACCCAGGCCATTTCCCCCATCAAGGGCATGGGGCCATCCACCCCTATCCGCATTATTGACCATCATCCCTTGGCGCAGGAGCTGAACGGCCGCGTGCAGGCCCACATTGAGGAGGTGGGCGCCACCACCACGATCTTCGTCGAGCAGATCGCCGGCGCCTCTATCCCCGTCACCCCCATCGAAGCCACTCTGCTCCTGCTGGGAATCTACGAGGACACCGGCAACCTGACCTACGGCACCACCACCTCGCGCGATCTGCGCGCCGCCGCCTGGCTGTTGGACCGGGGGGCCAACCTGACGGTCGTCAACGATTTCATGCAGTACCCGCTCAGCCCCGAACAGCGGGAGCTGTACAACCGCCTGGTACAGGAGGCGGAGCCGTACCAGTTCGCCGGCCATACGGTCATCATCAGCATGGCGCGCGCCGGCGCCCGTGTGGAGGAGGTCTCCACCCTGGCCCACAAACTGCGCGACCTCTTTGACCCGGATGCCCTATTCATCCTCGTGCAGATGAACGAGCACATCCAGATGGTGGCGCGCTCTTCCACCGACGATATTGACGTGGGCCGCATCGCGGCCAATTTTGAGGGCGGCGGCCATGGGCGCGCCGCCGCCGCTGTCATCCGCGGCCTCTCCCTGCGGGAGGTGCGCGATCGCCTGCTGGAACTGCTGGAGCGATATGTCCAGCCGGCCACCACCGTCGGTGAAATCATGTCCTTCGGCGTCCATACCCTGGATGCCAGCGCCACGGTCGCCGAGGCCGCGGCATTGATGAGCCGGCTGGGCCACGAGGGCTTCCCCGTTGTGGAGAACGGCCGGGTGGTGGGCGTGCTGACCCGGCGGGAGATTGACCGCGCCATGCAGTTGAAGCTCGGGGATGCGCCGGTCAGCCTGTACATGACCCCCGGCGCCATCCAGGTGACCCCGGAAAGCTCAGTGGAAGAGCTTCAGCGCATCATGATGGAATACGGCGTCGGGCAGGTGCCGGTGGTCAAGGACGGCCGGCCCATCGGCATCGTCACCCGCACCGACCTCATTAAATTGTGGAGCGCGCCGCGCCGCCGACCGCCCCAGGCCCAGGACCTGGCCCAGCGCCTGTCACAGGCCCTGCCGCCCAAGCTGGAGGAAATCCTGCGGCTGGCCGGCCAGCTCGCCGACGAGATGGGCTACTCGCTGTACGTGGTAGGCGGTTTCGTGCGCGACCTCCTGCTGGGCATCCCCAACTTGGACCTTGACCTGGTGGTGGAGGGCGATGCCATCAAGCTGGCGCGCCGGCTGGCCGAACGCATCGGCGGCCGCGTCCGCTCCCATGCCCGCTTCGGCACCGCCAAATGGCTTCCCGACCCGAACGACCCGGAGCTGAAAGATATCGGCACGCTGGACTTCGCCACAGCACGGGTCGAGTTCTACGAACATCCCACCGCCCTCCCCCAGGTGGAGCGCAGTTCCATCCGCCAGGACCTGCACCGCCGCGACTTTACGATCAACACGCTGGCCATCTGCCTGAACGGCGAGCGCTACGGCGAACTGCTGGACTTCTTCGGCGGACAATCCGACCTGCGCCGTAAGCTGATCCGCGTCCTGCACAGCCTGAGCTTCGTCGAGGACCCAACCCGCATGCTGAGGGCGGTGCGGCTGGAACAGCGGTTGGGGTTCCGCATCGAACCCCGCACGGAGCAGTTGATGCGCAACGCGCAGGACCTGTTGACACGCACCACGCCGGAGCGCATCCGCCACGAGCTGTACCTCATCCTGGCGGAGGCGGAGCCGGAGCGCGCCCTGCGCCGGCTGGATGAGCTGGGACTGCTTTCCCGCGTCCATCCGGCGCTGACCGTGGACGACTGGTTCATGGAGATGGCCGGCCGACTGCGCCAAGAGCTGAAGCGCTTCAGCCCGCTCCCGGAACATCCCGAGGGCAACTCCCGGCTGTTCCACGTGGAGAAGTACCGCCCGGAAGGGCTGTACCTGGCACTGCTCCTGTACCGCTCCCCGCGCCAGGATGCGGAGTCCTTCCTGGAATCCCTGCGCATCATGCGCGGCGAGGCCATGCTGGTGCGGCAGGTGCTGGCCCTGCGCGAGGTCCTTCCCCAACTGGATGCCCCGCGCCTGAAACGCAGTGAGATTTACGCCCTGCTGGAGCCGTTCGATGAGCCGGCGCTCTTCATCGGCTATGTGGTGCAGGATAGCTGGCTGGTGCGCCAGCGCATCGAGCTGTTCCTGCGGCGCCTGCGCGATATTAAGCCGCTGGCCGACGGCCGCGCCCTCAAGGAACTGGGCATCAAGCCCGGGCCGGTGTACCGGCAGATATTGGAACGCCTGCGGGCGGCCTGGATGGATGGGGAGATCACCGATGCCGCCGGCGAGCGCGCCCTGCTGGAGCGGCTGGTGGCCGAGCTGAGCGCCGGCGCTCCGAATGCCAATCGAACAACCGACAGCCAAACATCTTCCACGAAGGAGGAGCAGATATCATGACCGCGGAGAACACCGTGTATGACCTGGCCATCATCGGCGGAGGCCCGGGAGGCTACGTCGCCGCCATCCGCGCCCGCCAGCTCGGCGCCCGGGTTGCCCTCATCGAGATGGACCGCATCGGCGGAACCTGTCTGAACCGCGGCTGTATCCCCACCAAAGCCATGGTCAGCCAGGCGGAGATGTACCTGCACGTCCTGCACCGCGCCCGGGAATGGGGCATCGAGATTGACGGTACCCCGCGCCTGGATTTCCAGCGCTTCATGGCGCGCAAGGACGAGGTCACGGAGACGCTGGTCAGCGGTGTGGAACACCTGGTGGCCAGCCACGGCATCACCGTCATCAAGGGCAAGGGGCGCATCCTCTCCCCCAATAAGGTGCTGGTGAACGGTGAGACCGAGGTGGAGTGCCGCAAGCTCATCATCGCCACGGGGAGCGTGCCGGCGCGGCTCTCTATCCCTGGCGCGAACCTGCCCGGCGTCATCACCTCCGACGAACTGCTGAAAATCACCCAACTCCCCCGCTCCATGGTGGTCATCGGCGGGAGCGTGGTGGGCATCGAATTCGCCAGCATCTTCACCGCCCTGGGCACCAAGGTAACCGTGCTGGGCCGCAAGACCTTCCTGAAGGACACCGATGACCAGCTCGCCAAGCGCTACCGCTCCCTGCTGGCCAAGCAGGGGACGGAAATCACCATCGGCGTGGACTTCCAGCAGATTGTACAGACCGACGCCGGCACACTGCGCGTCGAGTACGAGATGAAGGGCAAGCCCGGCTTCGCCGAGGGCGAGCTGGTCCTGCTCTCCACCGGCCGCACGGCCTACACCGACGGCCTGGGCATCGAGGACCTGGGCATCGAGATGGAAGGCCGCAACATCAAGGTCAACCAACGCATGGAGACCAACATCCCCGGCATTTACGCCATCGGCGACGTCATCCCCACCCCCCAACTGGCGCACGTCGCTTCCTACGAGGGAGAGATTGCCGTGGAGAACGCGCTGGGGCACCCGCGCGAAGCCGATTACCGCGCCGTGCCGGCCTGCATCTTCACCATCCCGGAAATCGCCAGCGTCGGCCTCACCTCCACCGATGTCAAAGAGATGGGCATTGACGCCGTGGTCGAGCGCTTCCCCTTCAATATCAACGGCCGCGCCCTGGCCATGGGCGAGACCGAAGGGCAGATCCGCATGATTTGCGAGAAGACGCCGGAGGGGCGCGGCGGCAAAATCCTGGGCGTCCACATCATGGGCCCGCATGCCTCGGACCTCATCGCCGAGGCCGCGCTGGCCATCCAGGCCGGCATGACCGCTCGCGAGCTGGCGGAGACCATTCACGCCCACCCCACCATCCCCGAGGTCTTGATGGAGGTGGCCAAGGCCGCCGCCTTCGGCGAGGCCATCCATTACCGCAAGGTGTGAGCCGGCGAACAGACGACCCTTGGCCCTCCGGTCTGGCGCGGCCGGCGCACAACGATCGGAGGGCCTTCCTCTTTTCACCCTTGCAGTGCGAGGAGGCGCTATGGGAAACTTTCGTATCGGGGGCATCTCCTGGCGGTGGCAGGATGCGCCGCGCATCCTGCTGGAGTATCTCGTTATCACCGCCGGCGCCTTTCTGGTCGCGCTGGCGGCGGATGTCTTCCTCATCCCCAATCAGGTGGTCTCCGGCGGCGTTACCGGCATTGCCATCATCCTGTACTACCTTATCGGCACGCCGGTGGGCATTGTGACCCTGCTGTTGAATATACCGCTCTTCATCGCCGGCGTGCGCTGGGGCGGCGGCCTGACGACCGGCATCCGCACGGTGTACGCGGTCATCATCATGTCCTTTTTCATTGACTTTTTGCAGGGACGGGTGCCGGCGGTGACGCGCGATCCTCTGCTGTACACCATTTACGGCGGCATCCTGGATGGGCTGGGGTTGGGGCTGGTACTCCGCTTCCGCGGCACCACCGGCGGCACGGACATCATCGCCCGGCTGGCCAAACGTTTCATGGGCCTGAACTACGGCTTCACCCTGCTCATCACCAATGTCATCGTGCTGGGGGCCGCGGCGTTCATCTTCGGGGTCGAGCCGGCGATGTACGCCATCATCCTGGCCGCCATCTCCAGCAAGGTCATTGACCTGGTGCAGGAAGGCATCCAGTCGGCCCGCGCCGCCGTCATCGTCACCAATCGGCCGTACGAGGTGCGGCAGGCCATCCTCCGCGAGCTGGAACGCGGCGTCACCGTGCTGGAAGGGCGCGGCGGCTATACCGGCATGCGGCGGGAGGTCCTGCTGTGCGCGGTCCAGCGCAACGAGATCAGCCGGCTGAAATACATCCTTCACCAGGTGGACCCCGAGGCCTTCGTTATTATCCACGCCGTGCATGAGGTGCTGGGCGAGGGCTTTCAGGATATCCGGCCGGCCGAGCTGTAAGCCGGGGACGCGGTGCGGCACGGCGCCCTTAGGGGCGTTGTCCGCCGGCGCGAAATGTGCTATAGTATGGGCCGAGGACGATGTGCGTCACTTCTCCATTCCAGGACACCCTTGAAAGGAGATGCATATGGCAGTGACAGCGCCTATTCCCGCCTCAGACCCCCATGTACAGACCAGCCTGGCATTCCTCGATCTGTTATTCGGAAATGTGCATCCGCGCGACTTTCAGGTGCGCCTGTGGGACGGCACGACCTGGGGACCGGAAGAGGGACAGCCGGCGCGCTTCACCATCGTGCTGAAGCACCCGGGTGCCTTGCGCGCCATGTTCTGGCCCCCCGAAGAGCTTACCATGGCGGAGGCCTACATTTACGACGACTTCGATATCGAAGGGGATATCGAGAGCGTCTTCCGGCTGGCGGACCCCCTGCTGGCCAAGTCCTGGACGGTGGCGGAGAAGGCAGCGCTGGGCCGGCTCCTGCTGAAGCTCCCCGATGAGCGTATGCCGCGCGCCGGCCGGCAGGCCGCCAGGGTGCGCGGCCGGCGGCACTCCAAAGCGCGCGACCAGCAGGCCATCAGCTACCACTACGACGTCTCCAACGACTTCTATGCGCTCTGGCTCGACAAAAACATGGTCTACTCCTGCGCCTATTTCCACTCCCCGGAGGATGATTTGGACACCGCGCAGGAGCGCAAACTCGATTACATCTGCCGCAAGCTCCGCCTGCGCCCGGGAGAGCGCCTGCTCGACATCGGATGCGGCTGGGGCGGGCTGGTCATCTATGCCGCCCAGCATTACGGCGTGGAGGCCCTGGGCATCACCCTCAGCCGGCCGCAGGTGGAATACGCCCAGGAGCGCATCCGCCGGCTGGGCCTGCAGGACCGCTGTCGCGTGGAGTTCCGCGATTACCGCGACGTGAACGAGCCGGAAAGCTTCGACAAGCTGGTCAGCGTGGGCATGTTCGAGCACGTCGGCCGGGCAAAGCTGGAGGAGTACTTCGGACAGGCCTGGCGCATCCTGCGCCCTGGGGGTGTGTTTCTCAACCACGGCATCGCCTGCCAGGAGGGCCTGCCGGCGAGCAGTCGCCCGACCTTCTCCGACCGCTACGTCTTCCCCGATGGGGAGCTGGTGCCGATCCATGTGACCCTGGAGGTGGCGGAGAAGGCCGGCTTTGAGGTGCGCGATGTGGAGAACCTGCGCGAGCACTACATGTGGACGCTCCGCAACTGGGTGCGCCGGCTGGAAGCCCACCACGACCAGGCGCGCGCCCTGACCGATGAGGTGACGTACCGCGTGTGGCGGCTGTTCATGTCGGGTTCCGCGCACGGGTTCAAAGTGGGCCGGCTGAAGGTCTATCAAGCCCTGCTCTCCAAGCCGGACGCTGATGGTAACAGCCGGCTGCCTTTAACGCGGGCCGATTGGTACGCATAGCACAGTTCCTCAGGAGGAATGCACATGGCACTCGGGCGCTATCGCTGGTTCGTGGTGGTGGTCTTCTTCGCCTTCATGCTCCTGCACCAGACCGACAAGCTCCTCATCGGCCCGCTGACCACCCCTATCATGGAGACCTTCGGCATCAACGAGGCACAGATGGGCGCCGTCTTCACCGGCGCCCTGATTGTCGGCGCCATCCTGTACCCCGTTTGGGGCTATTTGTACGACCGCTTCACCCGCTCCAAACTGCTGGCGTTGGCCTCGTTCATTTGGGGCGCCACCACCTGGTTGAGCGCGATAGCGCCCAACTTTCGCGTCTTCCTGATAACCCGCGCCTCGACCGGCATTGATGACTCCAGCTATCCCGGCCTGTACAGCCTGATCTCCGACTATTTCCCCCCGAGGGTGCGCGGTAAAATTTACGGCCTGCTGGAGCTGGCCATGCCTTTCGGCTATATGATCGGCATGGCGCTGGGCCTGCTCCTCAGCGGCAGTATCGGCTGGCGGGGAGTGTTTTACATGACCGGTTCGCTCGGCCTCCTGCTCTCCATCATTATTTTCTTCGGCGTGCGCGAGGCACCGCGCGGCAGGAGCGAGCCGGAGCTGGCCGACCTGGAGCATATCCGCGCCTACCGCTTCGACTGGAAGATCGCCCGGGATCTCTTCCGCAAGCCCAGCCTGCGCCTGCTTTTCATCCAGGGGTTCTTCGGGGTCTTCCCCTGGAACGTCATCACCTACTGGTTCTTCCGCTACCTGGAGAAGGAGCGCGGCTATTCACCCCAGGAGGTCTTCAGCACCATGGTGTTCGCCGTGCTGGTGCTGGCCTCCGGCTACTTCGTGGGCGGGGCCGCCGGCGACGCACTCTTCAAGCGCACGCCGCGCGGCCGGCTTATCGTCAGCGGGAGCGCGGTCTTGCTGGGCGCCATCCTGCTGGTCATCACCCTCAGCATCCCGGCCGAACAGCGCCTCTTGTTCGCCATCATGCTGAGCATCAACGCCCTGTTCATCCCCTTCGCGGCACCCAACGTCATCTCCACTGTGTTCGACATCACCCTGCCGGAAGTGCGCAGTACCGCCATGTCCATTCAGCTCTTCATCGAATCCGCCGGCGCCGCGCTGGCCCCGCTGATGGCCGGCCTCATCGCCGTGCGCGCCAGCCTCCACGACGCCATCCTGCTCATCTGCGTCACCGCCTGGGTGCTGTGCGCCATCTTCTTCGGGGTGGCCGCCTATCTCATCCCGCGCGATATCGCCACCCTGCGGGAACAGCTCCGCCAGCGCGCCGAGGCAGAGCGTGCCGCCGTGGAAGCCTGATCGCTATGCGCGTGTGGGACCTTCATCCCGGCTATCTGGACCGCCAGAACTTGCTGGGGGAGCATAACGAGATCCACGGTTTGCTGACCATCATCGGGGAGGGCCGGCGAGGATACGCCCAACATCCCGAGACCATGCGCTGGCGAGAGCATCTGCCGGCCCTGCGCTGTCGCCACGACCTGGTGGTCGCCGAGATGCGTCTGCGCGGGTATCAGCACCGCTCGCCCGCCGGCGAGTACGACGCCGCCTCCCTGCATTGGCCGGCGGAGTTCCTTGACCCGCCGGCGCGGCA
>JAPWUQ010000088.1 GCA_028275445.1 Anaerolineae bacterium | reverse complement strand
CATCGGGCAATTGTGCCAGCTTCTCCTCGACCTGCCGGCTGCCGTCCGTGGAGCCGTCATCCACGATGATGATCTCTTTGTTGATATTCACGGCGCGCACCCGCTGGACGATTTCCTCCAGCGTGCGGACTTCATTGTACACTGGGATGATCACCGAGAGCTTGAACTCAGACATTTGCCGTTTCCCTATCCCGAGAGCGCGAACCTGACGATAGGGGGATTATAATGGAGCCTTCCCCAGCCGGCAAATGTCTGGGGGGTATTGGGAAGGCACAGCGGGGGAATCCGCTGTCACAGGCAGGGCCGGCGCCGGCTGTATCGCGCTTGCCGGCCTGCTCCAGTCGGGCAAACCACGTTTTAGGACTTTTCAACGCCCTCCAGCGGGGCGGCCCATGAGCCGCCCCACTACGGCGCGGTCTGCTCCACAATTTGCTCGGGGGAGCGCACCTCGATTTGGGCGACGCCCTGATACAGCTCAATGCGTCCCGAGACGCAGACGGTCTTCTGGTAATACATGCGCTCTGGCGGCTGTGGGAAATTATCGCGGTAGCGCCCCCAGATGATGACGTTGAGGCGCCCCGGGTCAGGATACGGCAGGCCGATGTCCAGAAATGTGGGACTGCCGCCGGTCTTTTTGGCGAAATAGGTGCGCACCACCGGCCCGCAGACGGTGGCATCTTCGCCGGCGAAGACGCCGGCCATCTCCCAGGGGATGGGCGTGGGCGCCGCCGGCGTCGGGGTGGCAGTCTCCGTCGGTGTGGCGCTGGCGGTAGGCGTAACCGTATCGGTAGCTGTCGCCGAGGCAGTGGGCGTGACGGTGAAGGTGGCGGTCGGGGTGGGGGTGGCGGTGGCCGTTGGAGCGGGCGTCCATGTCGCTGTAGGGGTGGGCGGCGCCGGCGTCGGGGTGGGCAGGAGGACGACGGCGGTGGGGGCGGCCGGCGTCGGGCCTGCGGTGGGCAGGCTCGTGCATCCTACCAACAGGAGGAACAGCATCAGGGCCCAGAGTTGGCGCATGCGGCGTGCTCCCAGGCGGAATTGGCCCCGGCAGAGCGGGTGGCGCGACGGCAGTTACTGGTCCGTAGATTCTCCTAAGTGTGTTTCGTAGGCATCCAGGAAGCGGCGCAGGACTGCTTCTGTGGCCCGCAGTTCTTCCACCCACGAGCGCAGGTAGTCCTCGCCGGCCGGCGTGATGCGGTAGACGCGGCGGGGCGGGCCGCCGGCGTGCTCGGTGTCCCACTGGGACGTCACCATGCCCATCTCTTCCAGGTCCCGCAGGATGCGGTAGATGCCGCTCAGGTCCGCCGGATAATCGCCCAGGCCGAGACGGCGCAGGCCCTCCGCGAGGCCGTAGCCGTGATTGGGGCCCTGGTGCAGGAGGAGCAGGAGCGCCGGCTCGATGAAGCGTCGGATGCGCCGGGGGCGGATGCCGCCGGCGAACGGCCCTCCCCACGGACCGTGAAAGCCTCTTCCATGCATGCCGGATGTCCTTGTGCCTTTATATGTACGGAGCTGACACCGGCCATTATAAGGCCGGCCGGCGAAAAGTCAAGCCGGCCGGCGCGGGTCGAGCCTGTTCCGCGCGGATAGCGTCCCGCCCTATCCCTTGACGGCGCCGACGGTAATGCCCTTGACGAAGTAGTCCTGGAACAGGAGGAAGATGACCAGCATGGGGATGAAGGCCAGGGTAGCGCCGGCCATTCCCACGCCGATGTCAATGGTGGCCCAGCCGGCAACCAGCTTGGACACCCCGACCGGCAGGGTGAGCATAGTCTGCTTGTTGGTCACCACCAACTGCCAGATGTAGTCGTTCCAGCCGAACATGAAGGCAAAAATGGCCAGCGCGCCCACTGCCGGCTTGGTCAGCGGCAGGACCACATGCCAGAACACGCCGAACTCCGATGCGCCGTCAATCTTGGCGGCGTCCAGCAGATCGTTCGGGATGCCCTGCATGAACTGCTTGACCAGGAAAATGCCGAAGGGGTAGGCCGCATACGGGATGATCAGCGCGAAATAGGTGTCGAACCACTTCAGGTCGCGCATCATGATGAACAATGGGATAAGAGAGATCTGCTTCGGGAGCATCATGGTCAACAGCAGGAGCCAGAACAGGAGGTTCTGCCCCGGGAAGCGCTTTTTGCCGAAGGCGTAGCCGGCGAGCGTGCTGGTGATCACCCCCAGCAGTGCCACGCCCGAAGCGGCGATGAACGAGTTCAACAGCCAGCGCAGGGTCGGCATGCCGACCAGCAGTTTCTCCCAGTTTTGCAGGGTCGGATGGGTGGGGAACAGCTCCGGCGGGTAGGCGATGGCATCATGCTGGATCTTGAACGAGCCGGTGATCATCCAGTAGATGGGCATGAGGGAGAGCAGTGAACCCACAAAGACCGCCAGCACGGCCAGCCACCACAAGAGGCGTGTCAGGCGGGCGCTCCAGATGGCTTTCTGCAGTTGCAGGCGTTCGGCCTCGGCCTGGGAGACGGTGAAATCTGCCATTTCAGTATTCCACCTCCTGCCCCAGGAGTTTGAACTGGAAGTAGGCGATAGAGCCGACGATGAGGAGCAGCACCACGCCCATCGCCGCGCCGTAGCCGTACTTGTAGAACACAAAGGCGTTTTCGTAAATGCGGTAGACGATGGTCTGCGTGGCGTTGGCCGGCCCGCCCAGGGTCATCAACAGCACCACCACGAACACCTGGAAGACATTGATGGTGGTGGTCACGAGCACAAACAGGGTGGTGGGCCGCAGGAGGGGCAGGGTGATCTTCCAGAATATCTGCCAGCCGCTGGCGCCGTCAATCTTGGCCGCGTCGTACAGCTCCTCAGAAATGTTCCCCAGCGCGGCCAGGAACAGGATCAGCGGCTGTCCGATGCTCCAACTGATGACCACCATGGCCAGAGAGAGCAAGGCGGTCTCCGTTTGCGCCAGCCAGCCGATCTTGGGGATGCCCAGCAGTTTGTAGAAGCCGGCTATCTCCAGCAGGTAGTTCAGCAGGCCAAAATCGCGGTTGAAGATCCAGATCCAGACCATGGCCAGCACCACGCCGCCGGAGACGACAGGCATGTAAAAGGACATGCGGACGAAGGACTGCGCGGCGCGCGGCAGGGGAAAGACGATCACCGCCAGAAAGATGGAGATAACCACCACGACCGGCACCACGATGAGCACGAACAAGAAGGTGTTCTTCAGTGCGATGATGAAGACGTCATCCCGGGTAAAGAGGCGCACGAAGTTGTCGAAGCCGATGAAGCGCCATTTGGCCTTGTTCACGCCGGCCTCGTAGAAGCTCAGGCGCAGGCCGTTTATGAGCGGGTACAATACGAAGACAATGAAGGGGATATACGCCGGCAGGATGAACAGGTAGGCGGCGCGCGCATCCCATATCTTCTGCCACCAGGTGCGCCGGCGCTCCGGGTAAGCGGCCAAAACAGTCATCTCACCTCCCGTACTATCTGCAGAGATGGTTCTGGGGGCGGAGTGCGCCCCCAGAACCATGTCGAACGTGGGCCCTTATTTGCCGAAGATGTCCTTGGAGGCCTTCATCATGCCGTTAATGGCTTCCTGCGGCGTCATCTTGCCCAGGAACATGGCCTGGAAGAAGGCCGGCATAGCGGTGCGCACCTCGTAGTAGTGCGGGCAGTTCAGGCCCATGGAGACCACGCCGTACTTCTTAATCCATTCGAGCGTGAGCTCGTAGTTCGGGTCGCCGGCGAGCGGCGCGCCCACCGAGTAGCGGGTGGGGAACTGGCCGCTGGAGATGCAGTAGTCGCGCTGCCATTTCTCACTGCTCAGGTGGATGAGGAACTTGGTGATCTCCTGCAGTTCATAATCGGAGCGGCCCTGCTTCTGGAACATGACCAGGCCGGTGGGGCCAACCGGCAGGCCGGACGGCTTGTCCCCAAGATGCGGATAGAGGGTCAGGCGGGCATCCATGGGGGCCGTTACCTTGCCCTCTTTCTGGGCCTGCGGGATGGAGACGTTCACCGTCGAGATACCGCCGCCCATGAAGACGCCCTTGCCGGCATAGAAGAGGTTGTTCACGTCCTGCCAGCCGGCGGTGGTGACGTCGGGGTTGATCAGGCCCTCTTTATACAGCTTGTTGAGGAACTCCATGGCGGCCAGCGCCTGCGGGTTGTCCAGGTCCAGCCCCTGGCAGTCGTCGCGCCAGGTGTTGGAGCCGGCGCCCCAGATGAAGGCATGCACCGCATAGTCGCCCTGCTCGGAGGCCACCTGCATGACCAGCGGATACTCGACGCCCACGTTGGCCTCTTTGATAGCCTTGGCCGCGGCATAGAACTCGTCGAAGGTCCAATCATGGTCATCCAGGGACAGCATGTCCAGCAGGCCGGCCTTCTCGAAGGGCGCGGCGTTCACCACCATGTTCTGCACCCAATAGAAGATGGGCAGGCCGTGTAAATGCCCGTTGATGGTGTACAGCTCCAACAGGCCCGGCAGGAAGTCCGCCAGCTCCTCTTTCGGCACGACCTCCTCCAGGTTGACGGTGACACCCTCATAGGCGTAGGCGGAGGTGCGGCCGAGATAGTCGCGCAGGATGTCAGGCGGGACCCCGCCGGCGATGGCCACCGGCACCTTCTTGGGCAGGTCCGCCCAGTCCAGCACCTGGATTTCCACCGAGACATGGGGGTTATTCTTGATGTAATCGTTCGCCACCATCTTCTCGTAATCCAGGGCGGTCTTCAGCTCCGGATGGCCCTTCGCGGTTTGCGGGTCAAAGCGGGGGTCCACCCAGAGTTCGATCTTTACCGGCTTCTTCACCTCCGGCGTGGGGGTGACGAGGACGGGCACCTCTTTCTCCACCACCACCGTCTTGACCACCTCTTTTTCGACGACCACCTCTTTGGTGACCTCGACGATTTGTGGGGTGGCCGGCGCACAGGCGGCGATGAAGAGGCTCAGGGCCAGCAGTGCCACGCCGACAACGGGGATAATCCACAACCATTTGCCTCGCATTCTCCGTCCTCCTTTCGCGAGTCCAAGCGGAACGGCATCTTCGGGGCAACGACACGTTCAGCCAACAGCGGGGATGGCCAATCCCAACCTGCCAGCTACGCAGTGAAGGGGTAATCCACCAATAGGCCGGCATCACCTCCTTACCACCCTGCTCGCGGGATGACCCAATCATCCGGCTACGGGGCATCAGACCTTGGGAAGGGACTCCTTCCTTCGCACAGAGCAGGAATACCGACGCGCTGAAAAGACGCTGGGACGATGGCGGCGAAATTGCTCTGACCAGTGGAATATGATCTTATGGTCTGACCACTTTCAATATACCATATTTCGGGGAAGCTGTCAAGTCCCGCAGGAAAACGCCGGCTCACCGCCGGCCGCGCACCCACACGCGCTCGCCGTCGCTGATGACCTCGATCGTCCCCTGCTGGTCCGTGCGCCACACAGCCGCCCCGTGCGCCGCCAGCCGGCGCAGGACGGCCTGGGCCGGATGGCCGAAGGGATTGCCGGCGCCGGCGGAAATGACCGCCACCGCCGGCGACACGGCGGTCAGGAGCTGGTCGGTTGTGCCGGCGGCAGAGCCGTGATGGGCCACCTGGAGCACCGCCGCCCCCAGGTCCGCACCACTGCCCAGCAGGAGCCCTTCCCCCTGGCGCTCCACATCCCCCATGAAGAGGATGTGCAGGCGGCCGTAGGACAGCCGCACGACGGCGGAGCAGTCGTTGCCGGCCAGCACCTCCGGGCAGGACGCCGGCGGATGCAGGACTTCCAGCATGAGGCCCTCATCCGGCAGACGAAGCTGTGTGCCAACGGCCGCCGGCGCCCTTTCCGCGCCCGCCCCTTCGACCGCTTCTACCCAGCGGCGGGTGACGTCCGCCCCTTCCGCGAAGCCGGCATCCAGGACCTCCCGCACCCGATAATGCTCCAGCACGGCAAAGAGACCATTGACATGGTCAGAGTCCGGGTGTGTGGCGATGACCGCGTCCAGCTCCCGGTCCCAGAAGGGCATGTGCCGGCCCAGATGAGAAAGTGTCAGCGTGCCGTCCGGCCCGCCGTCCATCAGCACCTGATGGCCGGCCGGCGTGACAATGAGGCTGGCATGCCCCTGCCCCACGTCCAGGAAATAGACATGCAGGTAGCCGTCGGGCAGGCTGAGGGCCGCGCTCCATACGAGCACTGCGCTAAGCCCCAGGGCGGAGAGGCCGGCATAGGCCGGCAGATGCCGGCGCCCGTACTGCCACAGCTCCTGGCGCCGCTCCGCCGGCAGTCCTCCCCACACGGTCAGGCCCGTCAACAGTGCATAGTACAGGACGAGCAGGGCCGGCGTGAAGGGCGGCACGGTGACCTGCGCCCAGGGCAGGCCGGCCATCTTCTCGACGAACCAGACGGTATAGGCCGCGAAGGGCCAGGCCAGCCAGCCCAGGGCCTGTCCCAGCGGCATCCACAGCGCGCCGGCCAGCACGGCCAGCGCTCCCAGGCCCAACAGCGGCGGCTGTGCCGGCAGTACCAGCACATTGGCCGGCAGGGTTGCCAGGGAAAGCTGGCCGGTCTGAAACAGCAGGATGGGGAGCGTCCAGCACTGCGCCGCCAGGGTCACCAGCACGATCTCTTCCAACGCCTGAAACGGGGAGCGCCGGCCGGCCCAGCCCAGCTTCTCGCGCAGGGCCTGCCAGCCTTTCCACAGCAGGGGATACAGGGTGATTAACCCCAGTGTGGCGGCAAAGGAGAGCTGAAACCCCAGGTGCCAGAGGGCATAGGGCTGGATGATGGTCATGAGCAGGGCGGCGATGGACAGGCCGCGCAGGGCAGTGGACCGCCGGCCGGTCAGCAGGGCGAAGAGGGTCAGGCCGCCCATAATGGCCGCCCGCATCACCGGTGGGTCAAAGCCGACCAGGACGGTGTAGCCGGCCACGGCCGCCAGCGCGCCAGCCATGGCGCGCCGCCGACCCAGCGCCGGCGTCAGCAGTGCAGTGACCAGCGCGGCCAGCAGGGTGATGTTCCACCCCGAGATGACCACGATGTGGGAGGTGCCGGAGGCGCGCAGGGCATCCTCCAGCCGGCTGGGGATGCCGCGCTCGTCGCCCAGGAGCATGGCGGAGAGCAGGCCGGCGTACGGCGCCGGCCAGATGCGCTCGATGATACCGCGCAGCCGGTCCTTCAGGGAATAGACCGCCGCCATCAGGGGATGGCCCTGGTCAGCGCGCAGGAGCTGGACGCGGGGATAGCGCATCAGGGAGTAAATGCCGCGGCGCGCCAGATAGGCCCGATAGTCAAAGGCCCCCAGGCGCGCGGGGGTGCTGAGCCGGCCGGTCAGCAAAAGCTCATCACCGTAGCGATAGGCCGGCAGGGCCGGCAGGATGACCTCGATATCCCCGTGCACATCCTGGTCCAGGCCTGGGCCGGCCAGGTGCTCGGCGCGCACATGCAGGCGTTGGGTGGTGCCGGAAAGCCGCGGCGGTTCGACCACGACGCCGCGTATCCCGAACTCGCTGGCGTCGTTGAAGCGCGGAAGGCTGTGCTCATCAAGGGCCGGGTGGAGGGGGAGCATGCGCAGGGCGCCCAGGCAGAGCGCCAGGACGAGCAGGGGCCAGCGCCGCAGGGAGGGACGCCGGCGTAGGAGGATCGTCAGGAGGGCACAGGCCGCTGTGCCGGCCAGCCACCATACCGGCGCCAGCCAGCCCTGTTCGCCCACCCACAGGCCGGCGATCCATCCTCCCAGGAGAAACCAAAGCGTGTGCAGAGGGCGCCTCCTGCCCGCCGCTGAGGAGGATGGGCCGGCCAGCCGTCAGGCCTCTTCTTCCCCCTCGTAGGTGCGCAAATAACCGAAGGCTTCGTCGGCGTCGCTGTTCATCACCACTTCCAGCAGTCGGCCGTTGGCGACTGCCGGCACGTCAATCACCCGCACGACCTCGGCGAACTTGCCGGCGTCGGGCAGGATCTCGGTCAGCACGTTGGGCGACTGCGTGAAAAATTCCTCGCGGAAGATGGTCTCCGGATCGTCCGGGTAGAGGGGGAGCGGGTAAATCTGCGCCTCCACCAGGTCCTGGAAGAAATGCGTGCCGTAGGATACCTCCACCGGCTGTCCGTCGTGGGAATGGGCGATCTCGATGAGCATGCTCGTGTTGTAAATCTCGGCATAGCTCACCTTGACGCCCAGGTCAATGTTGGAGGAGCCCCAGCGGCCCGGCCCCATAAGGATGAAGCGCTGGCCCTCCAGCGCCTTGTTCAGCCGGCCGATCAGGCGCGCCAGCTCCGTCTTGAAATGCGGGTCGGTGATCTGGGCGTACTTTTCCGGGTCCACATACACGATGTAGCGGATGCGCTGTACCAGGCCGTGGGGCACCAGCCGGTTGGCCGAGAAGATCTTATCCTCGTCCGGCACGTCGGTGGGCAGGGGGAAGCGCTGTGCCGCGGCATAGGCCTGCGGCCGGCACTGCAGGAGATGCAGGCAGAACTCAGGCTTTGGCCAACTGCGCCGGATCTCCACGGTGAACTCGATGTCAATGGGGAAGTTGTACACCGCTTCCAGCCGCTTCAGCACCGTCTTCATCAAGTTGACGAAATCGCGGTTCTTCAGCAAGCCGTCGAAGGTCAGCACCAGCTTATCCTTATCGAAGGCGCCGGCGGTCAGCGGCTCGAAATAATCCCCGCGGTCCACCGATGCCAGCAGTTCGATGCCCGTGATATCCTCGGACAGCACCTCGCTCACCGGCAGGGTCTTGAAGGTGTTGTCCTCCAGGTCAATGACATCCGCGTAGCGCTGGGAATACCAGCGGATCTCGCGGACGTTGCCCTCCGGCCGAAGCTCGGGATGGCTGAGCGCCACCATGCGGGCGTAGTCGTTGGCGACGCGTTCGACCGCGCGGGTGCCCATGCCGAAGACGATGCGCAGGAAGCCGTCCTCGCGGCGGATGCGGCGGTTCCAGCGGAAGGGGTTGCGGCTGAAGCCCACGCCGGCCAGGGTGGGGTAGAAGTAGCGGCCGTGCTGTTCCCCTTCGACCTTCTGGAGCAGGATGGCCATGCGCTCGTCGTAATCAATCAGGCCCATCCGCTGGCGGTAGACCAGCACTTCAGGGCGCGCCACGCAGGAGTAGATGTGGCGGATGGCGGAGAGCACCGCCTCCAGGTTCTCCTTACGGGAGCCCTGATTGGGGCAGAAGACGCTGTCGTATTTGCCGGCGAATGACGTGCGGAAGTTATCCTCCAGCAGGCTGGAGGAACGCACGATAATCGGCGCGTGGTTCAGCTCCTCCAGCAGGAGCGCGATCTGCTCGACGATATCCTCAGGGAACTTGCCGCGGGCGTAATGCTCCTTGACCTGCGAATAGGTGGCCTCGATCTGCTCCCGCGTCTTGTACTTCTGGTTGAGCAGATCGTACAGATGGTTGATGGACAGGAAATCGTAGAAGACATCCGCGCCGATGAAGTAGGATTCGGGCATGGCCAGGTACGGCCGGATGTCGAAGCCGGCATTGTCCGCCTCGCTCTGCAGGATCTTCCAGGCCAGCAGGAGGCCGGCGGCTTTACCGCCGATCTTGCCGCGCCCGATGCGCCGCCGGCGGATCTCCTTCAGGTCCTGGATGGTGAAGTATTCCTTCGCCAGGCTGACAAACGCGAGCTGGTCGCTGATCATGCTCTTGATGAGCACGACGATGATTTCCTTCAGGTGATGCTGTACCTTGGCGCGCTTCTCCGGCGGGAAGCTCTCGTACTGCTCCGCCTGGGCAAAGAGCATGTCCCAGGGCGCCAGCTCGGGGTTAAAGGAGAGGATAATGTCCTCGCGCGGGACGCGGTCGGCCAGCACCTCCTGCACGATGCGCTCGAACAGCTCGTGGGGCAGGTTGTAGGCGAAGTAGAAGTCGGTCAGGGTATCGCGGACGCGGGACACGCGCTCGGCCCAGACATCGCTGGGCTCCTCGACGACCGGGTCCAACAGTCCCTCGCGGCGTTGGGACTGGATGGCCTTTTCCCGCACCTCTCGCTCGAACTGCTCGCGCGAGATGATGCCGCGCGAGAAGATTTCCTCGCGCATCCGCTGTCGGATGCGGCTCGCCAGGATGGGATACTGGCTGAGCTCCAAATATAGTTTGAGAACCTTTGGCAGTCGATCGGTATCGCTGAACATACATCCTTGCGCCGGCCGGCGCCGCCTCTCAGGGATTACATTACAGTGTATACGAGCCGGCCGCTTCGCGCAAGTGACACAAAATCCGCATCATGCATATTCCGGAAGGCACAGGTGCGAATACTGCGACCAACCCGCGGGATTCAGAAGGTCACCAGGAGCTGATCCCCCACCTCCGTGGCGGTGCGGGCGATCGTGCCGGCCGGCAGTTCGATCACGTAATGCACGCCTTTGTAAAAGGAACCGAAGCGCCAGGGCTTCAGATCCCGGTCCATCCCCACCACACGATCGCGCTTGTCCACGTACAGCACGTCAATGGGGATGGACATGAACATGCAGTGCACCCCCCGGCAGGGGATGATGGCCAGCCCATCCCCGGGCGCCAGGTGGCGCACCCCGATGAGGCCCCGCAGTCGCGTCCAGGCGTTATTCGCCACGCGGCCGTGTTCCACCAGCACGGTATCCCGGGTCAGGTTCTTCACGTAGAGCATAGCGTGGTCCTCACGATTGTGGGTGATGTCGCCGGCTCTCGCCGGCACCCTCGTTCCTGGCCGACGGATAGGCACAGATATCCCGCAGGAAGCACTCCTCGCAGTGCGGCCGGCGCGCCGTGCATATCCGCCGGCCGTGACGTATCAAATTGATGTGAAGGG
>JAPWUQ010000087.1 GCA_028275445.1 Anaerolineae bacterium | reverse complement strand
CCGGCGGGCGCTTCAGCACGGCGCGCGAGCGGCTGGCACCTTCCTCCGGCCCCACATAGCCCTCCTGCTCCAGCAGGTCAATCAGGCGGGCGGCCCGCGAGTAACCGATGCGCAGCCGGCGCTGGAGCAGGGAGATGGAAGCGCGGTCATACTCCTGGATCACGCGCACTGCCTCATCGAAGAGCACATCGCGCGGCTTGGCCGCGGGGGCCGGCTGTGCCAGGTCTGCCCAGAGGGGCGGCTGGATCACCTCTTCCGGTTTCGCCGGCTCGCCGGCCGGCCGGATGCCCTTCCAGTAGCGCACCAGGCGCTGGACCTCCTGATCGGAGACGAAGCATCCCTGCAGGCGCTGAAGCTTGGGGGAATCCGGGGCCATATAGAGCATGTCGCCGCGGCCCAGCAGTTGCTCGGCGCCGGCGGTGTCCAGGATGACCCGCGAGTCCACCTGACTGGTCACGGCGAAAGAAATGCGGGCCGGGAAATTGGCCTTGATCAATCCCGTCACCACGTCCACGCTGGGGCGCTGGGTGGCGATGATCAGGTGAATGCCGGTGGCGCGCGCCATCTGGGCGATGCGGCAGACGGAGCGCTCCACCTCATCAGGCGCCATCATCATCAGGTCGGCCAGCTCGTCAATGACGATGACGATGATGGGCAGGATCGGCTCGCCGCGCTCCCGCTGGCGCTCGTTATAGCCTTCGAGGTTGCGCACGCCGGCCTTGGCGAACAGCTCATAGCGGCGGTCCATCTCTCGCGTTGCCCACTGCAGGGTGGGCACCACCCGCTCCAGGTCCACCACCACGGGCGCCAGCAGATGGGGCACGCCGTTAAAGGGCACTAACTCCACCCGCTTCGGGTCAATCATCAGCAGGCGCAGGGTTTCGGGCGTGTTATTGCACAGCAGGCAGGTGACCAGGGAATTGATGCAGACCGACTTGCCGGAACCGGTGGCGCCGGCGATGAGCAGATGGGGCATCTTCGCCAGGTCGGCGCAGACCGGCTGTCCGGAGACGTCCTGTCCCAGCGCCAGCGCCAGCGGCGAGCGGATGGAGCGGAAGGCCTCGCTCTCCATGACACTGCGCAGGGAGACGAGCGAGGTGCGCTGGTTGGGGACCTCGATGCCGACGATGGGCCGGCCGGGCACCGGCGCCTCGATGCGGATCGGGGAGGCGGCCAGCGCCAGCGCCAGGTCCTTGGCCAGGGCGCTGATGCGCGCCACCTTCACCTTGGAGCGCTTGATGCGGCCCTTGGAGTCCTTGGTCTCGATGAAGCCGGGTTCGACGCCGAACTGGGTGACCGCCGGCCCCTGGTTCACCTCCACCACGCGCGCCGGCACCCCGAAGCTCGCCAGCGTCTCCTCGATGATGCGCACCCGCTCGCGCACCTCGGCCGGGCTCAGCTCCACGTCCACACCCTCGTCGAGGATTTCCTCAATGCGGGGCAGTTGCCAGAGCTGTCCGCTGGATGTCGGCGCGGCGCTCACTGGTTCCCGCGGCTCGGCCGGCGCCGGCGTGAAGCGCTCCGGCACCGGATGGGCGGTGGGGACAGCCGGCGCCTTAGGGGAAACCGGTCTCTCCGCGGGCGGCTCCGGAGCCCGGGGCGGCGGCGCCGGCGGCTCTACCATCGTGGGGCCCGGGGTGATGGGGGGAGCCTTGCGCCGGCCCAGCGCCGGCCAGCCCGGCACCAGCATATGCCGGCGCACCGCCTGCTGGATTTCCTGCGCCAGGCCGCGCACCGCCTGCCAGAACTCCGCCAGGGTGATATCGAGCACCAGGATGAGCGCCACGAAGAAGCACGCCAGGATGAAGGTCCAGGCGCCGATGAGCCCGAGGGCCTCCACCAGCACCATGCTGGCGCCCCAGCCGATATACCCCCCGCCCTGGCCGGCCTCCGCCAGGAGCCGGGCATCCTCATGCCCGATGGAGGCGATGAGATGGGCGGCCGTCAGGAAGATGAAGAAGAACAGCCCCCAGCCGGCCGGCTTCTCCCAATCCAGGGGCATATCCTGCTCGAAATCGCGGGCGATGAGCCACAGCCCCAGCCCGCCCAGGGCGAAGGGGATGACATAGACCCCCCAGCCGAAGCTCAAGCGCAGGAAATGGATCCAGGCGCCGGTCAGGCCGCCGCGGTTAATGGAAAGCAGGCTGAAGAGGGTGAGCAGGGCGATCGCCAGCAGGACAATGCCGGCGATATCCGCCCGCATCCCCAGGGGGAAGCGGTCCGGAGCGTTTCTGCCTTTGGATTTCGCGGTGCTTCGCTTCGCCATACCCGCCCATATGTTCGAGAGATTCAACCGTATTATAACACACGGCGGGCACGCGGGACAAGGCGAGAGGGTGCAGGGCTTCGCCGAAGCCGCCTGGGCGGCCGGGGACGGGGCGAGGTCCGGCATCGGCCGGCGTCAGCACAGCATCGGCACTTTCCAGGGCATGATGGTAAAGGTGTAGCGGCGGGCGCGCACGCTGTAAATCTCCCCGTCCACGTGGGAGGGCAGGGGCTCGCTCGATTCGAGCGTCACTTTCTGGGCCTTGGCCATCATGATGCGCGGATGCTTGGGGTGTGTGCCCCGGATAAAGCGCGGCACCATCGGCAGCATGCTGTGCCGGGGGAGCTTGCGCACGAAGCACAGGCTGAACAGCCCGTCGTCAATGCGCGAGCCAGGGGTCATGTGGAAAACCGCGCCGAAGCGCTCGCCGTTCATGACGGAAATCATCATCAGGTGATCTTCAAAAGACTGATCGTCGTACGTGACCTTGACGAGGGGAGAGCGGTAGTAAAAGAGCAGGGTCATCAGCACCGCCGGCAGGTACACCGCCGCCCCCCGCAGATAGCGGATCTTGCGGCTCTCGATGTTCACCACGGCATCGAAGCCCAACCCCACGCCGTTGACGAAAAAGAGGGGCGGCTCGGTGTCGGACTCCACCAGGCCGACGTCCATCCAGCGCACGCGGCCGTCCAGCAGGCGCTGGCAGGCCGCCGGCACTTCATGCGGCAGGCCGAAGTTATAGCCGAAATCGTTGCCGGTGCCGACCGGGATCATGCCGAAGCGGGGCATGGTGCCGGGGTCGCCGCCGTTGCGCAGCCAGCGCGACAGCCCGTTCATGATCTCGTTGGCGGTGCCGTCGCCGCCGGCGCCGGCGATGAAGGGGACGCCCCGCTGGGCCGCCTCATATGCCCACTTCACCGCGTCGCCGGGCTGGTTGGTCACCAGGATTTCCACTGGCTGGCCGGCCTGTTGAAAGGCGCGCGCAATCTCTTCCTTGGAGGCGGCTCCCCGGCCGCGGCCGGCGATGGGGTTGACGATCACCACGGGTACGGTCATGTCTTCCGATGTACCTCTTCCACGAATTTTTTATAATAACACCCCACCGGGCGGTTCGTCACGCTATGAGGTCCGGCCCGGGGCCGGCCAGGTCGTAGTACAGGTCGGAGAGCGCCCGCGTCAGGTCGCCCTCGTTCGAGAACGCCAGCAGGACCATCTCCTCCCGCTTGGGGCCTTGATAGCGCAGGCGCAGGGCCGGCCGGCGGCGCAGGCCGTATTCCAGCTCGCCGATCTCAATATCGCGGATGTCCTCCGGCTTGAAGAAGGCGTACCACATGCCGACGTACTGCCGGCGCGAGCGCGCCAGCAGAAAGCGCGACCAGGGCACATGCGCCATCACCGCATGCTCGCGCGTCTCGAACGTGTGGTAAATGGCCTCCAGGTCCACGAAGAAGCGTTCCTTGCCCTCCACCGAGAGCTTGCCCGTGGCGCGGATCTTGATATGCTCCAGGCCGCGCAGGGGGGTATGCGGCGCCTCCGGGGCTTTGGCGCTCCGGGAGGGCACGAAGCGGTGATAACGTTGGATGCGTCCCCATATCAGCAGGATCAGGCCGACCAGCGCGATGAGGCCGGCCAGCACCGGCACAACCAGCGGCCAGCGCCGCCACAGCCCGATGACGGCGACCAGCAGGCCTATCACCACCACCCATACACCCACGGGCAGAGCGCCGTAATAATGCCGGCTGAGCTGGTGGCTGAGTTTCAGCAGTCGGCCTACCATTGTATAATCCCCCTTTCATTCGCTGGCGGCGCTGGCGGCGGGGCGCTTTTGCCGGCGCAGGCGGGGATCAAAGCGCACCAGCCAGATGCCCACCAGCACCACTGCCGCACCCGTCATCTGGATGACGTTCAGCCGCTCTCCCAGCGCGATCCAGGCAGTGATGAGGGAGATGATGGGCGTCAGGTTGGAGTAGGCGGTGGCGCGGGCACTGCCCATGTACTGCACGCCCGTGTTCCAGAACAGGTACGATAGGGCGATGGAGAAGACGGCCGAGAAGAGCAGGCCGGCCCAGGCCGGCCAGGGAATGGCGCCCCAATCGGTGCGCAGGAGCTGTGGCAGAGCGATCAGGTCCAGCGCCGGCGCGGCAAAGAGCATCGAGAGGGTGGTGATCTTGGTGGGCGAATGCCGCTCCAGCAGGGATTGGCTCCCGATGGTATAGGCGGCCCAGCACACCGCCGCCAGCAGGATCAGGCCGTCGCCGATGAGCGAGGAGCTTCCGGAGCGGAACGTCTCTCCCGACCCCAGCGTCAGCATGGCCACGCCGGAGAAGGTCAGCACGGCGCCGGCCCAGATGAGGGCCGGCAGGCGCTGGCGGCGGATCAGGCCCCAGTACAGGGCGATGAAGATAGGGATGGTGGCCAGCAGGACCGAGGTATTGCCGGCGGTCGTGCGGCTCAACCCGAAGACGAACAGCAGTTGATACAGCAGTACGCCCACCACCATAATCGGGAAGGTGCGCCGGCGGTCCTCCCGCGGGAGCGCGAGCGATTGGCGCTGGAGGCGGGAGATCAACAGCATCACAACGGACGAGAGGGAGAAGCGCAGGGCGTTGAAGACCATCGGATGCATGACCGCCAGGGTGGCCTTGACGATGCTGGTGTTCACGCCCCAGATGAGGACGGCCAGCAAGATGAGCACATCCGGGAGGCCGAAGGGAGGACGTGTGCCGGCATATTGGTTGGATGATGAAACTGGGGCCCTGCTCATCCCGCCGGCACGACCTCCCCGCGCGTGAAAATGGCCTGCAGGTAATCGCGGCCGGCCACGATGCTCTCCAGGTCATTGAACTTGCCCAGCTCCAGCACCTGGATGGTGTCGGGGCGGATGTAGGTGCGGATCATCTCGAAGGGCATGTTGCCCGGCGCCGGCGCATAATGATCGTGCACATGGTCCGCCATGCCGTGCAGATGCACGCCGACCAGGCAGTGCCCGTAGCGCTCGAGCCAGTCCTGATGCCGGCAGATGCCGAAATTCTCCTGCACCTGCGCATGGCCACAGTCGTGCCAGTATCCCAGGTTGGGGAGGTCCGCCTCCACCAGCACTTCCGCCAGCTCGTCCAGGTCCGGCAGGCCGTAGTAATGATAGCGGCACTCGATCCCGAAGCGCAGTTCCGGGAAGTGCGGGCAGACCTCCCGCAGGCTTTTCACCAACCGCTCCAGATGCGGCCGGCCCATTTCCTTGCGCTGGGCGACTTTCTTCCGCATGATCTCCGCCATGGCGCTCGGGGGGATTTCCCCGCGGGCGAAGGCGCGGCGCAGTTGGCGGTACTCCGCATCCTCCTTGGCCGCCGGCACGAAGCCGGCGTGAATCACCACGGCCCGCGCGCCCAACTGCACGGCGGTCTCCGCGGTACTGCGCAGATGCAAGACCGCCTGCTGGCGCTCCTCCTCGTTCAGCGAGGCGATGTTGTCGCCGTACTCATCATCCGGAGCCAGCGGCTCGCGCAGGGTCGAGCAGACGTTGTGGAGGCTGGTGATGGTGAATCCCAGCTCCTGCTGGAGCCGGCGCATCTCCTCCAGGTCCACCGGATGCACCACGTAGTTCAGCTCGAAGGCCTGGAAGCCGTGTTTGACCAGCAGTGAAAAAAGGTCGGCGAGAGGAAGCTCCTCTCGCGCGAACCAGGCAGTTGAAAGTGCCAGCATGATATCTCCTTGATGAAAAGGTAGCGGGCGGCTAATAGGCGCGGGCGAACAGCACCTGCTTCTCCGCCGGCTGACCGCATACCACGCACGGGCCCACCTCTGCCGGCTGTTCGAAGGGGATACAGCGGGTGGTGGCTTTGGTATCCTCTTTCACCTTGGCCTCGCATTCGACGGAGCCGCACCAGGGCGCAAAGGCGAAACCGTTCTCCACCGCCTCGGCCAGCTCGGCATAAGTCTTGGGATAGAAGGTGTTCTCCTCGCGGAAGCGCAGGGCGCGGGCATAGAGGTCCGCCTGGATGGCCGCCAGAAGCTCCGCCACGCGGCTTTCCAGGGCCTCCATGGGGCAGGTCTGTTTGCCCTCGCGGCCGGGGATGTCGCGGCGCGCCAGCACCACCTGGGCGTTCTCCACATCCTTGGGGCCGATCTCGATGCGCAGGGGCACGCCTTTCATCTCCCAGTCGTTGAACTTCCAGCCGGGCGAGTATTCGTCGCGGTCGTCGAGCTTGACGCGCGTGGTGGCGGAGAGGCGGGCCTGCACCTGGCCGGCGGCCTCCAGGACAACGCGCTTCTGCTCCTCATCGCGCCAGATAGGGACGATGACGACCTGGATGGGGGCCAGCCGCGGCGGCAGGATGAGGCCCTGGTCGTCGCCGTGCACCATGACCAGCGCGCCGATGAGCCGGGTGCTGACGCCCCAACTGGTCTGGTAGACGTACTCCAGCTCGTTGTTCTTGTTCAGGAACTGGATGCCGAAAGCCTTGGCGAACTGCTGGCCGAAGTAGTGGGAGGTGCCGGCCTGCAGGGCGCGCTTGTCGCCCATCATGGCCTCGATGGAGTAGCTGGCCAGGGCGCCGGCGAACTTCTCCGTCATGCTCTTCTGGCCGGCGATGACCGGCATCGCCATCTCGGTCTCGGCAAATTCCTTATATACATTCAGCATGCGCAGGGTCTCTTCCATAGCCTCCTCGGCCGTGGCATGGGCGGTGTGCCCCTCCTGCCAGAGGAACTCCGTGGTGCGCAGGAAGAGCCGCGTGCGCATCTCCCAGCGCACGACATTGGCCCACTGGTTGATGAGGATGGGCAGGTCCCGCCAGGAGCGTATCCACTTGGCGTACATGGCGTTGATAATGGTCTCAGAGGTTGGGCGCACCACCAGCGGCTCCTCCAGCTCTTTGCCGCCGCCGTGCGTGACCACGGCCAGCTCCGGGGAGAAGCCCTCCACGTGCTCGGCCTCTTTGCGCAGGTAGCTTTCCGGGATCAGGAGGGGGAAATAGGCATTGACATGGCCGGTGGCCTTGAAGCGGCGGTCCAGCGCCTGCTGGATGTTTTCCCACAGGGCATAGCCGTACGGCCGGATGACCATGCATCCTTTGACCGGCGCGTAATCGGCCAGCTCGGCCTGCAGGATGACGTCGGTGTACCAGCGCGAATAATCTTCACTGCGGGGGGTGATTTTCTCTGCCATGTTCCTCTCCTCAAGTTATCACCGTATGCCTCAGACGGATTGGATGCGATGGGAGAACGGGCGCGCCGGCGGGAGGGGGTTACTGGGCCGGCTCCACATCCAGGACCACGTACCCATAGGCATTGATGACTTCGGTGTCCTTATATCGCGTCTGACGTTTCTGGTTCGGCATGTACATATGGGTGTGCCCATGGATCAAATAGCGCGGCTTGAAACGCTCCATGAACCAGATATACTGCCGGAAGCCCTGGTGACAGCGGTCGGCGGCATCATGAATGCCGGCCGGCGGCGCATGCGTCACCAGAATGTCCAGGTAGCGCCCCCGGGTAATGCGGTTCCAGATGAGCTTCGGCACCATCCGCACGATTTTCCAGAGCATTTCCCCTTCGGTGTACTGGTACTCGCCGTCGGGGCGGTAGCGGATGGAGCCTTCCAGGCCGGCGATCAGCAGGCCCCCGGCGTTCACCACGCGGCCGTCCAGGTTGATACAGCCGGGGATCTCCTTGAGCCGCTCCCCGTTCTCGCCGATGGCCGGCTCATGATTGCCGAAGACATAATACAGCGGCTTATTGAGCGTGCTGACCAGGTACTCCAGATAGTACGAGGGAAGATCGCCGCAGGAGAGCACCAGGTCCACATCGGCGAAACTGCTGGCCGCGCTGGGGCTGTACAAGCGCTCTTCGATTTTGTCGCTGATCGCCAGGATCTTCATTGAACAGGCCGGCCCACTGCCCTCCGGCCCTAGGGACTCATCCGGGATACTGCCGGCGCGAGCCGCTGTGTGCCGGAATTGTACAACGTAGTATACCACGAAAGGGGAGTACTGTCAACGCGAACGAGGGGCGGCTGACCCTCTTCGGCCAGAAACATGCCCCTGCAAAAGTTGACAGGCCGGCCCTTTGGTGATAATTTTGCGATTTAGCGCATGTCTTTGGAGGATATGCTATGCTGGCCTACATCAAGCGAATATTGATCGGCATGCCGCTCCCCACACAGCGCATGTCGCACGAGCGCCTGGGCAAGGTCCAGGCGTTAGCTGTCTTATCATCCGATGCGCTTTCCTCGGTCGCCTACGCGACGGAGGAAATCCTGATGGTGCTGATCCTGGCCGGCGGCGCCGCGCTGAGCCTGTCCTGGCCCATTGCCCTGGCCATCGCCGCCCTGCTGGTCATCGTGGGCATGTCCTATTACCAGACGGTGCACGCCTATCCCAACGGCGCCGGCTCCTATATCGTGTCGCGCGAGAACCTCGGCACACTGCCCAGCCTGGTCGCCGGCGCGGCCCTGCTCACCGATTACATCCTGACAGTGGCGGTGAGCATCTCCGCCGGCATCGCCGCCATTACCTCCGCCTTCCCCGTCCTCTATCCCTGGCGGGTGGAGCTGGCGGTGGGCGCCATCGCCTTCATCACCATCATGAACCTGCGGGGCGTGCGCGAGTCGGCGCGCGTCTTCGCCGTGCCCACGTACTTTTTTATTGCCTGTATGCTGACCCTGATCGGCGTTGGCCTGGCGCGCGTGCTGACCGGTTCCATACAGCCGGCGGAGGCCGCCGCGGCCGCCTACGCGCAGGGCGTTCAGCCATTGACCCTCTTTCTGCTGTTGCGCGCCTTCACCTCCGGCTGTACCGCCCTGACCGGTGTGGAGGCCATCAGCAACGGTGTGCCTATCTTTAAGCCGCCTGAGAGCGAAAACGCCGGCAAAACCCTGCTCTGGATGATCGCCATCCTGGTGACCATGTTCCTGGGCATCACCTTCCTGGCCCATCAGTTGGAGATCGTCCCGCGCGAGGGGGAGACGGTCGTATCGCAGATCGCCCGCACGGTCTTTGACCGCAGTATCATCTACTATCTGATCCAGGCGGCGACCATGCTGATCCTGGTGCTAGCGGCCAACACCAGCTATGCGGACTTCCCGCGCCTTTCGATGTGGATGGCGCGCGACCGCTTCCTGCCGCGTCAGCTTGCCAATGTGGGTGACCGCCTGGTCTATGCCAACGGCATCATCCTGCTGGGAGTGATTTCTTCCCTGCTGGTCATCCTCTTCCGCGCCAGCACGCACGCCCTTATCCCGCTGTACGCGGTGGGGGTGTTCACCTCGTTCACGCTGAACCAAGCCGGCATGGTGCGCTACTGGCTCCGCCGGCGTACCCCCGGCTGGCAAACCTCCATCATCTTCAACGCGCTGGGGGCCGTCGCTACCGGCATCGTGGCCGTCATGATGGCAGTGACGAAGTTCACCCACGGCGCCTGGATCGTGCTGACCCTCATCCCCCTGCTGGTCATGATGTTCCGCGGCATCCACCATCATTACGAAGAGGTGGCGGAACAGCTCTCCCTCTCCCTGCGCTGGCCTGTGCCGGTCAAGAAGCATACCATTGTGGTGCCAGTGGCCGGCCTGCACCGCGGCGTGGTCAAGGCGATCTATTATGCCCAGGCGCTGGGCAACGACGTGCACGTGGTGACGGTGGATGTCAACCCGGAGGAAACCGCCAAGCTCCAGGAGCGCTGGAAGCACTACCTGCCGGACATCCCGCTGGAGGTCCTGCCGTCCCCGTACCGCTCGGTGGTGGAACCGCTGATGGACTATGTCAATCAGTTCATTGACGAAGAGGGCCATTACGTGACCATTGTCATGCCGGAGTTCGTGCCGGCGCGCTGGTGGCACTTCTTCCTGCACAACCAGACGGCGCTGGTGCTCAAATGGGCGCTGAACTATGCCCGCCGCGATATAAGTCAGGGACGCTTCCGCATTATCACCGACGTGCCCTTCTATCTGAGACATTAGGAGCGATCTGTATGCTGTACGGCGAACGCGTGCGCCTGCGTGCACCGGAACGCACGGATATCCCCACCTTTGTGCGCTGGTTCAACGACCCAGAGGTGCGCCAATACCTGCTGATGTACCTCCCGATGTCCCAGGCCCGGGAGGAGCAGTGGTTCGAGGAGCATCTGAAAGCGCGCGACGAGATGATGTTCGTCATCGAGGCCGAGGAAGGGGGAGAATGGCTCCCCATTGGCACCATTGGCCTGCATCGGGTGGATTGGAAGAACCGCCTGGGGGTGCTGGGCATCTCCATCGGTGAAAAGCGCTTCTGGAACCAGGGCCTGGGCACGGAGGCGGTGCGGACACTGCTCCGTTTCGCGTTCCTGGAGCTGAACCTGCACCGCGTCGAGCTGGAGGTCTATGATTTCAACCCGCGCGCCATGCGGTGCTACGAGAAGGCCGGCTTCCGCCTGGAGGGCACGCGCCGGCAGGCGCTGTTCCGCGACGGCGAGTATCATGATGTGCATCACATGGGCCTCCTGCAGGAGGAATTCCGAAAAGGCC